>DGOD01000237.1 GCA_002389265.1 Gammaproteobacteria bacterium UBA4475
AGTCCTTCATCTCGCAACGGATCTAGCTGGCAGACTGAAACGAAGTGTGAGGGCAGTCCGATGAGCTCGTTTTGTTGAGCATGCAGCGGCCATGTTAGCGGGTTGGTTTGATTATTCCCCGTCGGATCATAGACTTTGGAAAGCGCACCCATCATCGCGCAATTCAAGCCAAAGTCATCGTTCTCGAACAGCGAGGGCAATGCTGAATCTTTATTCTGATATTTGTTGGATATCATAGGGCACTGGGCATATACCCCACTAATCGTATCTACTCGCTTATCGAGATTTGCCTTCAGGCAGGTTGCGAGCGAGAGATTGCCTCCGCCTGATTCGCCAGAGACAATAACGCCTGAAATATTCAGATCGGTAGCATTATCGGCCATCCAATAGAGCGCTGAGCAGCAGTCATTCAACCCTGCAGGATAAGGATGAGGGCCTAGCTTTCCTGCGGCGTTGCGAAATTCAACCCCGACCACAAGAAGTCCGCTCGCGGCCAATTCGCAACGCCAGCGATCGTAGAGAGATCCAGCGGCTGACATCAATACCATCCCGCCGCCATGTAGATGAAGAATGCCTGGAAGCGGCCCGCTGATATTTCCTGGTCGGTGGATATACAAAATGATGTCATTATCATCGACGCCCTTTATCGTGCGAGTCTCCTTGGATACTCCAAGTACTGGAGGCAGATTTCGCATGGCTTCCTCATTCATCTCTTCATAGACCGCTTCGTTTTCAGCACAAAAGGCCAGCAATTCGTCGATGGTTGATTCGGCGTCGATAGGCAGCGCTGGAATAGGCTCTAGTAGTCCCCGCGCTTCCATTGCGGCTAGCATTCTCTTATCTGCTCGAGGATCGTCTCGCAGGTTAAGGCCCGCATCGCCCAGTCGTCCGGGCAAAAAGCGTGTGTTTAACTGAGACATAGTTTCATTCTCTCTGGTGTTATTCGGCTTTGAGGTATTGCGAATTGTCTTAATCAGTAAGTGATCGTAGATACAAACGCCTGCAATCTTCAACTAAAAATGACATTCTGTCGAATGCAATTAGCACTGTGTATTATGTGTTTTCTACATAACAAGAAAGTGCTGAGAGATTAGTGTGAATATTGATATTCGAAAAATCAGGCATGTCTTGGAGGTTGCTCATTATGAGTCAATCACGACTGCGGCTGAGTTTCTTTGTATCTCGCAATCGGCCTTAACGCGAAGTATTGCGGATGTTGAACAACAACTGGGTGTGCAGCTGTTTTTACGAGTGAGGCGTGGCGTACGACTCACCGAAGCGGGACAGGTGTTTGTGGGCGAGGCCCGCTGGGTCGTAAAAAGTGTCGAGAACCTTTTTGCGACCACTGAAAATTACCTCAACCTGAATCCGGGCAAACTTAAGATAGGAGTCGCTCCGGCATCCTATCAAGCCATTTTAAATAGCACGCTTGTGAGAATGATAAAGGACTACCCGGGATTGAAGTTCGAAATAACATGCGGTTCGGCAGAACATCTTGCCCCAAGGGTCATCAGAGGAGACCTTGATTTACTTTGGGGGGCAGCAAGACCACTCGTGCAATGGCCGGAACTGAAGTTGACTGTTGTCCGTGATTTTTACTACGGCGCAATAATTCGTAAAAAGCATCCGCTTACACACCTAAAAAAAATCCAAGAGTTTGATTTGCTAAAATATCCAGTCTCGGTGTCAGCCACAGCAGACCCCCTTCATATCGATATTGCGAGACGCTATGCGCCTAATGGGTTGCCTCCAATGCAGCCTCATTATGTCACTGATGACTTTGAACTTGTTAAATCAGTCGTAGCCACTACGGATGCGTTCTCGCCGGTCGCGTCATTGGCGCCGTTTGGTAAATTGGCGGAAGACTTTATTGTGCTCGAAGGTGTCCTTGACATCCCAACCCAACAATTGGCCTATGCAGTATCTGGCGAAAAATCAAACTCGCCCGCAGTTGAAGCTTTCGCGAAAGCGGTCGTCAACACCTTTGAGTAGGTATGTATTGAGAACATACCAATGGAAACAAAATGCATTAGACAGGGTTTCGCAACTGGATTACATTTCGACGAGTGCATGAGTCTTTGGACCTCTTATGAAAAACGGATTATCAGAACTTGCTTGATATTCCAGTACCCAGGGATTACGAGTTCGGCTTAGACGGTGGTCGCAATATGTCCAGCGGCGCGACGGTGGACGCCACATGGCTGTCTTGACCGAAGTTACACACATCATCTCGCCGCTTACAGACAAGGCTTTTGATGCATACGTGGAGATCTATAGCGATGAGGCGGTCCCTGCTATGCAACGCCATGGTTACGAAATTCTGGGTGGTTGGAAGTGGTCATCAGGCCGGGTCAGCAATGACCTGATGTTGATTAGATTTGAATCACATGCGGATCGCCAAAAAGCCGAAGCCTCACTTCTCGGCGATACTGCACTTCTGAATAGGCTTCGAGGCAAGCTGGCAAAGGCTGGAGTGCGGACTGGCGAGGAAATCAAGTTCGCCGAGGCTTTGTCGCATGCGACCGAAGAACGTTTGCAGGGCGCTCTGGACACTTCGAATTCCAGCTCGCCAAGACAATTTCGGCTGACACGGACAATCGTTGCACCCGGCAAAGCACCGGCGGTCAATGGACTACTGAGTCAAGTGGCAGATCAGACCGAGGCGGCTGGTACAGAACAGCTAGTGCACGCTTATGGCACGACGGTTGGCATTCGTGGTGAGATCACGCACCTATGGGTAAGTTCCTTCGGAGATTTACACTATCGTCCTAATCTTAATGAGTCAGCTGCAAGCTCCGCGTTGCGGGAGGATATCTCTGAAGAGACCGTTGTATTGCTCAACCCTTTGCCTTACTCGAGGCTTCAGTAATGTCGGTACAAGCAGGCAAACTGGATCGTCAAGATGAGCCGTGACCTGGACATTGTGATATGGGGAGCGACCGGATTCACTGGTGAAATTGCGGTGGCGTACCTTAAGGGCGACCAGTCAAAACTCTCTTCATTTCACTGCGACGGTCCCGCTGCGCCGTTGGGTCTTCGTTGGGCAGTGTGCGGTCGTAATTTTGAGAAGCTTGCAGCGCTTGAATCCGGTGTCGAGATCATCGTATGCGATACGGATGATCTCAACGGTATCGAGTTGTTCGTGAAACGCGCGCGAGTGGTCATCGGCATGGCAGGTCCCTTCTTTCGATACTCGGATCGGGTGGTTGAGGCGTGTGCGAGAAATGGCACCCATTGGTGTGATATATCAGGAGAAATTCCATGGATGCGTTCGTTGATTGACCGCTACGGTGAATACGCTCGTGCGAGCAAAGCTTGTATCGTTAACCAATGCGGATACGACTCAATTCCCAGTGACCTGGGAACCCTTTTTGCGATCAACGCCCTTCGCGAACAATGTAAAGGGGCAGGTAAACCTGAGTCGCCTATCCGGAAAGTCACCTGTTATCAAATGGGTGTCGGTGGTATTGGCGGTGGGAGTCTGCAAACGGTGATTGATTACTCGGCGACACCGGCAGCGCTTGGAGGTGATTTTGACCCAAAGGATCCATTCTTAGTTGGAGGAGAACCAGCAGGAGGTGTTCGTCAAGAAGATAGTCTCATGACTAAGGCTTTCTTTGATAACGCGCTGGACACCTGGATTGGGCCGTTCAGTATGTCTGAGGTAAATCGCAGGATTGTACATCGTTCAAACATGCAGCTTGGCTATGGTCCTCAATTCAGTTATCAGGAGGTAGAGGTTTGTTACAGCGAAGAACAGGCGCGCCAGCTTGTTCACAAGATTGGTAACCCTACTGCACCCGAATTTTTCATTGAGTCAATCGAGCAAGGTAGGCTCCCTAAATCTGGGGAAGGCCCGCCAGCAGAGGAACGTGCTAATCGCCGTTTTCAGTCAACCCTGATTGCAGTCAACGAAGCGGGTGATGACATCGCTGTGAGGGTGACCGGCGGTGACGCGAGTTTCGAGGAGACAGCCAAGATGGTTATCCAGACCGGGCTTGCATTGGTATTCGATAGTGCAGCCTGTGCCGGAGTCATCAGAGGGGGTGGTTTCCATACACCAGCGGCGGGGATCGGCGCG
>DGOD01000257.1 GCA_002389265.1 Gammaproteobacteria bacterium UBA4475
ATCGATCTGGCTTCTCGGGATCTACGTCAGAACTAGCCCTAGTCTGCGAAAGCGAGCTGAGCGGAACCACGACCTATCAATTCACGCGGTTCGAGCCGTCGATTATTAGACCTACAAATAGGTTTGGAACAGCGGCGGCATCTGCGTATTAACAGCCCCAGGCAACATCAACGACCGAGTCGCTGAAGGACTGACCAGAATATTGGTGCAAAAATCCTCATCTACGCGCATCTGGGTCGGTACCACATCATCAAGTTGCAGGGTGACGGCCGCAGCAAACTCGGGCAACACCGCCTCAAGAATCATCGTCGCCCGCGGCAGAATATTGGTTTGGGCAACCCGGTTACGCTGGCCCCATGCCACCCGCAGTTGCGAGCACGACTCGAGATTCGCCGGCAAATCAGTCACCGCAACGTCACGATCCAGACCATAACTGTAGTACATCATCACTTCCTCAAACAGCATGGCCAGGTCCTCCCGGCTGCTGCTATAACTATAAAAATCGTTGGCGACATCCAGCTGGAATTCCGCCGCAACATCCTCTGCGGTCAAGGATTGATCCGCGAGTCGCACGGTTTCGCTTCGAAAGGACACACCCGCTAACCTGTCCATCAGCACCGAGGTCAACGGAAAGGTGCCCTGCAATAAACTCGACGGCAGGCCACTGGTAGTGGCTGCCCGGAACATGGGCACAGTTCGATCGATTGATGCCAACCGTCCCGGCGGATAAAAATCGTTAGCATGGGCCAGTTCATGATAGAACAAACCCGCCAGCCGCATAGAAATCGAACTCAAGTCGCGATTCAGGCTACGAATATCTGTATCGCCATTAGACACATAACGGGCCGGCATAGTGAACAGAAAAACATTGCCAAGATCGGTACGATAATCCGGCGTCGGATCAATCGTCATCTGTTCCGCGGTGGTCAGCCAGAGACGATCTGGATCAATGTAAATAGCACCACTTCCTGACCAATAAAACGACGGCCGTATATCATAAGAAATCACGATGGCGGTAATCCCGCGCATAATCAATAAAAGTTCCGACGGCATCTCGTTAAACACTTCGCGCATGCGCACTGCCATCCAGTCATGGGACACCAGCACACGGTCCATGATTTGATCAACGGTGGGCGCGCTAGTCTCCATGCCAAGTAACGGTATTTGATTGAAGCTGCACAGATTGTCTTCCGTCACGAGAACGGTACAGTTAATCAATGTACTAGCAATGGGATTACCGGGATTCGCCGCTCTCACCAAAGAACGCAAACCCGCAAAATTTTTGTCCGGAAAAAACTGGTCCATGATATAGGCAGTCGTATCCGGTGGCGTCACTGGCTGAACCACCGGCTGGGAAGGTTGCGGGCGCGGCGCGGCGCTAGAGCCACCACCACCACCGCCGCAGGCACACAAGCCTAGGACTAAGGCAAACACAGCGCCGAGTCGCTGGATATTAAATTGTTGCTGAGCCATGAAATTACCCACTCTGATTGCTGACAGCTACTGGCTTACTGTCGCTATTTAACCTAACGGTGTATCCTAGCTATGTATCCTAGCTATTTATCCTCACTGTTTAACCTCCCTAGTGATCCTAGCAAAAAGCCCTGAACTGCACAGCAACCTGCGGTCATTCCCTGTCCGACGATTATTCTGCCGGCAGCAGATCAAGCACGAAGGCATATTCACGAGCATCGGTCTGATAGCGTGTATACCGACCGGATGCGCCACTGTGACCACTGTCCATATCAATAGCCAAGAGTAGTCGATGACTATCGGTCTTCAGACGCCGCAAGCGCGAGACCCACTTCAACGGTTCAAAGTATTGCACCTGTGAATCATGCAAACCGGTTGTCACCAACATATTGGGATAATCCTGAGCCGTCACCTGATCATAAGGCGAGTAGGACAACATATATTTGTAGTATTCGAGCTCTTGAGGGTTACCCCACTCGCTGAACTCCCCCACCGTCAGTGGTATCGATTCATCCAACATGGTCGTCACCACATCCACAAAGGGTACATGGGCGATGATTCCCAAGTATTTTTCTGGCGCTTCATTGGCGATTACGCCCATCAGCAAGCCGCCGGCCGAGCCCCCCATCGCAAACACTTTTTGTTTGTCACCGTAGCCCAATGCCACCAACTGGTCCGTCGCATCGATAAAATCCCAGAAGGTGTTGCGTTTCTGCAGCAACCGGCCCTGCTCATACCAGTCTCGCCCCATCTCATCGCCACCGCGAACATGGGCAATGGCAAACACAAATCCTCGGTCGAGTAATGACAGCCGCAGAGAGCGAAATGTCGGTTCACTGGCAAAGCCATAGGCACCATAGGCGTTCAGGTACAGGGGATTATTCCCTCGAGAAAACAGGTCTGACCGATAGACCAGGGATACTGGTACCTGCGCGCCATCGCGAGCCGTAATCATGATTCGCTCAGACTTGTAGAGACTGGTATCGAACGCCCCGACCACGGGATCTTGCTTCAGCAATTGACTGGTGCCCTGGTCCATATCATATTCAAACACTGATTCAGGTGTCGTCAGACTCGAGTAGACGTAGCGCAGTCGCTTTGAGTTCACCTCAGGGTTACTGTGCAGGCGAGCGGCATAGGCCGGATCTGGAAATTCGATGAGGCGCCCAGGACCTTGCTCCTCTGCGCGAGATATCACTCGCAAGGCGGGCAATCCAAGGACACGTTCATTCACCACCAGATAATCGCTGAACACCTCCGCATCCTGCAGCAACACCTGCTCTCGATGGGCAAGGACTTCCTGCCAGGCCGACTTAGCATTCAAGCGCTGCTCTTCAACCTTCATCAACCGAAAGTTGCTCGCCTGCCAGTTAGTCAAGATGTAGAACGTACCCGCCACATGTCGAATTCGATATTCATGATCGACTTCGCGAGTCAGAAAAACCACGGGACCACGTTCGGGTTTGAGGCTATCAACCAGCCGAATCTCGCTGCTATCGGTGCTCGACAGGCTGATCACCACATAAGCCTTTGAGCGGGTTGTATACACAGACGTGCTAAAACTACGGTCAGCCTCCTCATAAACCAGTTGATCGGTCTCGATCGGAGTACCGACCACATGGCGATAAACTTGATAAGGCAGCAGGGTTTGCGGATCTATTTTGACATAAAATAACGTTTTGTTGTCTTGCGCCCAGGCGATGCTGCTGGACACACCAGTGATCTGATCAGGCAGAAACTCGCCACTCTGCAGGTCTTTAAACCGCAGCGTGTACTGTCGCCGTCCCAGCGTATCTTCCGTGAACGCAAGCAGATTATCCCCACTGCTGACGCTCCAATTGCTGACCTGATAATACTCGCCGCCACGCAACAGATTAGCCCGGGCTAACTGATTGACATCCAGGATCACTTCCGCTGCCTCAACAGCACCCGGTAGCCCTCGCAAATACACGGGGTATTCGCCTCCGGCCTGGAACTCACGGTGGTACGCATAAGTACCTTGGGTCACCGGAATCGTCTGGTCGTCATCGGCAAACCGGGCAGTGATCTCGTTAAAAAGCTGGTCTTGCAGCGCCTGGCTGGGCGCCATCATGGCCTGAGTATATCGGTTTTCAGCATCCAACAATGCCAACATGGCCGGGTCTTTCCGCTCATCATCGCGCAACCAATAGTATTCGTCTTGCCGCTGCAGACCATTCACCACCAGCGTTCGCGGCACTTGTTCGGCGACCGGCGGCTTCAAATCTGTCATCTTGTCTCCCTGCCCATTCCAACAGCCGGTGAGCACCAGAAGCACGGCCAGAGATAAGATCCCGTGGGGGTATAGCCTCGACCACAACACCTGTCTACCAACATATTTCAATAGGATAACGATCTGTACCACCTCTGATTCTATGTCTCCGAGCATTAAACCCAGGATCAACTGCGACTCGACTATGAGGCCCGCGCCTGCGCGGGTCAATCAAAAATCGCAGCCTACCTTATGGACTAACGACCCTTAAATTCAGCTTCGCGCTTCTCCAGAAAGCTAGCAACACCCTCACGATGATCTTCGGTCTGAAACAACACGCCCAAAGTCTGCGAAACCCAGTTACCCATCTCCTGGTATTCACCGTAGCAGGAGCGGCGCAAGCCCTCTTTGAGATACCGAACCGCCAGGGGTGGGTTCGCCGCAATTTTGCGGGCCAACATCAGCGCCGCCGACAATAATTCTTCGTGGGGAACGACCTCCATCACCAGCCCAATCTCGCGGGCAAACTGGGCATCAATGATCTCGCCGGTAAACAGCAGTTGGGCAGCTCGCTGCGGACCCACCAACTGGGGTAGGCGCACCAAGCCACCGACGTCACTGACCAGGCCACGCTTGACAAACATCTCCGAGAATCGCGCTCGCTCTGAGGCGATTCGAAAATCTGCCATCAATGACATGTCCATACCCCAACCAATAGCCGCACCGTTCACAGCCGCAATGATTGGCCGGTCGCAATCCATAATGGCTGTGGCCGCAGGCGTCGTACCGGGCCTGACAGAGCGCAGTCGCTGTTTGCCAGTATCGCCATCGCCAGTCATCAATTCTTTGACATCGTCGCCAGAGCAAAACGCTGGATCTGTGCCGGTCAATACTATGCAGCGCACGTCTGAGTTTTTTTGGAGGTCACGAAAAATAGCTTCCAGTTCCGTATAGGCCAGGCGATTCAGCGCGTTGCGCGCCTCAGGCCGATTCAAGGTGACCACGGCAATGTGTTCTTCAATCGTCACCAACAGGGTGCTGTAGGACGCTTGTTCGGAATGTGTATTCGCCATCTTCAATAACTCCCGTCAAATGTGAAAGCAAAAAATAGGTAAGTCGCATAGTAGCACTCTGGTTCGTCGATGGTCGATGGTGGGGTTAGGCGACTATTGACGGAGTGACTCGCGATATGATCCGAGGTACCCGTTCGACGGGAGGGGGCGGCTTAACCCAGATGCCCGCAGACCGGTTGACATCACCGGTATGAATACCGAGAATCCCGCCCCAGGGCGCAAACCACAGCAAGCTCACCTGACCCGACTTAGGCCAGCGCAGCTGGTTGAACTATGCCCCCTAACCAGATGAACTCACGTGACCCATTCTCCAATCCGCGACGGCCTAAGGCTCCTCAAGCAACCTGACTTTGCCAAGCTGTTTAGCGCTTATCTGATCTCCTATGCCGGCAATGCCATGGCACCCATCGCCATGGCATTCGGCGTTCTGGCACTGACAGGCTCAACTCGCGATGCGGCATTTGTGATTGCCGCGCCGACTGCTGCGCAAGTTTTGGTGTTGTTGTTTGGTGGCGTCATCGCCGACCGCACTTCTCGGCAACGCACCATCGTTGTCGCCGATACGTTGGCCGTCATCAGCCAATTGATTATCGCTGGCCTGTTCCTCTCGGGTCAGGCCAGTGTCCCTGCGTTGACAGTGTTCATGCTGGTCAACGGCATCGCTATGGCGCTGCATCTGCCCGCGTCAACGGGCATGATTCCACAAATCGTCGCGCCTGCTGACTTACAAGCCGCGAATGCTTTGCTCGGTACGGCTCGAAGTGCGGCAATAACTCTCGGCGCAGCGCTGGCCGGCATTCTGGTTGCCTGGCTTGGCGCAGGTTGGGCAATTGCGATCGATGCACTGTCCTTCGCTATCGCTGCACTACTGATCGCGAGCCTGCGACCGAAGTCTCAAGCACTGACCGACCAAGCTACCCTCATCCAGGATTTGATCCTGGGCTGGCGAGAGTTCACACGTCATCAGTGGTTGTGGACCATCGTCTTACAGTTTTCTCTGGTGATAGCCGCTTTCGAGGGCGTATTAGGATTGCTGGGACCAGCAGTAGCCAGGGATACCCTCGGCGGACCAGTGGCCTGGGGGCTCATAGCTGCGAGCTTTGGCTTCGGCACTCTGGCCGGCGGCATCATCGCCCTAAAAATTACCATTGCGCGACCTATGCTAGTAGCCAGTCTCAGCGTTCTGACATTTAGCTTTATCCCCTTGGCGCTGGCGGTGCCCTTGCCTGTCAACCTGATTTGTTTTGCTGCCAGCATCACGGGCATCGGCGGTCAACTGTTCGGTGTCCTGTGGCATACCACCCTGCAGCAACGCATACCCGGTCATTTACTCTCTCGGGTCAGCGCCTACGATCACCTGGGCTCAATCATACTGGCGCCCATGGGAATTATACTTGCGGGCGTGTTGTACGAGACGCTAGGACCACGAACGACGCTGCTGCTGTCCGCCGCAACGATCATTTTGCCGACGCTTGCCGTGCTATTTGTCCGCGAGGTACGGGAACTGAAAACTCAACCCCCGATATCCACAGACTAGCCATTCGCCATTCAGGCGGCTAACGCATCCACCGGCTTCACATAAGCCAGCGAATGTGCCGACCCCACAAACTCGTTAGTCACTTTGCCAGCACAGACGTTCAAGCCATTGAGCAGATGTGCATTCGACAACAAAGCCGACTTAACGCCCTTGTCAGCCAGTTCCAGCACATAGGGCAAGGTGGCATTGTTTAATGCTGCAGCGGAGGTTCTGGCGACTGCACCGGGCATGTTAGCGACGCAGTAATGCACGACGTCATCAACAATATAGGTGGGGTCAGCATGGGTCGTGGCCTTTGATGTCTCAAAGCACCCTCCCTGATCGATCGCAACATCCACCAATACCGTGCCGGCACGCATCACGCGAACCATCTCTGCGGTGATTAACTTCGGCGCTGCTGCGCCCGGAATGAGCACAGCACCAATAATCAAGTCGGCCTTCATGCTCATTTCCTGAACCGCATCATGAGTCGAGTATAGGGTTTGAATACGGTTACCAAACAGATTGTCGAGTCGACGCAGGACGTCTAAGGAACGATCAACAATAGTCACCCTAGCACCCATACCCACTGCGATCTGGGCAGCATTCTGACCTACCACCCCGCCACCAAGGATCAGCACCTGGCCCTGCTCAACTCCGGGCACCCCACCCAGCAGAATGCCACGGCCGCCATGGGATTTTTCCATGCACATGGCGCCCGCCTGAATCGACATACGTCCGGCAACTTCCGACATGGGTGCCAGCAGCGGTAAGCGACCAAACGCATCAGTCACCGTTTCATAGGCAATGCAAATGGCGCCGCTGTTGACCAAATCACTGGTCTGCGCCAGGTCTGGCGCCAGATGGAGATAAGTGAACAAGGTCTGCTCAGGGCGCAGCATTTTGCGTTCACTGGCTTGCGGTTCCTTAACCTTGATAATCATCTCGGCGCGCGCAAAAATTTCTTCTGCCGTGGCGACGATTTCCGCGCCCGCAACCGCGTAGTCGGCATCGAGGTGGCCAATGCCTGCACCCGCATTCGTTTCCACCATCACGGTGTGGCCATGACGCACGAGTTCACGGACACCCGCGGGCACGAGACCCACCCGAAACTCGTTATTCTTGATTTCTGCAGGTACGCCAATCTTCATGAGTAGTTCTCGCAAGAGGATATTGATGGCGCTCAGTATATGCATGACAAGATAGGCGATCTCACTTATTATCTAATAAATATCAGCGTTTTATATGCCAAAATGAACACATCAAAGGATAATAATGACAAATAAACCCATAGAGCAGGATAAACCACTAGACAAGACAGACCGTCGAATCCTTCGTGAACTACAAGCGGACGGACGCCTCTCTAATACTGCCCTGTCTCGGCTCATCAATCTCAGCCCAACGCCCTGCGCCGAGCGCGTCAAGTCGCTGGAGCGGCGAGGCCTTATTATTGGCTATACGGCACGCCTGAACCCCCACTTACTTGATTTAGAGCTGTTGGTGTTCGTCGAGATTAACCTGGCAAGAACATCACCAGACGTGTTTGACGAGTTTCGTCAGGCGGTTATCAAATTACCCCAGGTGCTGGAATGTCACCTGGTCTCAGGTAACTTTGACTATTTAATCAAGGCGCGAGTCGCTGACATGGTCGCTTATCGGCGTTTGCTCGGCGAGACCATCCTGACGCTACCTGGGGTGAGCGGATCACGAACCTACGTCGTGATGGAAGAGGTTAAGGAGTCCAATCGGCTGGCGATTTAACGACGGGTCAATCAATGCCCAGGCGCACAAATTGCTCGTGGGGGGCATTTACCTCTTTCAATGCAACCCGCAACAATTCGATCATGTCCTTCTCCAAGGGTTTGCCGACCTGGTTGTCCAGTTCCTGTGGGTCATCTGGAATCATATACAATTGATGCTCACCAATCCTGGCCTGCATAGACCAAAAAGGTAATAGATCGCCCTCCTGAAACGGCTGGCGAATAACCGGTATGTCGGTGCCCGGCATAGTATCCAGCCAAGCTCGATGGTCCGGATTTGGTAAGCGTAAATTAGGCATGGGCGGTATCGGCATGGTTGACCAGCGATTCGACCACATCGATAAGGGGAAGTTACTGGTGGCTGGCGCCCGCGCATATTTGTTCTTGCCATCATGGATCTGTACCCAGTTACCATAGATACCGCCGATAGCCCAGTCTCGAATACTCGTGGCAGCGCCACTGATCAAGGGCAATAACGACTTGCCATGAGTCACATGCTCCACCTCAACCTCAAACAGATCAGCCAGGGTCGCATGAATATCCACATTGGTCGTCAAGGCGTCAATGGTCCCCGGCGCGTAATCCGGGTGATAGATCATCAGCGGCGTATGGCCCAGAGTTTCATACTGCATCACGCCGGGTTTACCAAAGATATCTCGTTCGCCGAGATAATGGCCGTGGTCGGTACAGAGGATAAACACCGTGTCTTCCCACAGATTCTGGCTGTCCATGGCATCCAGCACCTTGCCAAACCAGTGATCGATCATACTCAATTTAGCACCGTAATTGGCGCGGATGTGCTGACCCTCTCGAGCGGTTATGACTCCGCCTTTGACCGCGTCAACGGCATAGGGCGGCCAGATCATCTGCTCGCCCTGCCAGTCTGGGTCATATTTGTTCGCCCAAGGCGCGGGCGTATCAAAGGGCTCGTGGGGATCAAACTCATCGACAAACAGAAAAAAACTGTCGTGAGCATCGCCATGGGTCGTGAGCCAGTCTGCAGTTGCTTGCATAGTCTTCGGACCGGGGAAATCCAACTCTTCACGAAACCAGGTTCTGGATAAATCGTAACCGAGGGTCTCCGGTTTACCATTATGCTTCTTCGTGGCCGGTAAGGTCGGCGAGCCAATCCAGGACGGGTCCTCGCGGGTCTTCCATGGGTCACTTTCATGGCCGCGCAGATAATCCCAAGCAAAGAAGTCCGTGTGATAGTTCTCGCCACCGGTCTCAAACAGGTGAGGATGATCAGTAAACAACTGAGTTTTAACATTTTTTTGCCGCAGATAGTGGCCTAGAGGACGCTCCCACAACTCGATCGAGCCCCAAGGTCGCCAGAGAAAATCCAGCGCCCCCACCAGGATGTCATGACGGGCAGGCATACAGGGCAATGAACCCGTGGAATGGTTGGTGAATCGTTGGGCGCGAGCCGCAAAGCGATCAATATTGGGCGTTTCAAACTCTGAACCGCCATAACAACCGAGCATATGACGGTTCAGGCTATCGAGTAAAATGACGACGACTTTTTTGGGTTTCATCCTGTGTTTCTCGTTCGATCTAGCGAACCCCAAGATACCCCGTTGCCCAGCCAATAACCAGCGAGAACCTGAGGATTGAGACCGACACCCAGCTATTTTGATTAAGCATCTCACAGCAGTTGCCATCGAATTTAATACTGTATATATTTACAGTTAAATGACAGGTCGCCTATCAGACATTTGTCCAGCCTCGACGGTCTAAGCTTTTACTGAGACTTCTTATTCAGAGGCTGGCACTTAAATACACATAAATTAATACACATA
>DGOD01000226.1 GCA_002389265.1 Gammaproteobacteria bacterium UBA4475
GTCCCTGGCAACTCGAATACCATCGGCATCATTTTCTGCGAGGTACTCTCCGGTTTGCGAGATTGCCGCGTGCATTTCGGCACCACCTAAGACTTCATGTTCAGCCTCCTCTCCAGTCGCAGCTTTCAAAAGTGGCGGCCCGGCCAGAAAGAGATGAGTCTGGCCGCGAACCAACACCACATAGTCTGACAGTGCTACCTGATAGGCGCCGCCGGCGGTGGCGTTACCATGAGCAACTGTGATCTGCGGAATACCTGCCGCGGACAACTCAGCTTGTTGGCAATAGACTCGACCACCATCTAGAAAACCATGTACATGCCAGGGGTCAGGGTCACCATCGCCCGCCAGATTGCCACCACCGCTCTCACTGAGACACACCAGCGGCAGCCGGGTACTGAAAGCAATTTCCTGCAAACGCAGGTTTTTACGGGTGGTCACCGAGGTGATGGTGCCGCCCTTGATAGCGTAGTTCCATACCATTGCAAGGATTCGTCGACCTTTAACGTAGCCGATACCGACAATAAGATTACCGCCTGCAAGGGAACCGTCTTTATCACCATTCATGCCTAGCCCGGCAATACTGGACAACTCAAGAAATGGCGCACCTCTGTCCAGCAGGTGGGCTAGCCGTTCACGAGGCAGCAACTTGCCTTTTTTCTCTGCCCGTTCACGGTAACGTTCTTCGCTGGCTCGTATATTCCGCTCAACAATACGCACCTTTTCAATATAGTTAGTCATGAACTCGACATTCGATTGATAAGCGTCGCTGTTGGTGTCCAAGCTGGATTCAAGCTGACTCATTGTTGGCCTCCACTACTGATAATTCCACCAGAAGCTGGCGATTCTTAACCTGCGTACCCGCTTCAACGTTAATGCTGGCCACCTCGCCGTCAACGTCGGCGACATGTCGGTGCTCCATTTTCATTGCCTCAATCAGCACCAGGGTCTGGCCTTTGATGACGCTTTCACCGACAGCCACCAGCACCTTGACGACTAAACCATCGGTCGAGGCGCTGATAAGACCACTGCCCAAAGCACCCTTAGCGCTGACCGGCGCATAGGTGGTGACTGTGGCGTTAACGATATCAAACCCAAAATCAACACTTATGACATCGTTCTTGAGATAAAAAGCCGCCTCGCGATCTACGCC
This sequence comes from Gammaproteobacteria bacterium UBA4475, assembly GCA_002389265.1. Taxonomy (GTDB): domain Bacteria; phylum Pseudomonadota; class Gammaproteobacteria; order Pseudomonadales; family Azotimanducaceae; genus UBA4582. The sequence goes on from DGOD01000226.1 coordinate 1,151, forward strand.
ATCGCAGCTGTAGGATATGCGCCCTGCTTCACAGGCATTGATCATGACGTCCATAGAACGCGCGCCCAGGTTGACTCGAAATCCACCATTAATCGCCAGCGACGAACATCGGGTTTCAATACCGTCTGCCAGGAATGTCTCAACCACCGCCATAGGCTCAGCATTACTCCAGGCAGGTTGAGCAGCTCCATTTTGTGCCAACAGCGCCGCGGTTACCGCAAGCTGTTGGGTCCGATCAACTGCCTCAAGCCTGTCAAGTAACTCGGAGTTGATAAAATCGGTGGTCGCCTCACCCTGAATAAACGCAGGCTCGGCCAACAACTGGAGAAGAAACGACTTATTGGTTACCAGGCCAAGAATTTTTGTTTCTTTAAGGGTACGAACTAACCGGCTTCGAGCCTCCTCGCGATCTTTACCCCAACAAATCAGTTTCGCCAGCATCGCATCGTAGTAAGGCGAGACCTGGCAACCGCTGTAAATACCATGATCGATCCTTACCCCGACGTTCTCATAGGGCTCGAACAACTGCACCGTACCGGTCTGAGGCATAAAGCCGTTCCTTGGGTCTTCCGCATAAATACGTACTTCAATCGCATGGCCATCAAGGCTAATGTCCTGCTGACCACAGGGCAAAGGTTGACCGTTAGCGATTTGCAACTGCCAGTCCACCAGGTCAATATCGGTCACCAGCTCCGTCACTGGGTGCTCAACCTGCAGGCGGGTATTCATTTCTAAAAAGTAAAAGTGCTGGTCTTGATCTACCAGGAACTCAACCGTACCGACACCTTCATAACTCACAGCGATAGCGGCGTTGACCGCGGCCTCGCCCATTCGCGCGCGGAGCTCGCCACTCATGAAAGGTGAGGGGCATTCTTCGATGACTTTCTGGTGGCGGCGTTGCGCAGAACAATCACGCTCACCCAAGTGGATCACATTGCCATGGGCATCACCGGCTATCTGAATCTCAATATGCCGACTATCAAGAATAGCCTTCTCCAGAATCAATTCCTCGCTACCAAAAGCGCTGACTGCCTCGGCCCGAGCTGATGCGATACCATCTAACAGATCAGCTTCACAAATCACCAGACGCATGCCGCGGCCACCACCGCCTGCCGCGGCCTTGACCATCACCGGAAAACCAAGTTTGATCGCTTCAGCCATCAGGGTATCGTTATCTTGTTTCGCCCCCTGGTAACCGGGAACACAGGGAACGCCTGCCTTGATCATCAAGTCTTTAGCCGTGGCCTTGTTTCCCATCAGGGCAATAGCAGCGGCGGAAGGACCAATAAAGCGAATCTGATTATCCATGCAGGCCGCGGCGAACTGGGCATTTTCCGACAAGAACCCATAGCCAGGATGAATGGCATCAGCGCCGGCGCGTTTCGCTGCCTGAACAATCTTCTGAATATCCAAGTACGACTCTGCCGCGGTATTGCCGCCGAGACTGACGCTCGCATCAGCCAGCGACACAAATAACGCATCAGCATCGGCGTCGCTGTAGACCGCCACTGCCGACAAACCGGCGGCTTGAACACTGTCAATGATGCGGCAAGCTATTTCACCGCGATTGGCTATTAATACTGTGCTTATCGGCGTTCTCTTCACTCGGATGCTCTCTTCATTAGTAGCAAGGTTAGTAGCGCGTTTAATCCCACGTGAGCGCTGGTCTCAGCTCGTCGTGTCCTGTGCATTAATCTGTACTTTGACTATTTAGCTGAGCTACCAGGGCAGCTGGCACTTCAATTATTTTTGCCCGCAGATACTCGCCCATAGTCTTCGCCTGGCCATCAATCCGCACCGATGAGGATACGCCTTCGCCCAAGATACCGTGAATGTAGAAATTCAGCGCATGTAAGTTCGGCAGATCATAACGATCAATATCGAACTCAGCAGTATCAGCCAATAGCATCTTAAAGTTTTCAACGGTGAGAAAGTCATA
>DGOD01000070.1 GCA_002389265.1 Gammaproteobacteria bacterium UBA4475
TTGGCTGACCTGACCCTGGGGCGGGATACGGCGCTGACGCAGTTAGCCTGGGTAGATGATGTCGCGCGGCGCTGGGAGCCGGAGCCATTTCGCTGGCTAGGTGCCGGCGCCATTCAATGGTTCGGCGATCGTGCTGACCGGCAAGAATTTCAAACGGGTAAGCGCTCTCGATTCTGGGGCGGCTTGTTTAATCAGTTTGTCGGCTAAGGCCGTGCCCTGCCAACGCCATTCCATAGCACTCCAGGCGAGTGTGAGCCCCCGTCAGCGGCGCCAATACCTGTGGCTACTGGGGTTGATCCTGCTCTGTCTTAATGCGTGTGTTCACCAACCCCTAGAGTTGTCTGTCAGTGAGTCTTGTGAGCAGACCTTGAGCGAATGGCAGGCCACTCGCAACCGCAGTGATACCCGCGACGCTCAGGTTTACAGTCTAGACGATCTTGGAGTGTTTGCGATAAATCGATTTCTCGTTGGCCTGGTGCCAAAGCTCGATACGTTAGCAGGCAAAGAATTTTGGCTGCGAGCGTCATGGCGCCTGGCTCAGGAACAACGGCAGATTGAACTGGCGAACTTGTGGCCGGCGTTACCTGGCGAGGAGCGGCAAGAAATCGAGCGTTGTGCACAGCAAGCTTTAAATGAACAATTGGCGCTGGCAGTACAGGGTTTTGGGCTTGATTTGGCCTCACCAGAGATTCCTGACGATTATCGCCTGTGGCGGCGTATATTTGGCCTGTATCCATTAACTCGATTATTTGTGCTGCCGCCATTGCGAGCAGAGCAGGCGCAGTCTCGAGCCCAGTTTCAGCGAGTATCACCGCCAGCCTCGACGCGTTGGTATCAGCTACCTGAATTAGAACAAAGACTTAATCCAGCAAAGATCAGCAGCCTGCTGCAGGTCGCACGGGCCAGTAACCCGTTAGGGTTACCGGTACTCGATGGGGCAGTGCTGCAGACGCTGATGGCACATTACGCGCCGGGTTGGGCGATTGATACGCGCAGTGCCAGTGATCAGCCCGGTCGGGTGAATTGGCAGACACCAGTTCAGATCAATATCGATCAGCAGCAGCCGGCGATGTATACGTTGGCGTCTTACACGCACTTTCAAAATGAGATCTTATTACAGCTGAACTACTTTATTTGGTTCTCACAGCGACCGAAGAGCGGCAAGCTGGATCTCTATGGCGGGCAGCTGGATGGTTTGATTTGGAGAGTCACGCTGCGCGCCAATGGCGAAGTGCTGGCCTACGATAGTATTCATCAGTGTGGCTGCTTCCATCAATTTTTTCCAGTTGATAAGCGGCTAAAAACCAAACCTGCCATGGCGTTCCAGGAGCCATTGCTGGTACTCAATAAAGACATTCCCGACGGCTTGCGGGAACGCGTGATCGTCCAGCTGACTCACAGCACACACTCCGTAGTGGGTCTGCAAAGTCAATCATTTCGAGCTGCCCAGATCGATTCTGATTCGAGACCTGCCGCATCTAACGAAAGTTCCGTGCCGCTCGTGCTGTACGACTACAATGAACTTCGCAGTTTGAGCGTTGATGATAGACGCCAGAGCCTGTTTGCTGACAATGGCTTGATCCCAGTGAGTCGACGCCTAGAACGCTGGCTACTGTGGCCGATGGGCATTGAATCCGCCGGGGCAATGCGTCAATGGGGGCATCATGCAACGGCGTTTGTTGGTCGCCGGCACTTTGACGATGCGGACCTGTTAGAAAGCTTGTTCTACTATGAATGATCGTCTTTATGGGCGATTAGTATTCGGACATTCCTGCCGACAGGGTCTGATTCGAGGGCTTGATTCGAGAGTCTGTGTTGAGACAGATTAGTAAGTGTAGGAAAAAGCCAAAGAGCCGTAAGAGTGAGCACTTTCCTGTTGGCTAAACTCTTTACTGCGAAATATATGCGCATATGACAGTTTGAGGCCCCCATAGATAAAACTGATGCCGAGCGCGCCCTCAGCCACACCCCGCTTCTTGTGAACGCTGTGGCTAGTGCTGAAGTTGTTACCATCAAGAAAAATATCATGTGCTACCAGGCGAGCATCCATGGAGATAAATCCGTGTAGGCCCCAGCGTTGCGAGTCAGCCGAACGCGGGTCCCAGATAGATCCTGGAGAGCTATTGTCACCGCCGGGTCGCAGTGCTGAGGTGCCGAAGTCGTTGGGTATCGACCAGCCCAGACGCAACTCGGCGCCGGCGTTGACATAGGTGGCAACATTTCCCAAAGCGATACCGCCGTGACTGATGGCGTCGTAACCAAATCTGGAGTTGACGTAATGGCGGCGTATAAACTTGGATTTATGTTCCCACAGAAAGATGGCGCCAAGCTCGTTGTTGAGCTGGTTGTCCCAGCCTTTAAACGTCTCGAAACCGCGGATTTTATGGATGAAGTCCTGGGACGGTTGACCAAGCGCGGCGGGACCCACCATGCCGAGGCTAAATTCGAGCGTGTCCATCTGCCGTTCGCCACGAGTTTGGTAGCCCATGCTCGCAAATAACCACGCAGCATAGGGTCGGTCATCTTCCACCACATCCACGCGGTTAAGGTCATGGGGGGTGTATAAGGTCTGACCTAAGGAAAAGATTAGATTGCGTTTCAGGCCCTCGCGGTTCTGATGGAAAAATGTCAGCCGCCGGTTAACCGATCGAATCCAGCTGGGGAGCGTTTCGTCTTCCAAATAGTCGCTCACATCAGGTGAGACCCAGGCGGCGCGCAGACCATTGGTATAACCCTCATCAGTATTCGAAAACAGGTCGTTTTCCAGATAGAGATTCAGCGTCCATTGGGTGGTCTGATCCAGGTCGGCATAGACATTCAGGCTGATGCACAAGGCTGCAGTGAAGAGTGTCGAGAGGGAAAATTTCATGGACTCGCGCTTGCTCCGGGACAGGCCGCATTTTGCGCTGATCTTCAAGATCTCGCAAGATGGCGAGTCTGTATGCCACGCAGGTCGTCGGATGGGTGCCTGGGCTGGATAACCAGGTTGCCCGCCAACAAGATGACCATTCATTGGGTCGCAATCTCAGAAAAATCCAAACATTTTCCAGCGAAAGTTGACATGACCTTCAAGCTCAGTCGCTTGGTTATGCTCACTATTGGTTCTGGCAGTTAGATTAACGTTGCGGGCTACCCCCTTTGCACGGGAATGCGGCAGAGGCTTAGACGTTGATGCAGTCAGCAGGAAACCGGGCTCAATTTAAAATTTCAGCGTTAGTGTTAAACCGTCTAGAAGGATGATAGTTTTAAAATTGATGGGCAGTTAAGCCAATGTCCCGGCAAGATCTATTAGTTCAATTGGAGTCAGTAGTGAAAACTTTATACGTGGTTCGGAATAACCCGGTGGCGGGTCGAGAAGATGAATTCAATGATTGGTATAACCAAGTTCATCTGCAGGAAGTCTTGAAGATTGATGGTTTTCTATCCGCGCAACGCTTTTGTTTGAACGAAGTGCAGCTAGTACCGGGTCAGGCGTTCCGTTATATGGCGTTGTATGAAATTGACAGCCAGGATGTCGCGGGTACGCTGGCGAACCTGCGGGCCGCCACCTGGATGAATGTGAGTGACGCGATCGATCTCGATAATATGGATATCTCGGTATTTACGACGGTGGGTGATCAACTGTTATCAAGCTGACAAACCAGATTAGTCAGTAGGTCTCGACCAGTTCCAGGAAGGTGCCGTCGGGATCCTGAAAGCAGAAGAATCGACTGCCATGGTCGGCATCGATGGCTACCGTCGCCGGTGGCGACAGAATATCAACACCTTGGGCTTTTAAAAAAGCATAGTCGGCATCAATGTCCGTTGTCCGCAGCGCGAGGCGGCTGATGCCAAGATGATATAAGTGGCCGTAGGGCGGTGCTGCATCATTGGGTTCCTGCCACTCCAGCAGATCGATCACCAGCGGTGGCTTGGCGCTCTTCAGAGCCAGTAAGGCGCCCTTGACTCGATAGGGCGGCATACCCACGGCGGCGGCCACAGCCGCGGTATTAGTCGTTGGCACCGACCAGACTGCTTCGAAGCCGAGCATTTCATAAAAACTTCTCGACTGGTCGTAGTCGCTGCAATTGATATTGACGTGCACCATACCGCTGATGTTCATATCGTTCTCCTGCTATTAGTGCGGTCACCGGTCCGACGGTCAGACGACGGTATCACCGTTATCGATGACCATTTCGCTGCCTGTGATGTGTTTCGATTCGTCAGAGATTAGATAGACGATCATATGTGCGACATCGTCAGGCTCGCCGATGCCCATGGCCAGACGTTGTTGTTCAGGATCAGTCTGGGCAGGCAAGTCAACACCCACCAGTGTTTTCAGCGCATGATGCACCATGGGGGTACTGATACTGCCGGGGTGCACGGAATTACAACGAATGCCGAGCTTCTGTTGCTTGCAGTGAATAGCGATCGATTTGGTCATCGACCGAATGCCACCTTTCGCGGCGGAGTAGGCCAAGTAGGCAGGAATGCCTACCAGGGCTGCTGTCGAAGACATATTGATGATCGAGCCACCGCCAGAGGCCTTCATCAATTTGATGGCGGCCTGACAACCCCAGAAGGTGCCGTCGAGATGAACCCCCATGGTTTGCCGCCAAACGGCAGTGCTGGTGGTTTCGATGTTGGCAATAATACCGATGCCCGCGTTGTTCACCAAGCCATCAAGCCGGCCATAGGTCGCGAGGGTAAACTCCATCAACGCCTGCCAGGAGTCTTCCTCTGAGACATCCTGAGGAAAAAATGCTGCGCCAATTTCCTGTGCCAGGGCTTCGCCTGCTGGAACATTGATATCTGTCAGAATCAGCTTTGCCCCTTCACTGCGCAGCATTCTTGCGTCTGCGGCACCCAGCCCGGAGGCAGCGCCGGTGATGATCACTACTTTGTTCTCGACCCTACCCATAATGCTCCCTTGTTGGCCGGAGTCGGTGAGCGCCCTGGGTGATAGGGCGCGCTAGCTCCGAACTCATGATTATAGTTTGATGCCATAGTAATCCAGCATGACGACCAACAGCCAGTAGGCGGCAATGGTCATGCCGATAGACAGCGCCAGACTGACGTAAAAATGTAATCCCTGTTTGAGCAGCAGGGGTAACGCAATAAACAACACCAGGGAGGGCAGCACCAGCCAGAAGACACTGGTGGCAAGATTGCTGACCTTCTCTATATCTTTGGTGTCGACATACAGCCAGATCATCGCTAGCACGGAAACCAGCGGAATAGACGCCAGGAGTGCGCCAGCAAGTGAGCTGCGTTTGGCGACTTCTGATATAGCGACAATCAAGATTGTTGTGATCGCAACTTTAGTGATGGTATAGATCAAGTGACGCTCCTCGTTCGCTGCAAGATTTCTTCCTGCAAGCTGGCCGCCGCCGTAGCTGTGCCGATTGTTTTAGTCGCACGTCTGTCTGTAGAGCATAGACCATAGACCATAGATCATAGACTACAGACTACAGCGCAGTCGTCTCGACGTGATCGATATGCTCAGGCTGTTGTCGGGCGGCAACAAGGCAGCCAATGACAATCAACCCAGTACCCAGCAATGTCATTGCAGTAACAGCCTCAGCGAATATCAGCCAGCCAAGCAATGCGGCCCAGATAAAAGCCGTATACTCTACCGGAATCAAGATAGTAGCCTCAGCGCGGGCATAAGCCCAAGACAACAATAGCAGTGAAATGATGCCGAGAATAGCCGCCCCTACTAGACCCGGGATCATTGCCGAAGAGGGCATAACAGCCCAGAACGGTGCAAATAACAGGTACACCGCGACCACAGTTCCATTTTGGAAAAAGGCAATTTCAAAGGGTTTGGCCACCAATGCCTGTTGGCGCTGGAGTATCAAGTTATAGGCATAAAGCACCGCTGAAACTAAAATGGCGGCCATGCCCTTGCCCATATTCGCACTGTAGTCGCCGCCGAGTTTACCCCCAATAATCACGCCTGCGCCGGCTAACCCCAACAAGGATGCGAGCACGGCCTTATTACTCATTTTTTCATTTAACAGAACGACGGCCAGGTACAAGGCGATCAGAGGGGCGATGAACGACAAGCCGATAGCCTCCGCCAGGGGCACATAAACCAGGCCCCAGAAAAACAGGTAAGCCATCAATGAAGTCACGACACCGCGCCAGATATGTAATTGAATAATCTGGTTTTTAGGCCAACGTTGGCGCTTCCATAAAAATAGAGCGGTCGCGATGATCAGTGCGATAAGGGTGCGCCATAGCATGGCGTTATAGGAGCCCATCTCGATAGCGAGCCCCTTCATTAACGCATCCATGCCGGCGAAAGTGGCGATGCCCAGGGTCGCGACACTGAACGGGATAGCGGGGGCGATTCCAGAATCACTCATGATGACATGGTCAGTGGGCTAAGGCAGAACGTTACGAGCATATTTATGTATCACAATGATTAAAGGATGTAGGCATCGCCGGATGCGCGGACAGTGATTTCACTGATATTAACGCCCCAGGGTTGATTGATGACCGCGACGATTTGATCGGCGAGATAGTCAGGCTCGAGGGCATAGTACTCGATACTGTTGACATCAGTAGTCTCAATGGGCAACTCACCGTTTTGCATCGCGTCTCGCTGCTGCATATAGCCGGGTGCGTTCTGGCCGAGAATGCCGATCACCGCTGCCGGGTTGATAATGCCGGCGCCTAGTCCGGTCGCTGGAACGCCAGTTGGTTTGATGACGGTAACCTTGATTTTGCCTTGGGATTCCACACGCAATGAATCGGACAAGAAATTCACCGCAGCTTTAGTCGCGCCATAGACGCCAGCGCCGACGACAGGAAAATTACTATAAATGGATGACAGGTTGATGATATGGCCCTGTCCTTGATTGATCATGTGATCGTGTGCCGCCATGATGCCATGCATGACGCCTTTGAAGTTAATGTCAATACAACGATTCCACGCAGGTGCGGCAATGGCGTGATCTGCATGAAAAGCGAGGGGCATGATCCCGGCGTTGTTGATCCAGACGTCGATACGACCAAAATGATCGATAGCGTGGTTCGCTAAGGCCTGCATCTGCTCGAGATGAGTCACGTCGGTGACAAGGCTTGTGACGCTGCCGCCAGCGGCTTTTATTGTGTTTTCAGTGACTTCTAACTCTGCCCGATCGATGTCTGCACAGACCATCTGTGCGCCAAGGGCAGCTGCCTTGATGCTGACCAGTCGGCCAAAACCGCTGGCAGCGCCAGTGATGACAATAACTTTATTGACGATATGTTCATTCATAATAATTCTCATTCTCTTATTGGATCAAAAGGAACCTGCGATGCTGCTGCCTGGTGACTATTGCTCGCTCGCTGCATAGATCATATCGACATAGGCCTTCTCTATATCAGCGAGACCTTTGACGGCGCTGCCGGGCGTCGGCTCAATGAGAAAAAACTCGTTGGGCGCATGAGCGCCATTGCCGTAGCCGAGCCCCGCAGGCACCAGCGGCAGACCTAAGCGATCGGTAAATTGGTAGAAGGGTGCGCTGCCAGGAATGCGCGGTTGAATCGCGAGACCTTGGGTATATTTGTTGTAGACGCTGATTGTTGCTTGCACCAAGGGTGCCGCCACGGAAGTTTGGGCGGCGGGATAGCCTGACAGCTTACGAATGGTGATGTCCTGAAAGCCGCCGGCATCTAGATGGCGGCGGATCTTGGCCAGCGCCTCGTCGGGATCAATACCTACCGGTAAACGTGAATCCATCTTTGCCGTGGCAATGTGGGGCAGTATGGTCTTGGTGCCTTCACCGGTATAACCGGACCACAGACCGTCAACGTTCAGAGATGGTTGATACAGCGATTCGACGATCGCGTCGCGGCCGTGCATATCGTCTATCCAGCGCGCCACCCCAAGAGATGCCTGGATTCGGGCTTCATCGTATTGTGCCGCTGCGCCGTTGATCAATTCCTGCTCCTCGGTGGTTGGCGGTCGAATGCCGTCATAGTAGCCGGGCACCAGGATAGTATTACCCTCGGCTGTTGTGAGGCTGGCAATGGCTTGTATCAGACGCAGAGTCGGAGAGTCGACGATGGCTTTGTAAGAGCCATGAATCTCAGCAGTCTGTGGCCCGCCCCAGGGGCCACCACGGGATTCAAGTTCAAAATAGAGGATGCCCTTGACGCCCAGCAACATGCTGGCATTACCGTCCGGACGCTGTACGGCCATGGGAAACAGAACGCCATCGGCCTGCCTCATTCGCGCTTCATAGGCATCAACGATTTGGGGGTAATGAGGTGAGCCAAGTTCCTCTTCGCCTTCAGCGGCGATCATCAGGTTGACTGGCAAGGTGCCGGTGACAGCAATGATGGATTCGAGGGCGTTCAGAAAGGCGCGTTCTGGCCCTTTTTGATTTACCGCGCCTCGGGCCATGATCACTTTGCCATACTCATGGTCGAGAATATTGGCTTCGAACGGCGGGCTGTCCCAATCATCGGGATTGACCGGCTGGACGTCATACATCATGTAGACCAGCAAGGTTTTTTCAGCGCCGGCGTCAAAGTATCCCCACACACCCGGGTGGCCGTCAGTAGGGATCAGCGCAGTTTCTTGAAAGCCGATGTCGGCCAGATCATCCCGGACCATCTCAGCCATAGCCTGAATGCCTTGGTTCTGGGCGCTGATCGAAGGTTGGCGCAACCAGCGTTGCAGGGCACCAATGTGCGCGGGTAGGGCACTATCGATATGGGCATAGATGGTTTGGTGGTCGCCGGTGTATGCCGCTACTGCGGAGGGATCAAAGGCCTTGTCGGTGTCGATGGTAAACACCGGGCGCTGAATAGCCGGCGCAGTCGTCGAGTTTTCCTGGTGCTCTGCAGAATGCTTGCCGCCGTCGCAGGCGGCTAGCAAAAATAGTGAAATTGCGACTAACGGAAAAAAGTGCTGTGTTTTCATAGGGTGGTTTTCCGATGAGTGAAAGTGTCAATCCTGGCCTGGTAACGCCTCAGGTGCTGGAGGTCGTCAACAGGCCACGCTTCCTCAGTAATGGCTCAACGGCTGGCGCTCGACCTCGAAAAGCCTGGTAAAGACCCATGGCTTCAGCGGTACCGCCACGTTCTAGTACATTCTGACGAAATGATAGTGCCGTGGCGGGATCAAAGATGCCATTTTCCTTGAAGGCCTCAAAGCCATCAGCATCTAGCACCTCGGCCCAGATATACGCGTAATAGCCTGCGGAGTAATTATCCTCGGCAAATATATGCTGAAAATAGCCCGAGTTGTATCGAGGCCCAACCACATCGATTAAGTTGATGGCAGCCATGGCTTTGGCTTCAAATTCGTCGACCCCCAGCATCGTGGGGGCTTCGAGCCCGGACCAGGCCATATCCAGATACGAGGCAGCGAGATATTCCGTCGTGGCAAAGCCTTGGTTAAAAGTATCCGCGGCGAGCAGCTTGTCGATCAAAACGTCGGGTATGGTCTCGCCGGTGTCCACATGTCTGGCATAGTTGCGCAAGACGCTTGGCTCGGTGGCCCAATGCTCCATGATCTGCGATGGCAACTCAACGAAGTCTTGCTTTACATTTGTGCCAGACTGGCTCTCATATCGCACCTGACTCAATAGCCCGTGTAAGCCATGACCGAACTCATGAAACAGTATGCGGACCTCGTCCATCGTTAACAGGCAGGGTGTGGATTTTGGAAAGTTGCAGCAATTGACCACGATAGGTCGAACGCTGGCGTCCAGGTTGGATTGGGCCCGAAATTCACTCATCCAGGCGCCGCCTTGTTTGGTGGGCCGCATAAAGTAATCTACCAGAAACAAACCGATCAGTGAGCCATCGGCATCCTTGACCTGGTAACTTAAGACGTCGGGATGATAGACCGGTACGTCGTTGACCAACTCGAAGGTCAAGCCAAATAGCCGGTGAGCAACATCGAAGGCGCCATCTCGAACGTTTTCAAGTTTGAAGTAGGGTTTTATCTGATCTTCGTCGAGGGCATAGCGCTCGCTGCGTAACTTCTCGGTGTAATACCACCAGTCCCAGGGGGCCAGTTCGAAATTGTCGCCTCGTTCCTGAATCATGGTCTGCAGGTCTTGCGCTTCCTGCGCCACCTTTTTTTGGGTAGGTTGCCAGATCTGCCCCAGCAGTTCGCTGACGTTGGCAGGGTTCTTGGCCATGCGGTCATCCAGCATGTAGTGGGCATGGCTCGAGTAGCCCAACAACTGAGCGCGCTGCAATCGTAGTGTGGCGATCTGGCTGACAAGGGGCTGGTTGTTATTAGCATTGTCGTTAGCGCCGTTGCGAATATAGGCGCGGTACATTTTTTCCCGGAGTTCCCGTGAGTCGGCAAATTGCAGCAACGGTGTAATTGAAGACCGTGAGACGGTGAAGACATAGCTGTTGGTTTTGCCGCGCTGCTGCGCTTCAGCCTTGGCAGCCTGCAAAGTCGTTTGGGACAGACCAGCAATATCCTCGGTAGCGTCGATCACCAGTTCAAACTCGTTGGTGTCTTTGAGCAGGTTCTGGCTGAATTGGGTCTGCAGTTCTGCCAGAGTTTCATCTAACGCCATGACCTGGTCTCGGGCCTGCTCTTCAAGGGCAGCGCCGGCACGAACGAATCGAGTGTACGCGTCTTCACAGAGCTTGACCTGATCAGCATCCAGATCGGCCTCAGGCAGGCTCGAGTAGACCTGCTTGACCCGCTCAAACAACGCCTGATTATTCAGCAATCGACCTTCGTGTGCGGCATATTTGGGCGCCAGCGCCAGCTCGATGGCTTGTAGCGAGTCATTGGTGTCCGATGAGCTTAGATTAGAGAACACCATGCCTGTCTTTGCCAGCAGCGCGCCTGATCGCTCCAGCGCCTCGATGGTGTTCGTGAAGTTCGCAGGCGCCTGATTCTGAGTGATGCGATCGATCTCGACATTTTGCTCGGCGAATCCTCGTTCAAAGGCTTCGAGGTAATGTTCATTCTGGATACGGTCAAAGGGTGGGATGCCGTAGGGTGTGTTCCAGTCCTCAAAAAATGGATTGCTCATGCCGGTTCCTTTGTAAAATAGCTGGTGAATAGATACTGAATAGGGCTAACGAGTTTGCCAGTATAGTCGGTGATCAGAAATATCCCGGCTTGGAGCCTCGGTTAGATTCCAGATCGCCATTTAATCGATGATACCCGCCGATCGCAACCCAGCAATTTCGCCGGCAGAAAACTTGAGTACCTGGGCCAATACCGCATCAGTATGCTGACCAAGTTTGGGTGAGTGACTGGATGTCGAGATGTCAATGTTCGCTCATAAAAACGGTGCGTTTTGTATCAAAAAGGCACCATATTCATCCTGTTGCTCGGTGCATGCCTGTCGTGATCTTACCTGCGGGTGGTCGAACTGGTCATCCGGGCTATTGTCCAAGCTGCACGGAACGCCAAATTTGTTCAGCGTCAGCTCGCACTTCTGGGTTGACAGGGACTTGGACCAAATTTCTAGTTCCACGCCGAAAGCGTTGGTATTGTTGAAATGTCCACCCGCAGCGAATCTTTCATCCCGGAGCATATCTGCGATCATAATGCTCGAAACTGACGGCGCATCGGATTCAAGCTGGGTGCGCAGATGC
>DGOD01000313.1 GCA_002389265.1 Gammaproteobacteria bacterium UBA4475
CTTGCACGATCAACTCAGCGAGCAATTTTTCAGACCTGCAGGCGGATATGTCGCCAATATCTCTAGTTCAGTTAGCAGGGTCAGTCAGGAAATTTAATCTCAACAGGCCCTTTATTCTTCCTATACTTTCTACTCGGTCGAGCTCAATATGCATTTTTTTACCTATAAACCGTATAAAAAGAGAATATTTATCTAAATATTGGGGTTTTAGCCCAAAAAAAGCAAACTAATTCCCGATCCTGTACAGCACAATGGCTCCATCACCTCCCAAGAGGATCGACTCGGTGAACGCACCGCTACCCACTGCCTTGCGCGAGGTAAGTCTCTCCGACAAATATGCGCTCGATAAAGCCAGGGCCTACATGACGGGCATCGAGGCCTTGGTGCGATTACCGATTCTGCAACACCAGCGCGATATGCAACGGGGGCTAAACACCGCGGGGTTTGTCTCAGGATATCGGGGTTCGCCGCTGGGCGGCGTTGATCAGGCCATGTGGCAGGCCAAACATTATCTCGACCAACACAATGTTCACTTTCAACCCGGCGTAAACGAGGAGCTGGCCGCCACTGCTGTCTGGGGAAGCCAGCAGACCCAACTCTTTGAGGGCGCCAAATACGATGGTGTTTTCGGCATGTGGTATGGCAAAGGCCCCGGCGTCGACAGAAGCATGGACGTGTTTAAACATGCCAATGCTTTTGGAACCAGTCGCCATGGCGGCGTACTGGCCGTTGCTGGCGACGATCATGCCTGCAAATCCTCCACCTTGCCCCATCAATCGGAGCACAACTTTATTGGCGCCTCAATTCCCGTGCTCGCGCCCGCCAACGTGCAGGAGGTTCTGGACCTCGGCATCTTCGGCTGGGAGCTGTCGCGCTACAGCGGTTGCTGGGTAGCGCTGAAGGCAATCACAGAAAATATGGATTCTGCAATTTCCGCCGACATTGATCCCGAGCGTGTGGAAATAACGATACCCGAAGGTGTTGAACTACCCCTAGATGGGGTTCACGCTCGATGGCCTGACAAACCGATCGAGCAGGAACTGCGCCTCAATAAGTACAAGATTTATGCGGCTCGCGAATTTGCCCGGGTTAACCAGCTGAACCGCATCACTATCGACAGCCCGATCCCCCGCTTCGGCATTATCTCCACCGGCAAGGCCTATCTCGACGTACTCCAAGCGCTCGAGGACATGGGAATCGATCGCGCCGCCGCGGCAGAAATTGGAATTCGGGTTTACAAGGTAGGCATGCCCTGGCCCTTGGAGCCACAAACAACCCATGAGTTCGCCGAAGGGCTCGAAGAGATTTTGGTTGTCGAAGAAAAGCGCTCGATTCTTGAGGATCAGCTTACCTCGCAGCTCTATAATTACCCGGTGGGCTCGCGGCCCCGAGTCGTTGGCGAGTTCGACGAGACAGGCGCAGATCTTCTCCCCAACACCGGGGAGCTAACCCCCGCAATGGTTGCGCTTGCCATTGCCGCTCGCATCCAACGCTTCTATACCAACCCCACTCTGGAACAGCGTGTTAAATGGGTTAAAGATAAAGAGCAATCCCTCGCCAGCAAAAAAGCTAGCCTGGAGCGAGTCCCCCACTTTTGTTCTGGCTGTCCCCACAACACCTCAACAAAAGTGCCAGAAGGCAGTCATGCACTTGGGGGCATTGGGTGTCATTACATGGCCACCTGGATGCCTGATAGAGAAACCCACACCTTCACCCAGATGGGTGGCGAGGGTGCAACATGGATCGGACAGGCGCCTTTCACTGCGACTAAACATGTGTTCCAAAATCTGGGCGATGGCACCTACTTTCATTCAGGTTTGCTCGCTATTCGCGCGGCAATCGCTGCCAAAGTAAACATTACCTACAAGATCCTTTATAACGAAGCCGTAGCGATGACCGGCGGACAGCCAATAGATGGGCAGCTCTCGATTGACAACCTGATTCAGCAACTGAAGGGCGAGGGTGTGAAAAGAATTGCCTTGCTCTCAGACACACCGGCTGCACACCAAGATCGAATTCGCGCATGGCAAGGTCTTTCCGTCCACCACCGCGATGAACTCGATCGGGTCCAACGGGTTCTGAGAGAGATGACGGGGACCACCATCATTATTTATCAGCAGCCCTGTGCCGCTGAAAAGCGCAGAAAACGCAAACGCGATCAGCTGGCGACACCGAACAGGCACGTTGTCATCAATGAGGCGGTTTGTGAGGGCTGTGGAGACTGCAGCCTCCAAAGTAATTGCCTATCAGTGCTGCCCAAGGAGACAGCTCTCGGCCGAAAACGGCAAATCGATCAAAGCGCCTGCAACAAGGATTTTTCTTGTCTCAAGGGATTCTGCCCAAGCTTTGTTTCCGTCATTGGTGGCGAGCTGAAAGCCGGCGACAGCACAAAGCTGAAACGATTGGAACGCCCCACCCTCCCCGAGCCCAGCTTGCCCACCTTGGATAAACCATGGAATACCGTTGTGGCAGGGATTGGCGGTACCGGTGTATTGACGATCACGTCGCTTATCGCGATGGCTGCCCACCTCGAGGGCAAAGGTTGCGCCACCATGAACCAAACGGGTCTAGCGCAGAAGTTCGGTGCAGTTACCAGTCACGTGCGGGTCGCTGCGCAGCAGGAAGACATCAAGGCAGTCAGAATTCCCGCTGGCGAAGCAGATCTCCTGATAGGTTGCGACCTAGTCGTGGCGGCGAGCCATGATTGCCTCGCCAAAGGAGCGCGGGAGCGCACCCACACGGTGGTCAACACGGCGGAGCAAGCTACCGCCGCCTTTATTCATGACCCTGATGCAAAGTTTCCAGCCCAAGAGATGCTGCAGCAAATCGCCGAAGAGGTCGGCCAGGCTGACTTGCACACGGTAGATGCAACAACAATCGCGAGACAACTTTTGGGGGACACCATTGGTGCTAATCTGTTTCTACTTGGCATCGCATGGCAACGAGGCTTTGTTGCGGTAGGTCATGCTGCAATCATGCGCGCTATCGAGCTTAATCACGTTGCCGTGCAGTTTAATCAGGATGCGTTTGAGCTCGGCCGGCAATATGCTCACGACCCAAAGCCCATTACATCCGCCCTCCAGACGCCTAAAACCAGCGCTACTGATCTCGACGACATCATCGCTGATCGCAAATCGCGCTTGCAGGATTACCAGGACACCCGCTATGCCGCCCGTTACGAGCGGCTTGTTAATCAAATTCGTCAGTCTGATATGCATGTCGATCAAGCGTTTTCTATTACTGAAGTGGTTGCCAAGGAGCTATTCCGGCGAATGGCCATCAAAGACGAGTACGAAGTCGCGAGACTGCATTCGTCAGCGCTATTCAAAGACCAACTCAAGGATCAATTTTCAGGCGACTACCGGCTTCGTTTTCATTTAGCGCCACCGCTGCTTAGTCGGCGAGACAAGGTGACTGGTCAGGTTCAAAAACGCGAATTTGGAGGTTGGGTGCTGATTTTGTTTCAAGCAATCGCATTCTGCCGATTTTTACGTGGCACTCCTTTTGACATCTTCGGCATGACCCAAGAGCGCCGTCGCGAGCGTCATGATCTGAAAAACTATATCCAGCACATCGAGCAAGTCACCACCTTGCTGACCAGCAACAACTACAGCCGGGCAAGGGAGTTGCTTAGTTTGAGCGCCAAACTTCGAGGATACGGGCATGTCAAAGATGGCAACCGGGACAAACTGCAGAGTGAAGAGCAAAGGTTGATAGCCCAACTTAAATCTGGCGAAAACATTGTAAAAATACTGGAACCCTCTCCCCTTTACCCCCCCCCAGAGTGAACGACGCTCCAAATCATCGCTGGCGCGGGCTGGTTACGCCGGCAAAGCGAGGCAAAGGT
>DGOD01000073.1:0-27171 GCA_002389265.1 Gammaproteobacteria bacterium UBA4475
GTCGGGGTAGAGAGATTCGAACTCCCGACATCCTGCTCCCAAAGCAGGCGCGCTACCAGACTGCGCTATACCCCGATATAGTGCCCAGCCATCAATAGGCCAAGCGATTTGACGACTACCCGAACGATTGGCCGTTGACCGGGTAATTCTCCGTTGTCGAGCTATTCAAGAACAGACTCTGACGCGAGAGCCGGCATTCTACTGAAGGTTAATGCCACCCGTCAAACACGAAAATGGATTCTCGACGCTAATTTAGGAATAATGCCCGCATCGCCCCAAAAAATTACCCAAAGGACGGCTTTTAGATGCCCGCTCACAAGACAACTGCGCTACCGACGCTGTTTATCTCAGATTTACACCTGGATCCCAGCCGGCCAGATATCCACCAGGCCTTGCTGAACTTTCTCAGCAATCAGGCCCAAGAATGCGGCGCGCTGTACATTCTCGGCGACTTTTTCGAGGTTTGGCTGGGAGATGATCATAGTCATCCGTCTGTTGACGCCATTATCCTGGCACTCAAGGCGCTACCCTGCCCGGTCTTTATCATGCACGGCAACAGAGACTTCCTGCTCGGCGAGCATTTCTGCGCCCAGACCGGCGCTACACTCTTAAATGACCCTACCACGATTGATCTGCACGGCACTAAAACCCTGCTAATGCATGGTGACAGCCTTTGCACTGAAGACACGGCCTATATGCAGGTTCGCAGCCAATTGCGCAGCCCAGCATTTCAGACAGATTTTCTGTCGAAGAGCCTGGCCGATCGCGCGGCCTTCGCGGCACAGGCCAGACAGCAAAGTCAGGCCCATACTCAGAGCACCGACATGGGCATTATGGATGTCACACCATCAGAGGTGGCCAGGGTGATGGCAGAGGCTGGGGTCTTACGCTTAATTCACGGCCATACCCACCGCCCCGCCAGACATTCTTTACAGGTCGCGGGCGAGTCTGCCGAGCGTATTGTGCTCGGCGATTGGGACCAGCAGGGTTGGTTTATTCAAGCCGATGCGACGGGGGTGCGGCTCGAGTCTTTTAGCCTTTGAGATCTTACCGACGCTTACCGACTTTCGCCTCTGGGATCACATCAATACCGCCGGCCAACACCGGCGGGCCACTGTGAAAACGGAATTCGTGATCCTCGGACTCGATCAAGCGCTGATCTTCGCTCAAGAAAAAGGCAACGCGGTCGTCCAGAGACTCTTTCATTTGCGCCTCGTACTGCTGGTAGTAGCGCTTCGCAAAATCCAGATAAATCATGAAGTGCCGGGCTTCTGACTTGAGCAATGAGGTGTAGAAGACCGCTAACTCATCGTCCAGTACCGGAATCATGGCGTTGAAGCGTTCGCAGCTGCGGGCTTCGACGACGGCACCAACGACCAAGATGTCGATCAATCGGGCAGGTTCATAGGTTCTCACACCCTTGCGTAGCTCTCCCGCGTAGCGGGCTGACGGCACATTGGCATAGGGAATATTGCGGGCATTCAGTAAAGACACCACTTGTTCGAAATGGCGCAATTCCTCACGTGCTAATTTCGACAGGCGCATTAGCATCTCGGGCTTGTCGATATAGCGGTACATCAGGTTCATGGCCGTGGATGCGGCTTTTTTCTCGCAGTTGGCATGATCAATCAAGAGAATATCGAGATTGGTATTAACCGCCGCGACCCAGCTTGCGGGCGTTTTACAATATAAAAAGTCGTCTATCGTCATTCTGCAACCTGGTCGGGGCATTCGCCCACACATCTTAACTTTAAGGGCCTATTAGGATAGAATGGGCCGCCTGTTTTCAGCGGTTTACGCCCCTGCGGAGCCGCCACTGCTACTTTTGAATCAATGAGGACCAACACTGTGCTTGAAGCTTATCGACAACACGTCGCCGAACGATTAGAAATGGGTATCGACCCGAAGCCACTCACTGCCGCACAGGTTAACGAGTTGGTTGAACTTTTAAAAGCGCCACCCGCCGGTGAAGGCGAGTTTCTGCTCGACCTGATCACTAATCGTGTGCCTGCCGGCGTTGACGACGCCGCCTATGTTAAGGCTGCCTTTCTCACCGCCATCGCCAAGGGTGCTGATAGCTCGCCAATGATCAGCAAGGTCGATGCCACGACACTACTGGGCACCATGCTCGGCGGCTACAATATTGAACCGCTGATCGACTTGTTGGACGACGCTGAAAGCGCTGACGCCGCAGCTGCAGCTCTGTCGCGCACTCTGCTGATGTTTGATGCCTTCCATGATGTTGTGGAGAAAGCCAAGACCAATGCCCATGCTAAGCGCGTGGTTGAGTCCTGGGCCAATGCCGAGTGGTTTATGGCCAAGCCGAAAGTCGCCGACCAAATCAAAGTCACCGTGTTCAAGGTTGATGGCGAAACCAACACCGACGACCTGTCTCCAGCTGGCGACGCCTGGAGCCGCCCAGATATCCCGCTGCATGCACTTGCCATGTTACAGAAGACTATGGAAAACCCGATTCAGACGATCGAACAGCTGAAGCACACAGGTAACCCCATTGCTTATGTAGGTGATGTGGTCGGAACCGGCTCATCACGAAAGTCTGCTACCAACTCAGTGCTTTGGCATATGGGCGACGATATCCCCAACATTCCAAACAAACGTGACGGTGGCGTTGTGTTGGGCAGTAAAATCGCCCCCATCTTCTTCAACACGATGGAAGATGCTGGCGCCTTGCCCATCGAATGTGACGTCAGCAAGATGGAAACCGGTGATGTAATCGTGATTCACCCCTATGAAGGTAAAATCACCAGCGATAAGACCGGCGAAGTCATTGCCGAATTCGAACTCGCCACCGAAGTATTGTTAGATGAAGTTCAAGCTGGCGGTCGTATTCCCTTGATCATTGGTCGCGGCCTGACCGAGCGGGCTCGAGAAACTCTGGGCATGCCTCAGAACGAAATTTTCAGACGCCCCGTACCCGCGGAAGCCTCAACCAAAGGATTTACTCTGGCTCAGAAAATTGTCGGCAAGGCTTGCGGTGTCGTTGGCGTACGGCCTGGCACCTATTGCGAACCGAAGATGACTACTGTGGGCTCGCAGGACACCACTGGCCCCATGACTCGCGACGAGTTGAAAGAACTCGCCTGCCTGGGTTTCTCTGCGGACCTGGTGATGCAGTCTTTCTGCCACACAGCGGCTTATCCTAAACCTGTTGATATCGACACTCAGCACACCCTGCCAGACTTTATCCAGACTCGCGGCGGCGTCGCTTTACGTCCGGGCGACGGTATCATCCACTCTTGGCTGAATCGCATGTTATTGCCCGACACAGTGGGTACCGGTGGCGATTCACATACCCGCTTCCCTCTGGGTATCAGCTTTCCCGCGGGTTCAGGCTTAGTGGCCTTCGCTTCTGCCATCGGTGTGATGCCGCTGGATATGCCTGAGTCGGTACTGGTACGTTTTAAAGGCACCATGCAGCCCGGTATTACCCTGCGTGATCTGGTAAACGCGATTCCTTACGCAGCAATTCAGAGCGGTTTATTGACAGTTGCGAAAGAAGGAAAGAAGAATATTTTCTCAGGCCGCATTCTCGAGATTGAAGGACTGCCTGACTTGAAAGTTGAGCAGGCTTTCGAAATCAGCGACGCGTCTGCCGAACGCTCTGCCGGTGGTTGTACGATTCGCCTGGGCAAGGCACCGATCATCGAATACATGAACTCCAACGTAACCCTGTTGAAGTGGATGATCAGCGAAGGTTATGGCGACGCCCGCACCATCGGTCGACGAATCGCTGCCATGCAAGAATGGCTCGCCAATCCTGTATTGATGGAACCGGATGCTGATGCCGAGTACAAAGAAATTATCGAGATCAACCTCGATGATATCAAAGAGCCATTGCTAGCCTGCCCGAATGACCCGGATGATGTGAAGCCCTTATCCGAAGTGACCGGCACCAAGATCGACGAAGTCTTTATCGGTTCTTGCATGACCAACATCGGTCATTTCCGCGCCGCAGCGCGACTGTTGAATAAAACCGATGGCATCCCGACCCGTCTGTGGATTTCACCACCCACCAAGATGGACGAGCATCAGCTGCGCGAGGAAGGTATCTACAACATCTTCGCCGCTGCCGGCGCTCGCACGGAAATGCCGGGCTGCTCGCTGTGCATGGGCAATCAGGCGCGCATCGCGCCGAAGTCCACCTGTGTGTCGACGTCGACCCGAAACTTTCCGAACCGGTTAGGTGACGGCGCTAATGTTTATCTGGCTTCAGCTGAATTGGCTGCGATCGCCTCGATACTCGGGCGCCTGCCCACCGTCGCCGAATACCTGGAACATATGCAAGAACTCGACACGATGGCTAGCGAGATCTATCGCTACCTGAACTTCGATCAGATTGAAGCGTTCCAAAAGTCAGCTGATACCGCGGTGATACCTGCGGTGAATATCGTCAACGTCGCATAAGGGTCTTGTTGCTGTCGCCGCAGAGCACCTGCCCTGCGGTGACATAACATCAGACACTGGCCGTCAACGCCTTAATTCGAAAGGCGCTGACGGCTTTTTTTAGCGCCTTGCTATTATTCGGCGCACCCAAGTCATAGTTCATACGAGTATATTCCTGCGTCACCCGTGTGACTGCTGGCGCAAGATCTGGCCTTGCCTGACTGACCCGCTCGCTATAGCGCCAAGGTCCTTCGCCAGGTTGTCGAGCAAGCCCCTGCTTACCCAACAGCTGACAGAAGCGCAGATACTGCTGGTCGACGGCGGTCAGCAGGCGCGTGTTACGGCTCCTCAGCACAAACAACGCAACAATGCCGAGCAGAACAAAAAATGTTGTCAGCATCAGCAAACCCAGACGACTGGCATCAATATCTTCAAAGTACGTTGATAGAAATTCTAATTGGGTTCTAGGGTTATAACCCACAACCCAGTTATCCCAATAATGACCAATAGCGCCCAACTGCTGGCGTAAATCCTGAAGCCAGAGTAGCTGTCGATACTTAAGCCACGACAGGGGGGAGTTGGCTAAGAAGGTGTTCTCCTCAGCCACAGCACTTTCCAGACCGCGTTGAATACGCTCTGGCGATACCATCTGAGTCGGGTCGATCCGAACCCAGCCACGCCCCTCGTACCAGACTTCAGTCCAAGAGTGCGCATCGAATTGATGCACCGCAATGTAATTCGCCAGCGCATTATACTCACCCCCCTGATAGCCCAATACGACCCGCGCGGGAATACCGGCAGCTCGCATCATGAATACAAAGCTGCCAGCATAGTGTTCGCAGAAGCCACGCCGACTATCGAACAGGAACTCATCAATATCATCATCACCGAGCGTCGGCGGCTGCAGGGTATAAGCGAATTTCTCGTCAGCAAAATAGCTCAACACCCGATTGACGTAATCTGCATCATTACTGGCCAAAGCCAAAATAGCACTCACCAACTCTCGCGTACGCGGATTACTGTCGCTGGGTAGACTCGTGTTCCGTTGCCGTACTTCATCACTGAGCTCGGTTTCCAATCGATACTGCAGATCAGAGGTCACAGCATACTTGAACTTGGCGGTAACCCCTCGACGGTGAACATAGGCGAGGGTGTAATCGTCAAGCATCGCGATATCAGCGTTGGCTGGAAGGTCCGCTGTAGCCAGACTGAACAGCCAGTTCTGCCGAGTCGGCTCAAGAATAATGCTATAGCTTTGCGTACTTCCCAAGCGCTCGATATCCTTGGCCCAGACAGGCTTGCTTTGTTTATTGCGCCAGATACTATCAGTTAGATTAGCCCGTCGGGTCCAGGTTTTACCATCGTAATTTTCAAGCACTAGGCCGCGCCAGTAAAGCTGGCCAGGAGCTGGAATCGCACCGCTGAAGCTGGCCTTGAACGCCAGTTCGGGCGACAGACTGAGGCTGGCGATATCGCCCGGACTCATTCTGTCAGTCACGCCACTTTTAGCCGCTTGTGACTCGAGTGGCACAGTCCAAAGCGGCGCAATCCTCGGGAACAGAATAAACAACACCAGCATCATGGGAATCGATTGCACCATTAACGTCGCCGCTAGCTTCAGCGTCTTTAGTGGCTGGAGATGAGACTGGGTCTGGTTCAGGCCAATCAATGCTGCGGTAATCAGCACTACAGCAAAGAGCATATAGAAGGCGTAGGGAATGCTTTGGAAAAACAGAAATTCGGTAATCGCCACAAAATAACCCAACAAGATCACTATGTAAGCGTCGCGTTTATGCTGCATTTCAAGTAGCTTGAAGACAAAGGCTATAACCAATAATGCCACCGCTGGCTCCAAGCCATAGACCCTGCCCTTATAGCCGACGCCAAGACCGATCAGGCCTGCGACGACAAACACGACCTTGGCCCATCGACCGGGGTATGACCAACGACCCTGATAGACCATGACTCGCCAAAAGCAGCAGCCGACACAAATCGACGTGACCCAAACGGGCAATCGGGGCACATGGGGCGCGATGACCGCGATTTGCGCGGCCAGCATCCAGACCAGACTGTTTCTCGGGATCTGAAAGCCTGTCATGTTTTCACCGCCGAAACTGGCGGTTGAAGCTCAAACAACGCCAACTCCCGCAGCAGGCGCTCCTGATGCTCCGGGCCTTTGTCAGGTGCTACTTCAAGCCCGGGCAGGCGCAAACCATACTCATCATCGGACTTGCCCAAGGTCACGACCCAGTAACACAAACGGCTCAGGCGACTCTCACGGTCAAGATTGGGAAACAGCTCCCAATCAAGCCAGACTTGTCGGTCAACACTGGTCGAAAATTCCTTGACTAACAAGTCACCCGTTCGAGCAAAAGATTTCCACGCGACATGGCGCAAGGAATCCCCCGGTTGATAATCGCGAAAGCCATAAAAATCATCTACACCGTTACGCTGCTGTGATTCATCGCCAGGGTTTACACCGATAGCAGTGGGTAAGTCTGCGGCATACACTGGTCGCGGATAGATGACCGCAGCCATATCCAGATCGACCCACGACCAGGCGCGAAACAAGCCAACAGGGTAATGGGTCTGGATCAACAACCGACCGGGATTTAATCGGCCCCGGCGCTTACTCTGAACAAACAGCCGAGTCTGCGCTGCTTCAGCCTCAATCAAATCGGCACCTATCAGGCGCTCAGGATCCCAACCCAAAACGATTGCCTCGTGATGGCGCTCACCCTGACGAGACAGGCGCACGCTGAAACTGGCATCCTCGCCCGCAAATGCAGCCCGAGCAGTGCCGGCCTGCACGGTCAGACCTGACAAATTACCAAAGGTGTGAAGAATACTGACCATAAAAAAACTGAGTAGCAGGAATGCCAAACCAAAAATCAGACTGTTCTGGTAGTTGATGGCTGCCAGTACCATGAAAAACAACAACACCAGAAAATAGATACCCTGCCGGGTCGGAAGAATAAAGATATTGCTTTGGTTCAAGACCACTGCATTCGCCGGGGGCAGACGCCGATTTAACCAGCGTTGAAACCATACTGAGCGCCACAATCGGTTCTCAGGCGCGCCGGCATAGTCATCTGTATTTGCCATCAGCCTATGATGTCGACTTTGGAGAGCAACCACTGAGTCAGGCCGCCGGCACCATGACCGCTGAAGTCCGAGGTCTCCCGCAAACGATGTTCGACAACCGAGGGTAAAACTGCCTGAACATCTTCCGGCACCACGTACAGACGGTCGTCAATCAACGCCCAGCTTTTCGCGCAGGAAAGTAACGCCAGAGCACCCCGGGGCGACAAGCCGTAGGCGAATTCCGGCGCCTGCCGAGTGTACAGCACCAAGCGTTGGACATAATCGAGCAGCGCATCGGAGACCTTTATTTGCTGGCATCGGTTCTGCAATTCAACGAGTTGATCGATCTCGAACGTGGGTTGCAAACGTGCCAGCACGTGGCGACGATCTTCGCCCTTGAGTAACTGCCGTTCGGCTGCGGGATCAGGATAGCCCAGTTCGATTCGCATCAGGAATCGATCCAGCTGGGACTCTGGCAAGGCAAAGGTACCGCCCTGGTTATTCGGGTTCTGCGTCGCGATCACAAAAAATGGGGATGGCAATGGCCGAGTTGCCCCCTCAATGGTCACCTGCTGCTCTTCCATGGCCTCGAGCAGTGCGCTCTGGCTTTTTGGCGTGGCGCGATTGATCTCATCAGCGAGAATCAGCTGATTGAAAATCGGCCCGGGCATAAAATTGAATTCGCCGCTGCTCTTATCAAATATTGACGTGCCAAGGATATCGGCAGGTAACAGGTCACTGGTAAATTGAATTCGACTATAAGTTAGACCCAGAACCCGGGCCAGCGCTTGAGACAGCGTCGTCTTGCCCATACCAGGCAGGTCTTCGATCAGCAGATGACCACGGGACAATAAACAAGCCAGCGCGAGTTTGATCTGCGACTCTTTGCCCAGCAACACTGTCCCAATCTGCGCGATGGTATGCTGAATAACGTCCTGCATAGAACTCCCTGATCAAGCGTGACGCACACTTCCGTGTATGCACCAGAATCATTAACCATCTCAATGACTGTTAACCATCGGTAACCGAACCCAGCTTATGGATGACTGCCTAACCCTGGTTATGCATCTCAATAATTTCCATTTCTGCCAGCCGACGACCACTCTTGGCGCCATCACCGCGCTGGGATTCAATCCGCGTCAAGTACTTCTCATCGACCCCACCAGTAATATAGACACCATCAAAAACGCTGGTGTCAAACCGGGTGATTTTGGGGTTGATACCCATCGCGCAATCTACCAGGTCGTCAAGGTCCTGATAGATCAGCCAATCAACGCCGATATAGGCGGCGATTTCCTCGACGGTATGCCCGTCGGCGACAAATTCACAGGCTGCTGGCATATCGATACCATAAACATTGGGGTAGCGCACCGGTGGCGCCGCCGATGCCAGATAGACCTTCTTCGCGCCGGCTTCTTTCGCCATCTGCACGATCTGCCGGGTCGTGGTGCCTCGAACAATTGAATCATCAACTAACAACACATTTTTGCCACGAAACTCGAGATCAACGGTGTTGAACTTCTGACGCACGGATTTTTGCCGCTGCTGTTGGCCAGGCATGATAAAGGTGCGACCGATATATCGGTTCTTAACCAGACCGTCTCGATACTTCACATCGAGGCGATGCGCCATCGGCAATGCCGCTGTACAGCTGGTGTCCGGAATGGGGATGACGACATCAATATCATGATCAGGATATTCACGCAGAATTTTGTCCGCGAGTTTCTCGCCCATCTTTAATCGGGACTTGTAGACCGACACGTCATCAATGATCGAGTCCGGCCGCGCTAAATAGACCTGCTCAAAGATACAGGGACTATACTCAGCCTGAGGCGAACACTGCCGAACGAAGACCTCTCCATTGGTCTGAATGCAGACCGCATGACCCGGTTGAATATCATCGATAAAGTCGAAGCCGAGAATGTCCAATGCGACACTTTCCGAGGCAATGATATATTCCGTACCTTGCGGAGTCTCACGCTTGCCATAGCAAACTGGGCGAATACCATTCGGATCGCGAAACCCGACGATGCCAAAGCCAATGATCAGCGCCACCGCAGCATAAGCGCCAACGGCCCGTTCATGAACACGACTTATCGCGTTGAATACGTCTTCAGGTGCCAAGCGCATTCCAGCAATGCTCTGTAACTCATGCGCAAATACATTGAGCAACACTTCAGAGTCAGAGCTTGTATTGATGTGGCGCCGATCTGTGCGGAATAAATCTTCGTTCAATTGACGATCGTTGATCAGATTACCGTTGTGCGCCAGGCAAATGCCGAAGGGCGAGTTGACATACATCGGCTGGGCCTCAGCCGAGCTTGCCGTACCGGCAGTGGGATAGCGGACATGAGCGATACCCATGTTGCCCTTCAGCTGGTTCATATGATCCTGTTGAAATACGTCTTTCACCAGACCATTATTTTTCCTTAGGTTGAGCGTATCTCCCTGACAGGTAACAATACCCGCAGCATCTTGGCCTCGATGTTGCAACACCGTCAGAGCATCATAAAGATCGTAGGCAACTTCGCTTCTGCCAACCATTCCGACTATGCCGCACATAATTCTAACCTCTTAGATGTTGGTATCACTGAACTGTATTGACGTTCTAAACCTTGCCTGCTGACACTAAATAGATATGCCGTGCGCTTTAAACTCGTCGACTTTATCGATGACAAAAATCTGCAACCAATCCGCCGTCACTATCACCTGTGGGATCAATCTCGAAGACTGCCACCAGGGATCTTCACTGATCGGCATTCGAGCCATGATGGCAACTGCTACCACCACAATCAAACCACCACGAACAAAGCCAAATCCCATACCCAGTATACGATTGATCGATGACAAGCCCGCTATTCTAACGACCTGGTAAACCAAATAGTTAATCATACCGCCTATGATCATAGTGGCCAGATACAAACCACCATAGGCAGCTGCCAAACGCAGCGAGGGGACACTGATAAAATCCACAAGCATATCGGCGACTTGGTTGCCGAACAGGCGAGCTATCAGGATCGCAGCAATCAGGGTGCCTAGCGACAAGGCCTCTTTAACAAAACCGCGCATGATGCTGATGAGAGTCGATATCACCACCACACTAATGATTGCCCAGTCTACCGCGACTATTTCCCCCATGATTTCGACCTCTTAATCTCTCGCTCGATATTTCGAAACAGCTTGCGCTTCAAAAAATCATCTAAGGCTATCGGTAAACTAACCACCTAATTGGCCCCCGTCATCTTCTAGCCGATAACGGACAATTGGTCCTGTGATATTGAATTTCACGCGAATTTCTTCAGCGACTCTCTCAAGCTGGCTCTTTTGCAACATCGGACCAACATAAACCCGAAACGTCTCGGTATTATTCTCAGTTGCCATGACCTGAATAATATAAGCGCGGTATTCCTCATCTCTGAGCTGTTGCCTCAGACGCTGGGCGTTTTTTGGATTCTGGAAACTACCAAGTTGCAAACTCCAACTCACTGGCAAAAGATTTTTATCGAGAGTCAGTTCGGTAGCCGCGAGGGCAGACGCGTTTTCGCTCCCATCACTGGCAGTGGTATCGCCATAAGAGGTGTAGTCTGGCAGCAACTCGGGCAACTGTGCGGCGCTCTCTTGTTCCATCTCGCGCATCTTACCCAGCATACCTTCCATTGAGAGCTTCTTGAGTTCGATGGTGGGCGGTTCCGGAATCGTCGCCATGACACGCGCACGATCGTCTGACGTACCATCCAGTAGCATTGGCAGGATAATGATAGCCAGGGCTGTCAGCACCCCTGCACCCACTACCCGTTGTCTGAGTTTGGTATCCAACTAGTTATTCACTTCTCTGGCTACAATGAATTTAGCATTCGTCATTCAGCACCCTGAATAGCCTCGTCGGCCACCCGTTCAGCAAACACCTCCAGCACACCTGCGACCACCGGAAATGACCCAAACACCAAAATATAGTCTTCATCAGCACACTGTTGCACTGCCGCCCTATAAGCCTGCGCTATTTTAGCATAAGTACTGACCACAGACCCGCCGAGATTCGTCAAATGCTCAGCCAGCAAAGTGGCAGGTGCGGCGCGAGATTCATCCATATCGGTACAATAAAAATGGCTAACCAGCGGCGCCAACAGATCCAGAACCCCGGCATAGTCCTTATCGGCATACATACCTACCACAGCGTGACAACGACCCACTTGCGGCAACTGCTGTAACCTGGCCTGCAACTTATCGCGTAAGTAGATTGCGGCATCTGGGTTGTGAGCAACATCCAGGATGGTCCTTCGCGGCCAGGCCAATTGCTGAAATCGCCCAGGCACCTGCCCCGCCTCGGCGGCCATCTGAATATCAGGATGACTCAGCGTCAGTCCGGCACAGGCCACAGCCTGACAAGCCGCGACAAAGCTATCAGCGGGTAAATTCAGCGCCGGCAGTCCAGCATGGGCAAAGTGGTCACCTTCCTGAGTGATCCACAAGGAACTTTCAGCATGATCAAACTCAGCACCCAGCGCATACACGGGTACTTGCAATGCTTTGGCTTGCTCAAGAATCGATATGGGCGGTGCCCGGTCTACCAGCACACAAGGAATACCAGCGCGCAGAATGCCAGCCTTCTCGGCACCGATCAATTCACGGGTATCGCCCAGCCAAGATTGATGATCGAGGGCAATGCGCGTGATTACCGAGACATCAGGATCGACGATATTCATGGCGTCAAGACGGCCACCGAGGCCAATCTCGAGAACGGCCACATCGACGGCCAGTTGCTTGAAAATCACGAGGGCGGCCAAAGTACCGTATTCGAAGTAGGTCAATGAGATTTCGGCCCGAGCCTGATCGATGGCCTCGAAGGCACCACAAATCAGGGCATCAGAGGCTGGCTCTCCATCAATCTCGATCCGCTCATTAAATCGGAGCAAATGCGGTGAGGTCGACTTTCCCACCTTCAGGTGCCGAGCCCGACACAATTGGGTAATGTATTCACAGGTCGAGCCTTTACCATTGGTGCCGGCGACCAGGAAGACTAGCGGTGCGGGGCTTAATACCCCCAAGCGCCGCCCAACCTCGCTTACCCGGGCAAGACCCAAGTCCCATTTAACCGGATGTTGTTGTTCTATGCGCTGCAGCCAGTCAGCCAACTTCATGGTCAGGATACTGCATCCATGGCCGTGCGCATGTCAGCGACGAGTTCGGTGACCGCCGCCCGCAGCCGAACAGGATCCTGCTCATTGGCCGCCATCAAACTTACCAGCGCCGTGCCGACCACTGCGCCATCAGAGACTCGAGCGACCTGTGCCGCGGATTCGCCATCCTTGATACCAAACCCCACCACAATCGGGGTCGTTGCATAGGCTTTAAACCCTGCTACTCGACGAGTCACCTCATCAATATCGAGATTGCCAGCCCCAGTAGTCCCTTTGACTGACACATAATAAGTAAAGCCGCGGGTACGTTCGAAAACCATTCTCGCGCGGGCCTCCGGCGTGGTCGGTGCCAGCAGGTAGATCGGGTCCAAATCTTGACTGATCAAAGCCTTATCCAGCACCTGGCCTTCTTCTGGAGGTACATTCACCAAAATCGTGCCATCGACGCCAGCACTGGCCGCCAGAGCGGCAAAGGCTTCATACCCCATGGCCTCGATGGGGTTGATATAGCCCATCAGCACTACCGGCGTGACAGTATCCTGCTCACGAAAGCTGGCCACCATGGCGATGGCATCCCGTAGACTCACTCTGTGGCGCATGGCGCGTTCATGCGCTAATTGAATCACCGGGCCTTCAGCCTCAGGATCCGTGAAGGGGACGCCAAGCTCAATAATACTGGCACCACTCGCCACCATATCGTGCATTAGCGGCACGGTGACAGCAGGCGACGGGTCACCGGCAACCACATAGACCACCAAAGCCTTTTGATGGTTATCTGCGAGGCGTTGAAAACAATCAGCAATACGGCTCAAGCTACTACTCCCGGGTTCTTTGAGTTAATCAAGGCTGATGCCATCAAGCTTGGCCATGGTTGGAATGTCTTTGTCACCCCGACCCGACAGATTCACGATGATAATCTCGTCTTTGCTCATCGTCGCAGCGAGGTCCATGGCATAAGCCAAGCCATGAGCTGATTCTAACGCTGGCAAGATTCCTTCCAGACGATTTAATTGGCGAAAGGCATGCAAGGCCTGCTTATCATCCACGGCCACATACTCAGCCCGCTTAATATCCTTCAGCCACGCGTGTTCTGGCCCAACGCCAGGATAATCCAGCCCTGCAGAGATGGAATAGGTGTCGAGCACCTGACCATCGCTATCTTGCATGAGGTAAGTGCGATTGCCCTGCAGAATACCGATCTTGCCTCTGCTCAGCGGTGCGGCGTGCTGGCCGGTCTCTAATCCATGACCGGCAGGTTCAACGCCGATGAGGCGAACGTCGCGGTCTTCCAAGAACGGATAGAAGATACCCATGGCGTTAGACCCACCCCCGACGCAGGCAACGACAGCATCGGGCATAGTGCCGAACTGCTTCAAGCACTGGGCGCGTGCTTCAATACCAATGACTGACTGAAAGTCACGCACCAGCATCGGGTATGGATGCGGGCCGGCAACCGTCCCGATAATGTAATAGGTGTCATCCACATTCGTGACCCAGTCACGCATGGCTTCACTCAACGCATCTTTCAGAGTGCGTGAACCGCTGGTGACTGGCACAACTTCGGCGCCGAGTAATTTCATACGATAAACATTCGGGCTTTGGCGAGCGATATCATCACTGCCCATGTAAACCCGGCACTTCAACCCGAAGCGCGCGGCGACCGTGGCCGAAGCCACACCGTGCTGCCCGGCGCCGGTCTCGGCAATCACGCGAGGCTTGCCCATATATTTGGCCAATAGTGCCTGACCAATACAGTTATTGATTTTGTGCGCACCCGTGTGGTTCAGGTCTTCACGCTTTAGCATGATTCGTGCCCCGCCCATCTGCTTCGTGAGTCGCTCAGCAAAATACAGTGGCGAAGGCCGACCCACGTAATGTTCCAGGTCATGATGAAATTCCGCCAGGAAGTTCTTGTCATTCTTGAGGTGACGATAAGCCTGATCAAGTTCAGCCAAGGCCGTCATCAGAATTTCTGAAACAAACTGCCCGCCATAGGGACCGAAATGACCCTTCTCATCTGGCATCACGGTCAAGGCTTCGTTAATACCCGCCGCCCTAACTTCTGAAGCCACCTGCCTGTTATCTTCCACTGTACTTGTCATCTACTCACCTTACTTTTTAACTGGCGACCTCTGACAACTGCATCTAGCTGCCGAGTTAGCCTGTTATCCATTAAACATCATCTGCTGCGCGAACCGCGCGCATAAAATCCATTATCTTGCCAGGATCTTTACGGCCTTTAGACCGTTCAACCCCACCACTCACGTCGACCCCGTACGGGGCAGCGTTGGCAATCGCCAACCCGACATTATCGGGATCGAGACCGCCAGCAAGCACGACGGGGGTCTTCAGCGCAGGTAATTGCTTCCAGTCAATAGTACGACCAGTACCGCCATATAGACCATCAACGAAAGCATCCAGAAGCACACCATGACTGTCGGGGTATTGGGCGACTAACTGGGCCACGTCATCCCCTGGCGCGACTCGAATGGCTTTGATAAACGGCCGGTGGAAACTGGCGCAAAACTCGTTGGATTCATCCCCGTGAAATTGCAGTAGATCGAATGGAACCTGACGGCAAATGCTACCGACCTGCTCTCGAGAATGATTGACGAACAGTCCGACTCGAGTGACAAACACCGGCACCTGGGCACAAATTTTTTGCGCCGATGGCGCGTCGACAAAACGAGGACTCGGTTCATACATCACAAACCCAAGGGCGTCGGCACCTGCCCTGACGGCCATTAAGGCATCGTCCGGATGGGTGATGCCACAGATTTTTACCCGGGTGACCATCGCTCGATTATCCAATAGCTAAAAACACGGAAGTTTAACATCAATCTTCAGCCCCGGTAACGCGACGGCAGTTATTGATCAGCAAAAAAATGCGGTATTTTAGGTCCCTGGGGTAATTCAAAAGTATCCGGATAGACTACATCCACTAAATACAGACCATGGGGAGGCGCTGTCATGGCACCAACCGTTCGATCGCGGCCACCCAGCAATTGGGCGGTCCAGTCGACAGTTTGTTCACCTGCGCCAATATCCATTAGAACCCCGGCGATATTACGGACCATATGGTGCAAAAAAGCGTTTGCTTTAACATTCACCAAGACCATTTCACCGCGGCGAGAGACCGTAATCTCGTGGATATTGCGCATGGGGGTTTTGGATTGGCACTTGGACGCTCGATAGGCGGAGAAATCATGTTCGCCAAGCAGCGACTGAGCTGCCTGATGCATCTTGGCCGTATCCAATGGACGGTGTTCTCGAGTGAATAACCCGGCACCGATCGCTGAGCGCACCGTCGTGTTATGTATACAATACAGATAACGCCGTGCAGTGGCGCTAAAGCGCGCACTGAAGGTCTCGTCTACTATGCGACTCCAACTGACAGCGACACTGTCGGCCAAGTGCGCATTCGTTCCTAACACCCAGGCTTTCTCCGGGCGAACGGCAGGGGTATCGAAGTGAACTATTTGACGAGTGGCGTGTACCCCGGTGTCGGTGCGGCCCGCGCAAATGACGCGAACCTCATGATCTGCAATTTTCGACAATGCTGCCTCAAGAGTTTGCTGAACCGTATTGCCTTCACGTTGGGCTTGCCAGCCGTGGAATTGAGCACCCGAGTAACTCAGGCCCAACACGATTCGACTCAAAATCTCTGATTCCTTTTCTTCGCCGGCAGATATGTTCGCCGAACCGAGTGTTCATGACCTAACTTATCTGCTCAAGTAAAGCCTTAGCTTCCTCAATTTCGCTATCAGAGCCACCGACTATGATCTCCTCCAGCGTCTTCCGAGCAGCCTCTTCATCATCCATATCAATATAAGCCCGGGCTAAATTAAGCTTGGTACCCATATCGTCATCAAGATTAAAGTCTTCGTCATCCAGATCCAAATTAAAGCCATCATCATCCAGATCATCCAACTTCAAGGCATCACCTTCCGCTGAATCTTTATCGGCTAACAAATCGAGATCTTCATCAAGATCCGCTTCATCAAGACTGAAGGAGAAGTCTTCATCTAATTCGAGTGCATCTTCGCCATCCAGGCTCAGCGTGTCCTTTGCCGTATCGACGGCAACATCTTCTGCCAGTGACTCACCGTCAAGATCAAGGTCCAGATCCAGATCATCAATCAAGTCATCGTTAAGCACCAGATCATCGGCTTGTGAGCCCAAAGCATCAACGGTGTCGGTTGCGGGCGCCTCATCACCATCAGTATCGAGTTCGAGATCATCGTTACTATTAAACTCGAAGTCACTGGCGTCTGTCTCGCTGTCAAGATCGTCCAAATCAAAAGACAAGTCATCATCAGCTGGCGTGCTCTCGATAGTCGACACGCTCATCGCTGCGACTTCGCTTTCCGCCGCCCCTGGAATTTTTGCTTGAAGCGCCAGAGCTTGCTCAATAGTTTGGTCATCGGCCGACTGACGAAGAGCTTCGAGCTGCAAATTGAACCCCGCCGCATCTCCTGTTTCGACATAGACTTCAAGTAGCTTAAGACGGATATCAGACCGATCTGGCTCAGCCGCGATCGCCTTCTGCAAAAAACTGATAGCTTGCGGGAAGCGCCCATAGGCTATGTAGATCTCAACTTCTCCCATCACATCGGTGGTCTGCGGGCTGGCGTCATCCTCTATATCGGCCAATTGATCCGCCGGAACGACATCCCCTGCGTCCAGGGAATCGTCCATCGCCGACGATGCGTCGACAACCGCATGTTCGAGCTCATCATTATCCGCCATGGCTTTATCTTGGCGGCGTTTGCGGTAAATCAGACCACCCGCAACCATGCTGATCAGCAGCAGTCCCAGACCGCCGAGAACAAAAGGGTCGGCGAGCAACCCAGCGCTGACATTGCTTGGCTTCGGCTTATTGACCGCCGCATTTGCCAGCTCGTCCTGCGCCCTTTGCACTTCCGCTCGAAGCGCGGCTAATTGGTCGTCTTTCAGCTTGACGATCTCACTCAGGGTTTCGATTTGGCGTGCCAGATCGTCCATCCGCGCGTTGAGTTCGCTATTCGCGCTTTGGGTCCGGTCAATATCTTCTCGAGCCAGTGCAAGCTCTGCCGCCATCGCGCTATTCGTTGCACCACTTGCGCTGCTATTGGAACCAGCACGCTGGCCCGCGTCGTCAGCATCGCTATTTTCTGCCGACACCAGTCTCAACTCACCCTCGTCGTTATTGCGACCACCAGATTGCTGGTTCCGGGGCTGCCGGCTGGTGGCATCCAGTTGAGTGACCGGCGCACTACTGCGGCGGGCGCCAAAATCATCATTTTGAACACGCACCGCATCTATCGCGGTTACCTTAGTTTCACGCTGAATCTCTTCTTCATCAGGGATGCGAAGCACATAACCCGCTTTGAGCAAATTGATATTGTTATCGATAAAGGCATCCGGATTGGCTCTTTGCAGGGCCAACATGGTTTGCTGAACGCTGACACCGCGATTAGGGCGCACTTCAAGCGCAATCTGCCACAGCGTATCATCGACCCCGGTCACACCATATTCGCCGTCGTCAATACGCCCGCGCTTTATCGCTGCGGCGTTATCTGTCTGGAGTGTTGAGGCTGGAGTGACTGATGGCTCAGCAGCCGGTGCTGCGGCAAAAGACTGGGAGCTTGAAGCTGTCGCTGCTTGCAGCGGCATGACACTATCATCGGTAAAAACCGGTGGATCTAGCAGCACCGTATATTCTCTCAAAATACGGCCGTTGGGCCACAAGACCTCCACCAAAAAGTTTAAAAATGGCTCATTAATCGGTCGCGTACTGGTCACACGTAGCATTTTTCCGCTACCGTTCGTCTGAACAACTTTGAATCGCAGGTCTGTGAGAGCGTAATTACGTTCCACGCCCACTCGATCAAAGTCTTCCTGGGAAGCCAGACGCGGCAAGATTTCTTCAACATCCAGACCACGAACATTGGTAAGCTCAATGTCTGCAACAAATTGCTGATTAAGTGCCGACTGCAGATCAAGGCTACCCAATCCGACCCCAAAAGCCGGTGAAGTCGTTAATACCAGTAACGCTGCGCCGCAAACTAGTAGCCGCTGAATCATTATTGTCTTTCCCTCTGGTTGCCCCATAGCCTATCTGAAGTTGCCAGACCGAAAACACGTCACCCATGATGACTTCGAGTAGCTACCTAGAAATGGTCTACACTTATTGCGGTAAGTCTCGCTAATCAAAGTCTTTTTACCAAATGTTCCGCAATTTGTATACTGTTTAGCGCCGCGCCTTTTCTGACATTATCCGAGACGATCCACATATTCAAACCGTTCGGCGCGGAGATGTCTTGCCTGAGCCGACCGACGAACACAGGATCATTACCAGCGGAATCAGACACGGCCGTGGGGTACCCGCCGTCGACCGATTCATCCACAAGCGTGACCCCCGCAGCTTCTGCCAACAGTGTTCTCGCGGCAGCTGCAGATAAGGGGCCACGAGTCTGGATATGCACCGCCTCCGAATGCCCATAGAACACCGGCACTCGAACGCAGGTAGGATTAACCTCGATAGTCTCATCCTCAAAAATTTTGTGCGTTTCCCAGACCATCTTCATTTCTTCGTTGGTATAGCCATTGTCCTCAAAGTCCCCGATATGAGGAATCGCATTGAAGCTGATCTGCTTGGTATACACCGAACGCTCAATCTCTTGGCCATTCAGCAACCTGGCCGTCTGGCCCGCCAACTCCTCAACTCCACGTTTGCCTGAGCCGGAAACCGCCTGGTAAGTGCAGACATTAATACGGGCAATACCCACCGCGTCCTGGATGGGCTTTAAGGCCACCAGCATTTGTATAGTCGAGCAATTCGGATTAGCGATGATATTGCGACCCACATAGTCGGCAATGCGCGCCGAGTTAACTTCCGGGACCACCAACGGGATCGAGGGGTCACGGCGAAAACAGGAGGTATTATCGATGACAACGCAGCCCTGGGCTGCTGCTATGGGGGCAAATTGCGCGGAAACCGAGCCCCCGGCAGAGAATAGCGCAATATGGGTATTGCTGAAATCAAAGGTGGCGAGATTCTCAACCCGAATTGATTTACCCTTAAATTGCAGCGTCGTGCCCGCCGAATTTTCACTCGCCAACAGGACGAGATTATCTACGGGGAACTGACGTTCCGCCAGAATTTCTAACATGACCTCACCGACCGCTCCGGTCGCGCCAACGATGGCGACGTTAACCTTTTCCACTGTGTTCTCCGTTATGATTTTTTACCTGTTCATTCATGTAAGTCTTTAAGAGCGCGGCATTATACCCTTACGCAAGGTCACATATTGGATATTCTCACCAGCCTAACAGAAGTCCAGGCAAAGCCCGCATCAACTCCGTCAAACCCTCGCTTGTCGACGCCAAAGACCAGCGCATGCTCTCCTGTTGGCGTGGCCGCGACGATGCTATGATCAATTCGCTTGTAACACAAATTCATATTTCTTATTAACCCTATAAGCGGCTGGAATGATCGATTTAGATAGCATTAAAGCTTTTGTCGCCGTCTCGGAAACCGGTTCCTTCTCCATTGCGGCCAATCGCCTACATTTGACCCAACCGGCGGTCAGCAAGCGGATCGCGTTGCTCGAAAGTCAGTTAAATGTTCGATTGTTTGATCGTATCGGCAGAGTTATTAGTTTGACTGAGGCTGGACGTGTCTTCGACCCGCGAGCCCGACTGATTCTTCAGGAAGTCGAGGACTCGCAACGGGCCATTCGCAACCTCAGCGGGACTGTTGCCGGCCGCCTGTCGTTGGCCACTAGCCACCATATCGGTCTTTGGCGATTGCCCACGGTGCTAAAAACCTATTCGGAACGCTTTCCCGCTGTGATACTGGATCTGCACTTTATGGACTCTGAGGTTGCACACGAACAAATCGTGCAGGGTAATCTTGAACTTGGCATCATCACGATGGCACCAAGGTCCCACGAACGCTTGGCGTCTCGAGCGATTTGGACCGATGACCTAGTCTTTGTCTGCGCCCCAGATCACGCTCTGGCGAGTTACGCCTTGCCCAGCCTTGAGCAAATCGCTGCCTTCCCCGCCATTCTGCCGGACATGAGCACTTTTACTGGCCGCATCATCAAACAGATATTCGAGGATCAAGGCCTGCCGATTCATGTCAGCATGTCCACCAACTACCTTGAGACCATCAAGATGCTGATTACCATTGGCCTGGGCTGGAGCGTCCTGCCACGCAGCATGCTGGACGACACTGTCTGCGTATTGTCGGTGCCGAATATTCGAATCGAGCGCAAACTCGGCGTTATTCACCACGTCCAACGCAGCTTGTCTAACGCTGCCCTGGCATTTATGGACTTATTGGCCGAGGACGCCTCCTAAAACCTTGGCCCCACCGGCACGACATTGGCATTCTGTGCTCGATGCCGCAGCAGGTGATCCATCAGGACAATAGCTAACATAGCCTCGGCGATCGGCGTAGCCCGGACCCCAACACAGGGGTCATGGCGGCCCTTGGTCACGACCGCGGCAGGATTACCGGCGCTATCGACACTCTGACCT
Organism: Gammaproteobacteria bacterium UBA4475; assembly: GCA_002389265.1. Classification (GTDB taxonomy): domain Bacteria; phylum Pseudomonadota; class Gammaproteobacteria; order Pseudomonadales; family Azotimanducaceae; genus UBA4582. Next base: position 21,156 of record DGOD01000073.1, read on the forward strand.
GGCTTGGTAATACTGGATGTCGGCTTTAAGGCGATACTGACGGTGATATCCTGACCGGAGGAAATCCCCCCCAGAATGCCGCCCGCATTGTTCGACGTGAAACCGTTCGGTGACATTTCATCTCGGTGCATGGAGCCCTTCTGGGTGATGGATGCAAATCCAGCCCCGATCTCTACGCCCTTAACGGCATTGATACTCATCATTGCATGGGCAATGTCCGCATCAAGTCGATCAAATACCGGCTCACCGAGTCCAGGCATTAAGCCCGAGGCGACAATATTAATCCGCGCGCCGATAGAATCACCCTCGCGTCGCAGGGCATCGATCATTTGCTCAAGACGCGGCACCAGCGCAGGGTCTGGACAGAAAAATGGGTTTTGCTCGATCTGGTCCCAATCAATGATCTGCGGGCTCAAGTCACCCATCTGCGCCATATAGCCCCTAACCAGGATGCCGTGCTCAACGGCTAAGTATTTCTTGGCCACTGCCCCGGCTGCTACGCGCATGGCGGTCTCGCGGGCCGAGGAACGCCCACCCCCACGATAATCACGAACGCCATACTTTTGCGCATAAGTATAGTCAGCGTGCGCGGGTCGATAGACGTCCTTGATGTTCGTATAGTCTTTCGATTTTTGGTCTTGGTTCTCAATCAGCAGGCCAATGGGCGTACCCGTCGTCAATCCTTCAAATACCCCTGACAGAATCTTGACCTGGTCAGATTCCTGGCGCTGGGTCGCATACTTTGAGGTTCCAGGTTTGCGGCGATCTAGATCACCCTGCAGGTCCCGTTCATTCAACGCCATCCCCGGTGGACAACCATCGATGATACAGCCCAGCGCCAAGCCGTGGCTCTCACCAAAGGTGGTCACTCTGAATACGTCTCCAATACTGCTACCCGGCATATCTCACTCCTTTACCTAAGCCCGCATTATAACCCTAAGTGAGCCGAAACTGCTGCGCTGTCGTAACTTAGTAATCAACCACTTTACCCGATTGTAAGATTGGCTTAGGGTAGCGCTATCAATGACTGGACTTGAGTATATGCAAGACGCGTTTAAGAAAATTTTGACTGAGATTGGCGAAGATCCTAATCGTGAGGGCTTAATCGACACGCCAGAACGGGCGGCTAAAGCCATGGCATTCCTGACCCACGGCTATGGTCAAACTCTGGATGAGGTCGTTAATGAAGCCTTGTTCGAGTCTGATACTAACGAGATGGTTATCGTCCAGAATATTGAGCTGTATTCCATGTGCGAGCACCATATGTTGCCATTTATCGGCAAATGTCATGTGGCTTACATCCCGACCGGCAAGGTGCTAGGACTCTCCAAGGTAGCACGCGTGGTGGACATGTACGCTCGCCGCCTGCAAATACAGGAAAACCTAACCAAGCAAATCGCTGAAGCCATTCAATCAGTGACAACGGCCTCGGGGGTCAGCGTGATTATAGAAGCAAAACACATGTGTATGATGATGCGGGGTGTCGAAAAACAAAACTCGGTGATGAAAACCTCCGTCATGCTCGGCGACTTCAGAGATAGCGCACCAACACGTATGGAGTTCATGTCACTGCTCAATCTTTCCTCAAGCTAACTGACAACCCGTTTAAAACTTTCCAATTAGGGTTTCGCTAATCGGCCAACAACAACTCTAGGCGCGCAGGGGCATCAATGCTTGGCGCCAGCGGCCCGACGCCGTAGGCCTGTAGCCGTGACTCAGCAATACCCAATTTGATTAAACGCAGGCGAAACTCGCCAGCCGCCGCAGCCGTTCTCGTCATCGCAGCCAGGACGGTTTCGTCTCGCTGCAGCGCGTCATGGCCGACGACGTACAGACTTAAAGCTGGGTTATCCATCAGCGCCGCAACCACCTTGTTTGTGGCGGCAACATCAGGTCGCAGCCCGATCTTGACGGCGGCACCGGATGTCAGTGCCTGCAATAGGTTCGCCGAATCCAACGCGTTCGCTGCCGCTGCGGAATCTCGTTGCGGTTTGATGGTATCTAAATGGGCATAGACCTGCCCGGTTGCGCGCTGTGCGACATAGATCGCCAGGTACTGACCATCGACTACACCGACAACATAATGCTGGTATTGCTCTGGGCCATACAGGATTCGACGCTCGAACACGCTGTTAGCCCAATAATTACTGCTGCCGCACTCACGCCCTGCACATTGATACAAAATCTGCCCCTGGCGCTCCAACTGCTCCAAGTAAAAATCGAAGACCAAATTACTACGGGGCTCGTCGGGCAGTAGATACGTATTGCGCGTGCGTTCACCTTGAACGTAGCGAGATGCCTCTGGCGCTATCTCGCTGTTCACTTTCTTCAAGGCACCCAGCATGACGCGATGAGTCGAGACGCCCTGTTCGCTTGCGCTCTCAACTAGCTGGGCACGCGGATACAGCGCGATGATACTATCACCGTTGTCTGCACCCATTGCGGCCAGGGGCAACCAGGCCAACAACAGCAAAGCGCAACATCGTCTCTGGAAACCGATCAGTTGAACTCGAATACCGACGTTAGTTATTCGGTTCCGTTTTATCCGCAGGTATCTATCGACCATCTCAGCTCACTCGTTTGTGGTGAAAAAACGTCCAATGTAATGGCGACAATCGAAGCCGTACCCATCATAACGGCTTCACCGGTAAGATAATCTATGAATTCACTGACAAAGGGCTGATGGGTGACCAATAGCGGAGTTGCGAAGTTACTGGTTGCCAGTAACGCTAATACTTGGCACATATCACCGGCGGGAGAAAGACTATCCCAGCAGAGAATCGCAGGCTGATACCCCAGGCGGGTCGCCATCAAACCCGCAGTCTCTTGGGCTCGGGACAAGGGACTGGCGATGATGTGAGATACCTGAACATTCGCGTCTAGCAGGCTTGCTCCCTTAGCCATGACTTCCTCTACACCCAGCAAACTCAAAGGCCTATCCGCATCGGGGTATGACATCACGGCATCACCGTGGCGCATTAACAGTAGATTCATTCCTGGTCACCTTGTCACGTTTCATGGCGGCGGCATGCCCATTGGTTTGCTAAAGATTACCACATAAGACGAACTTCCCAGACCAGCCGGGACCTCGCTAGAAGCACCGCCAGCCCAGCGCTTAGGCTTCTTCTAAAAATACAAATTACTTACATTTTTCAATCCCAACCTTGCCTATATCGCTATACTTACCTTGCTATTGGCGTTATGTTATTTTTCCACTTCTATCTAACAGCTCATTTCCGTGCCTAATTTGGTCGAATCATTACAGAAGACTGTTATTCGCACGCTACAACACCTCATCCAAACGGTGGTTAACGAAAGCGAAGGCGTCGCGCTGTTCGGGTCAGCAAGGGACCCGTTGGCCGAGCAATTTATAACGCATATAAACAGCGCATTCGATGAACTTTCCACTACCCAACCGAAAAAAAGTACCACCGTTGATTTCGATAGCCTATCTCTGGTTCAGGAAGACGAACTCAACACTATGGTAGCTACCAGAGGAATGATCGCAGCTGCCAGGAACAAAAATCTACCCGATTTAATCAGTTTTAATACTCGGCTAAGCGCCGTGATCGAAATCAAGCAAATTGATGAGTCGTCGAACCCCCTGGACCCACAACAATTATCAACGGCGTTCTCGGCGGCCATGCTGAAGGTTGATTGCCGAGCGAAGAATGATCTTGCCGCTTACCGACGATTCAATGAAGTCCTGCTGAAGCAACTCGACACTGTCCTGCAAGAAGCCAACCAGATGCTGATAAAAGCAGGTGTCATGCCGGACCTAAGGACAGAGACGGCAACCCATGTTGCCCGGGGGGCAACCCAAAGTCGAAGCAAGGCTCGACCGCAGTTAGAGATGATGGATAGCTTTGGGGGGCTTGAAGCGCTACCAGCAGACAGTGAGTCAGATAATCCTGAGCTATTCGGCATGATGCAAAACTTGCTGCGGCCAGCAGCTCGTGGTGTGTCAGCCGCTAATGCCGCAAGTCAACAATTCGCCGTACCCAGCTCGATGATTCACGCCGCCCAGACAGCAGGCTTATTGAGTCCAGCGAACAACGAAACAGTCGTGATGGTCGGCCAGCAGGAGCTATTCGATATTCTCACCAACATCCAGCAGTCATTGAAAATTGATGGTGCGCGTAGCGCCGGTAGCACCAATGAAATCACAAACCATGAGCTCGAGAAGCTCGATGTGCCCGAGTCAATCAACGAACTTTTGTTACAAACCCAAGAATTGGGCAAGGGCAAGGCCAATGCTGTCGACCAGCAATCTGCCGATATTATCAGTTTGGTCTCCTTACTTTATGAAGCCATCTGGCAAGATAATTCTGTCGCCCTGCCCATAAAAGAACTGATCGGACGAACCCAGATCACCATCCTCAAGGTGGCTTTATCAGACACCACTTTTTTCAACCGAGAGAACCATCCAGCTCGCAGCATCCTCAATGAATTTGCCTCAGCAGCGATTGGCTGGACAGAAGTCCGCGACTTAGAAAACGACTCGCTGTATCAAAAAATGAACGAATTGGTCAGCCGGATGTTAATCGAGTATACGGACGACATCGAACTCTTCAATAAACTGCTCAAAGACTTCAGGCTATTTCGCGCGCGCTTGGCAGCCAAAACCCACCACCTTGAACAGCGCATCATGCGCGCAAACGAGCGTGAGGAGCGAATTGAAGATATCCGCGAACTGGCGGATCAAAAAATTGCAGAGCGAATTCTTGGACGAGATTTACCAGCCTTTATCCAGGACTTTTTGGGCCAGATATATCACAAGTTTATGGTGATGCTGCTACTTAAAGAGGGTCCTGGCAGCAACGCGTGGAAACAATCCATTAACACGATCGACGTATTGCTGTGGACAGTCCAGCCTAAGGATCACGCTGATGACCGACCCCGTCTCGATACCGTCAACCCACGTTTGCTGAACAATCTGCGTAAGGCTTTACGAATTACCAAACTCGATAGCCTGGAAATCGATAGATTGATGGCGGAACTGACAGTCATTCAAGAAGCCTCTTTCGCCCAGCTCGAGCAAGGTTTAATCGCAGATACCGGTGACGCAAGGTTCACCGGCGATGCAGTTGAACTTCAGGGTACGAGTAGCGAAGGTGTTCAGCCGGCGAGGACTAATAAGCAAGCAGCTATCGTTGAAGACATCGATGAAGATGATCCCCATATGCAAGCCGTCGATCGAGTTGACGTCGGTGATTGGTTTGAATTTCTGGGAGAGGCTGACCTGACTACTCGCTGCAAACTCGCTGCTAAAATCAAGGTTATCGATAAGTATATCTTCGTCACTCAACAAGGTGTCAAGGTCGTCGAAAAAACCCGCGCAGGTCTCGCCCGCGAACTCAAAGACGGCACGGTGAAGTTGATCAGCAACGGCCTACTCTTTAGCCGAGCACTCGAATCAGTGATCGGTAACTTGCGTGCATCACAACAAGAGCAGAGCGAGGACGCCTTTCAGCGCCCTCTCCTGAAAGAAGCTCCTGAGGCCTCACTAGCGCCAGTCGCCCCCAGCCATTAGTAGCAGCTAGCTCGCTGACAATTCCAAGAGCAGTTTATTCAAACGACTGACATAGCTCGTTGGCTCCTCTAGATGGCTACCCTCGGCAAGCATAGCCTGATCAAAAAGCACCAACGCCAGATCAGTGAAACGATTCTCGTCGGTTTCAGCATTCAACTTTTCAACCAGCGGATGAGTTGGGTTCAACTCAAAGGTACGTTTGTTCTCGGGTACAGCCTGCCCTGCTGACTCGAGTATGCGACGCATCTGCATACCCATTTCATCTTCGTTGACAACCAGACAAGCCGGCGAATCGGTGAGACGATGCGTAATCCGCACAGTTTCGACTTTTTCCCCTAGCACGGTCTGAATGCGCGCGAGTAAATCAACAAACTGCTTCTCAACCGCTTCATTAGCGGCTTTTTCCTTCGGATCTTCCAGGTCACCGAGATCCAGCGTACCCTTTGCTACATCTTGAAATTTCTTGCCTTCAAATTCCATCAA
>DGOD01000073.1:27283-40836 GCA_002389265.1 Gammaproteobacteria bacterium UBA4475
CCCTTTTTCTTAAAGACTTCGAGATGTGGGCTATTGATCGCTGTGTGATAATTATCCGCCGCCACATAATAAATAGTTTCCTGGCCTTCCTTCATTCGTCCCAGATAATCCGTCAGGGGCTGGTTTTGATCTTTACTGTCGCTGTGGGTTGTTGCAAACCGCAGCAACTTGGCGATCTTGTCCTTATTTGCAAAGTCTTCAGCCACACCCTCTTTGATGACCTGGCCAAACTCGCTCCAGAAGGTCTGATACTGCTCAGGCTCTTTCTTCGCTAACTTCTCGAGCATGTCCAGCACCCGTTTCGTCAGGGCACTACGCATCGCGTCAATGGATGGATTTTTCTGTAATATCTCTCGAGACACATTCAGTGGCAGATTATTTGAATCAATCACGCCCTTAACGAAGCGCAGATAGAGCGGCAAAAACTGCTCAGCCTCGTCCATGATAAAGACTCGCTGTACGTAGAGCTTAAGACCACGCGGCGCCTCTCGCTGCCACATATCAAAGGGGGCCTTCGATGGGATATAAATCAAACTGGTGTAATCGAGCTTACCCTCGACACGATTATGGCTCCAAGTCAGTGGCGCCTGGTAGTCGTGTGACACCAGTTTATAGAATTCTTGATACTCTTCGTCAGTAATCTCTGTTCGCGAGCGGGTCCACAGTGCTTTAGCGAGATTAATCGCCTCATATTCCGCCTCTACAGGTTCCTCGCCTTCAGCAGGCGGCGCAGGCTGTGACATCATCATTACCGGTACCGCAACATGATCAGCATACTTCTTGACGACGCTGCGAACACGCCAGTCATCTAGAAAGTCTGTCTCGTCTGATTTCAAATGCAGGATCACCGATGTACCGCGCTGCTCACGGTCAATATTTTCAATTTCAAAGTCTGCTTCACCGGCAGAAATCCACCGTATGGCTTCATTGCTCGCACTCCCGGCCGCCCGAGATTCGACCACAACCTTGTCAGCAACTATAAATGTTGAGTAGAAACCGACACCGAATTGCCCGATTAACTGTGCGTCTTTCTTTTGATCACCGGTCAGCGCACTGAAAAATTGGGCTGTACCAGATTTCGCGATGGTACCCAGATGACTGATCGCATCCTCTCGCGTCATGCCAATGCCGTTATCCGTGATGGTGATGGTGCCAGCCTCTTTATCGATATCGATGCAAATTTTCAGGTCGGCATCGTCACCGAGCAGATCACTCTTTTGCAGAGCTTCAAAGCGCAACTTGTCAATGGCGTCTGAGGCATTGGAGATCAGCTCGCGCAGGAAAATTTCTTTATTGGAGTACAACGAGTGAATCATCAGCTGCAGCAGTTGCTTGGCTTCAGATTGGAATCCCAGAGTTTCTTTTTTCGCTTCAACGGTCATGTGTGCTCACACCTTTTACGTAACTTGCATTGCCAGCAGAGATGGGGTTACCGGACCATTTTTTCAACCACCCAAGACCATATTGCGGACAAAAAAAAGGGTAGCCGCCGCATGAAGCATGGCTACCCCCGACAACATCAGCCTCTACCAGCCAGTAAGCTCTTTGAGCGCGTTGCCGATTTCTGCCAAGCTCTTCACGGTATGCACACCTGCTGAGTTCAATGCGGCAAATTTATCATCAGCGGTACCCTTGCCACCGGCAATAATCGCGCCGGCATGGCCCATACGCTTACCCGCTGGCGCAGTCACGCCCGCGATGTAACCCACCACGGGTTTGGTCACATTGGATTTGATAAACTCGGCAGCTTCTTCCTCGGCATTACCACCGATCTCACCGACCATAATGATAGCGTGGGTATCAGGATCAGCCTCAAACATGGCAAGAATATCAATAAAGTTACTGCCCGGGATAGGATCACCACCAATACCAACGCAGGTGCTCTGCCCAAAACCCAGATCTGTGGTTTGCTTGACAGCCTCGTAAGTCAAAGTGCCTGACCGCGACACAATCCCGACCTTACCCGGCAGGTGAATCGACCCGGGCATGATACCGATCTTACATTGCCCCGGAGTGATGACACCCGGACAATTAGGCCCGATCAAACGAATCCCGCGAGTATCAAGGCTGGCTTTGACCGACAGCATATCAAGGGTCGGCACACCTTCAGTAATGCAGACGATTAATTCAATACCGGCGTCTGCCGCTTCCAGAATGCCATCTTTGGCATAGGCCGCAGGTACATAAATCACCGAGGCTGTCGCACCCGTTTCACGCACGGCTTCCTTAACTGTATTGAATACCGGCAGCTCGAGATGTCGCTGACCGCCTTTACCGGGCGTGATACCACCCACCAATTTAGTGCCGTACTCCAGCGCCTGCTTAGAGTGTAGCGTTCCCTGGGAACCGGTAAAACCCTGACAAATTACTTTTGTATTTGAATCAATTAGAACACTCACGCTGCACCTCCGGCGGCTTTCACTGCTTGCTGGACGGCATCCGTCAGACTTGTTGCAGCAATAATATCGACATCACTATCGGCCAGGGCTTTCACCCCAAGGGCCGCATTATTACCTTCAAAACGCACGACTACTGGCAGGGTGACGCCAACTTCCTTCACTGCACCGATAATACCTTCAGCGATAACATCACAGCGGACAATGCCACCAAAAATGTTGATGAGTACAGCCTTGACGTTGGTGTCAGACAATATGATCTTAAACGCTTCACTGACGGTCTCCTTGGTCGCACCACCGCCCACATCAAGGAAGTTAGCCGGCTTGCCACCATGCAGTTTCACCAAGTCCATCGTTCCCATCGCCAGACCAGCACCGTTGACCATGCAACCAATGTTGCCGTCTAGCGCAACATAATTCAGACCGAACTCAGCGGCCTGACTCTCGCGGGCATCTTCCTGTGACGGATCATGCATCGCGGCGAGTGTCTTCTGTCGGTAAATAGCATTGCCATCAATGGAGACCTTCGCGTCCAGACAGTGAATGTCACCGTCACTGGTGACAACTAGCGGATTGATCTCCAGCAGCGCCAGATCATTTTCCTGGAACAGCTTGGCCAAGGAAGTGAAAACATTGGCAAACTGATTGACCTGCTTGCCTTCAAGACCCAGTTGGAAAGCAAGGTCTCGGCCCTGATAGGGCATGCCACCGATAGCCGGGTCAATCACTGCCTTGAGAATTTTTTCCGGAGTTTCTTCGGCGACGGTTTCGATTTCCACACCACCCTCGGTAGATGCCATAAACACAACTCGTCGTGACGACCGATCGATGACCGCACCCAGATACAGCTCACGCGCGATATCCGTACACTCTTCAATATAAATTTTGCTGACCGGCTGACCATGCTCATCAGTCTGAAAAGTCACGAGATTAGTGCCGATATGCTGAGCGGCAAACGCGCGTATCTCGGCTTCTGTTGACACCAGCTTCACGCCACCGGCCTTACCCCGACCGCCTGCGTGAACTTGAACCTTGATCACCCAGCGCTCGCCACCTAATTCTTTTGCCGCTGCTACAGCCTCATCTGCTGTATCTACAGCATGGCCTTTGGATACGGGTAAACCGTATTCAGCGAACAATTGTTTCGCCTGATATTCGTGAAGGTTCATAACTTCATGGTCCTTAAAATGTGATTAGAATCATCCTGCATCCAGGATATGCGCTCGTTTGCTTATCGTTTTTTAGTTATTGCTTTTACTTTTTACTTTTTACTTTTTACGTTTTCGATTTGCTATATGAATGGCATGTCCGGCCACTGCCAGTGCGGCTTCATGAAAGCCTTCCGACAATGTCGGGTGAGCAAACATTGTCAGGCCGATATCCTCAGCACTTGAGCCAAATTCCATGGCTATCACCGCCTCGCTAATCATTTCGGAGGCATGGCCGCCAATCATATGGACGCCAAGGATTCTGTCAGTTGCCGCGTCAGCCAACACCTTGATCATCCCTGCTGTATCGTTTGAGGCCTGCGCCCGACCACTGACGGCCAAGGGGAACATTCCCACATTATAATCGTCACCACTGGCCTTCAATTCTTGCTCAGTTTTGCCCACCCAGGCTATTTCTGGATGGGTATAGATCACTGACGGTACACAATCATAGTTCACCATCGGTTTGTGGCCGGCAATCCGCTCCGCCACCATCACACCCTCTTCCATACCCTTATGGGCCAGCATGGGGCCACGAACAACATCCCCAACAGCAAAGATACCCGGCGCATCCGTGGAGCACAGATCATTGACATGAATAAAGCCACGCTCATCCAGTATCACACCACTGTCAGCTGCTAACAGATTTTCGGTGAATGGCCGGCGCCCTACCGCGACGATCAGTTGATCGAACACCTCTTGTTTCTCGCCCTCAGCATCTGCATAAGTCACGGTGACTTTCTTGCCTTTGATACTGGTGCCAGTGACCCGCGCACCCAACCGCACGTCCATGCCCTGCTGCTTAAAAAGCTTTGCAGAGTCCTTGCTGACCTGCTGATCCGCCATCGGTAAAAACTCTTCGAGGGCTTCAAGCACTATGACCTCGGCCCCTAGCCGCAGCCAGACACTACCAAGCTCTAAACCGATAACGCCGGCACCGATAACGCCCAGACGCTTGGGTACAGCTGTGAATTCCAACGCGCCACTTGAATCGACGATCAGGTTCGGCGTCAGTGGGCATGGTGGAATAGCGACGGGATTGGAGCCCGTGGCGATAATAATATTATCCGCTTCAAGCATCTCGACAGTGCCATCGTGGGTCGTTACCTCAACCTTGCGGCCAGCATTCAGACGCGCGCTACCTTCGAAGGTTGTGACGCCATTAGACTTCAACAGACCGGCAACACCCTTGGTTAGGTTTTCAACGACCTTATCCTTGCGTGCTATCATCGTCGGAACGTCAATTTTCAGACCTGAAATCTTGATGCCAATCTCGTCAAATTCGTTCTTGGCCTGACTATACTTATGTGACGCATCCAATAACGCTTTCGATGGTATACAGCCAACGTTCAAACAGGTTCCACCGAAAGCTGGCTTTCCTTGTTTATTGATCCATTTATCGATACAAGCTGTTTTCAGACCCAGTTGTGCAGCCCTGATCGCGGCATGATAGCCAGCAGGGCCTGCGCCTATCACGATCACGTCAAATTTGGTTGCCATACTAATACGTCTCCACAGAGGTTCGTTAAATGTCCAGCAGGATTCTAGCTGGCTCTTCGAGGAAGTCTTTAATCGTCACGAGAAAGCGGACCGCCTCTTGCCCATCAATCAGACGATGATCGTAAGACAATGCCAGATACATCATTGGTCTGATCACAACTTGTCCACCCACGGCCATAGGCCGCTCCTGGATTTTATGCATCCCCAAGATAGCCGTCTGTGGCGGATTTAAAATCGGCGTGGATAACAAGGAACCAAACACGCCCCCATTAGAAATCGTGAAGGTACCTCCGGTCATATCGTCAATGGCCAGCTTGTTATCCTTGGCTCGATTACCGTAGTCGCGAATTTGTTCTTCAATTTCCGCCAGGCTCAGGCTGTCAGCATCACGTAGAACAGGGACCACAAGCCCACGGGGTGAACCCACCGCAACCCCAATATCTTGATAGCCATGATAAACAATGTCGCTACCGTCAATAGAGGCATTCACCGCTGGAAAGCGCTTCAAGGCTTCGATGCAGGCTCGGACGAAGAACGACATAAAGCCCAATCGAGTGCCATTGTGGGCCTTCTCGAAGGCCTCTTTGTACTGGCTACGAAGCTCCATGATCGCTGTCATGTCCACCTCGTTAAAGGTCGTCAGCATCGCCGCGGTTTGTTGGGCCTCCAGCAGCCGGCGGGCAACACTGGCACGTAACCGAGTCATGGGGACTCGACGTTCGATGCGATCCGAAGCACCGGTGGCTTCATTCGCCGCGACTGGAACGGTCGGTTGACCGACGGCTCCTGCAGCCTGAGTCACGTTGGCGACAGCCATCAGGACATCTTCTTTTGTGACCCTGCCACCCTTACCGGTGCCGCTAATTTGGGTAACATCAACCTTATGTTCTGCAGCCATTTTCTTCGCGGCTGGACTCACAATCGCATCAGCTTCGGGAGCAGCAGTAACTGCCAGTGCAGCAGGCTCAGCAGGGGAGGATTTCGCCTCTACCACCGCGGCCTCACCGGCAACAAAGTGGCCCATGACTTCTTCAGCTAATACTGTTTCGCCCGCCTGCTTCAGGATCTCACTCAAGTGCCCATCTACCGGAGCAACCACCTCAAGTACGACTTTGTCGGTTTCAATATCGACCAGAACTTGATCACGGCTGACTTGCTCACCAACCTGAACATGCCAGACTGCAATTTCACCGTCGGCGATCGACTCAGGAAACTCAGGCGCTTTAATTTCTATCATTTTACCTTCCTATGCTGCAAAGCGAACATAAATTTGGGACTCTCTGATTAAGGCGGCATATGCCACTAATATGCCGTAAATACTTTGAAGAAAATTTTGAGCCATGGAAGGTTTCATACCTATCCACGACAGTCAAAAAGCGCGCTGTGCATATTCGATCTCAACAGCACCACCAAAATACCCAGTTATTCAGAGCCTCCTTCGTTATTCAATATTAGTATTGTACAGGGCGTCGTGAACCAGCCGTTCCTGCTGACGAATATGTAAGGACACATAGCCCGCTGCCGCTGCCGCTGAAGCCTCACGACCGGCATAATGCAAATATAAGCCCGGGTAACTGGCATTCATAGCCCGCCGAACATGATGCTGACTACTGTACCAGGCACCTTGATTCATCGGCTCTTCTTGGCACCATACAGCGACGGCAATATTTTTGTAGCGCTTCAATATGGCTTTCAGCTCAACGTCTGGGAACGGGTACAGTTGCTCAATACGCACAATAGCGACATGGCCTAACTGGTCTTCCTGGCGCTTGGCATCCAGATCGTAGTAGACCTTGCCGCTGCAAAATATCACGCGAGTAATGTCCGCCGCTTTAGAAACTGCTGGGTCGTCAATGACATTCTGGAACTCCCCTTCACAGAGATCTTCCAATGTAGATATCGCATCTTTATGACGGAGCAAACTCTTTGGCGTCATGACGATTAATGGTCGACGTAGGGGCCGAATAGCTTGTCGGCGCAATAGATGAAAAATTTGCGACGGGGTACTCGGCACACAAACTTGGATGTTGTGTTCAGCGCATAACTGCAGGAATCGCTCCAACCGCGCCGAAGAATGCTCTGGTCCAGCGCCTTCATAGCCGTGGGGTAACAGCATCGTTAAGCCGCAAAGTCGGGCCCATTTGTGCTCACCGCTGGTAATGAACTGATCGATCACCACTTGAGCTCCGTTGGCAAAATCACCGAATTGGGCTTCCCATATTACCAGCGTATTAGGGCTGGTTTGAGCGTAGCCGTATTCAAACGCCAACACCGCCTCTTCAGACAGAAAAGAATCATACATGTCGAAGCGCGCGCTGGAGTCACTAAGATTTTTTAGGGGTACATGCTCTAGACCGGCCTTTTGATCATGTAATGAAGCATGACGATGAGAGAAGGTTCCGCGTGCAACGTCCTGACCTATTAAGCGAATATTATGACCTTGAGACAACAACGTCGCATAAGCCATGATCTCGCCATAGCCCCAATTCAAAGGCAAAGCACCAGCCGTCATTTTCTTGCGGTCGTCTAAAATTTTACTGACTTGTTTTTGTATCACAAAGCCCTCAGGCAACTCTGTCATCTGATTCGCTAGACTTTGAAAATCCTTCAATACAAAACCAGTATCCGCTGCGGTAGTCCATTCATGACCCAAGTAAGAACGCCAGTCAACAAACATGCTGGTGTCAGGTTCCTTGAGAAAATCCCAGGCAACCGCCTCGCCTTTATCCAACGCATCGCGGTAAGCATCAACGCGACGCTGCAAGTCAGCTTCATCAACGATACCTTCCTTAATCATCTTGTCAGCAAAGATCGATAAGGTCGTTTGGTGCTTGCGGATGCGCTGATACATTATTGGCTGAGTAATCGATGGCTCATCACCCTCGTTGTGGCCACGGCGACGATAGGAAACTAGGTCTATCACTACGTCTTTATGAAACTCCATGCGGTAATCAAGGGCCAACTGAGAGACGAAGATAACAGCCTCGGGATCATCTCCATTAACGTGAAAAATGGGCGCCTGGACCATCTTTGCGATTTCGGTGCAATAACGCGTAGACCGCGCATCTTCCTGTTTGCTAATAGTGTAACCAATTTGATTGTTGATGATGACGTGAACTGTACCGCCCGTGTAGAAACCCCGAGTCTGAGACATCTGGAAGGTCTCCATCACCACACCTTGACCTGCAAACGCTGCGTCGCCATGCACATTGATCGCCAAGACCTTGTCGCCCAAGACGTCCTCTCGTCGATCCATTCTCGCGCGTACCGAACCCTCAATCACCGGTGCACCAATCTCCAGGTGAGACGGGTTGAAGCCCAGGGCCAGATGCATCTCACCACCTGGCGTCATCAGGTTTGACGAAAAACCTTGGTGGTATTTGACGTCACCAGAGCCGAAGCCCGGTGTGTAGCGACCCTCAAATTCGTCAAATAAACCTGCAGGATCCTTGCCCATAAGATTCACCAGCAAATTAATTCTGCCGCGGTGTGCCATGCCTATCACTGTCTCGCGTACGCCAGCCTTACCCGCTCTGTGAATGAGTTCCGCCATACAAGGAATGAAGCTCTCACTACCCTCCAGCCCGAAACGCTTGGTGCCTGGGTATTTGGTGTGTAGGTATTTCTCTAAGCCTTCGGCAGCAACCAGCCGATCAAGGATACGCCGCTTCACGCCATCGCTGTAGGCAGGATTTGATCGCGCACTCTCCATGCGCTGCTGAACCCACAGCTGCTCAGCTTGGTCCTCAATATGCATATATTCGGCGCCGACGCTATCGCAATAGGTCTGTTCCAAAGCATGGATAATCTCCCTTAATGGGGCAACATGGTCACCAAAAAACAGCGTTCCTGTTTGAAACGGTGTATCCAGGTCTGCGGCAGACAAGCGATGATACTCAAGATCAAGAATGGGTACTGGCGGTTTGTCTTCAAGTTCCAGGGGATCGAGGTTCGCCTTCAGATGACCTCGACGCCGGTAACCACTGATCAGCTCACCAACAGCAACCTGCTTACGCTCAAAATCAGCACTGATACTAGCGGGCGACACTGGGGTGACCCGTGCCTGGTTCTTCGATAACAAAAGGAAATGGTCGCGCACGGTGGAATGGGAAATGTCTGGCGCGATCGCTCCCTCGACCATTGGTAGCGTATCGAAATAGCTGCGCCACTGATCGGGAATTTCGGAGGGGTCCTCGAGATATTTTTCGTAGAGATCTTCTACATAAGCAGCATTACCAGCTGATATATGGCCACTGCGCCACAATTGCTCCATATTACTTTCTTGCATGTCCCCACCGTTTACCAATGTATAGTGCGTTAAGCTCTACTTAACCTTTGTGCTTTATGCGCTCAACCCATGGAAACAGGCTTTTCACGAAACCTGCAGGGACGTCAGCTCAACATCAACAAAGCCGGACAGCTTCCACTGTCCGGCTATACTTTGCCTTGTACTTATGGTTTCAGGGCGAGCCTTAAACTGCTTTTTTCAGCAACATATTTCGTATGTGGCCAATGGCACGCGTCGGGTTCAGACCCTTTGGGCAAACATTGACGCAGTTCATAATACCTCTGCAACGAAATACGCTAAACGGATCATCAAGATTCGCCAGTCGTTCTTCAGTCGCTGTATCGCGGCTGTCCGCCAAAAAACGATATGCCTGGAGCAATCCAGCCGGACCGATAAACTTATCTGGATTCCACCAGAAAGACGGGCAAGCCGTTGAGCAGCATGCACAGAGTATGCACTCGTAAAGGCCGTCTAGTTTCTCACGTTCAGCAGGAGATTGCAGGCGCTCTCTGGTTGGCGGTACCTCATTGTTGATCAGATAAGGCTCAATCTTGCGATACTGGGCATAAAACTGCTCCATATCCACAATCAAGTCGCGAATCACCGGCAAACCAGGCAATGGCTTAATCGTCAGCTTGCCGCCCTTGGCGACCTCAGACACGGGCGTAATACACGCCAAGCCATTCTTGCCATTCATACTAACGCCATCAGACCCACAAACACCTTCACGGCATGAGCGACGATAGGAGACCGTTTCGTCTCGCTCTTTGAGTAATGCCAGCACGTCCAGCACCATGAGATCCTTACCCGCAGGCAATTCAATGTCGAAGTCCTGCATATAAGGGGCGGCGTCTTTGTCCGGGTCGTATCGATAAACACTGACTTGCATTTAATAAACCCTCTCTTTCGGTTCAAACACGCCTTCCGGCAAATCTTTATCAGTTTGGAGCAAGCCCGGGGCACGATTCACATCACGCTTAGACAGCGTTTTTGTTACCGGGTCATACAATGAATGGCACAACCAGTTCTCGTCGTCCCGAACCTGGTAGTCGTCTCGCGCATGGGCACCGCGACTCTCTTTCCGGGCCTCGGCTGATATTGCCGTAGCCTCGGCAACTTCAAGCAAGTTATCTAGCTCTAACGCTTCCAGCCGCGCAGTATTAAAAGCCTGGCTCTTGTCAGTCAACACCGCTTGGCTGATCCGTTCCCGCAACTCACTGAGGGTCTTCATACCCGCCTGCATATTAGCTTCTGTGCGAAACACGCCAAAGTTCAATTGCATACAGGATTGTAATTCACGCTTGAGGCCGGCAACACTTTCGCCCTTCGTAGATTCATTCCAACGACTCAAACGTTGCGTCGCGGCTTCAATATCAGAACTTGATGCAACGCCGGAGTCCATACCCTGGTTCAGCGCATCGGTGATATGCAAGCCCGCGGATCGGCCGAAAACCACCAGATCCAGCAAAGAGTTCCCACCCAGGCGGTTCGCACCGTGGACCGAGACACACGCAGCCTCACCTACTGAATACAAACCGTTAACGATTTCGTCTTCACCCTTGGCATTTCGAGTAATCGCCTGGCCGTGAATATTAGTAGGAATACCACCCATCATATAGTGGCAAGTCGGCACAACTGGAATCGGCTCTTTAACGGGGTCCACATGGGCGAACGTCTTCGCCAGCTCTACAATCCCAGGCAACCGCGAGTGTAAAATTTCCTCACCCAGGTGATCCAGCTTCAAGAACACATGATCACCATCCTCACCACCGCCCCGACCCGCGAGTATCTCAAGGATCATGCTCCGCGCCACAACGTCCCGACCTGCCAAATCTTTGGCTGTCGGTGCATAGCGCTCCATAAAGCGTTCGCCATCTTTATTGATCAGGTAGCCCCCTTCACCCCGGCAGCCTTCAGTGACCAGTGTTCCCGCACCGGCAATACCGGTGGGGTGAAACTGCCACATTTCCATATCCTGGAGCGCCAGATCCGCTCGCAGAGTCATGGCAGCGCCATCGCCGGTGCACATCAAGGCATTCGTCGTTGATTGGTAGATCCGCCCTGCACCGCCCGTGGCCAACACTGTCGCCTGGGCTTTGATGTAGTTGACTTCGCCAGTTTCCATGCACATTGCTATGACACCGACTACGGCGCCGTGGGCATTTTTTACCAGGTCTACTGCAAACCACTCCGACAGGAAAACCGAGCCTGCCTTAGTGTTGCCCTGGTAAAGCGCATGGAGCAGTGCATGACCTGTGCGGTCAGCCGCAGCACAGGTACGCGCGGCTTGGCCACCTTTGCCAAAATCCTTTGATTGGCCACCGAACGGCCGCTGATATATTCGGCCATTGTCGTTACGAGAGAATGGCAGCCCCATATGGTCGAGTTCATAGACCGCCTGAGGACCCACACTACACATATACTGGATCGCATCTTGGTCGCCAATATAGTCAGAACCCTTGATGGTGTCATACATGTGCCAACGCCAATCATCATTGGGATCATCACTGGCTATCGCACATGTGATGCCACCCTGCGCTGAGACCGTATGGGACCGGGTCGGGAATACTTTCGAGATCACGGCGGTTTTACGGCCCGATTCGGCTAACTGCAGTGCGGCACGCATGCCGGCGCCACCACCACCAATAATGATGGCGTCAAATTCCAGTGTAGGTAACTCACCCATTAAACTAATTCCCCCAGAGTATCTTCACGCCCCAGAACAAATAACTGGCCAGCGTCAAAATACAGATGACTTGATAAATTAAGCGATAACCGTTGGCATTTTGCCCAAAGTAATGCTCTCGAATGTAATCAGTGCCGATCGTCCACATGCCAATCCAGGCATGCGCACAGGTTGATACGAGCGCCAACATGGTAAAGATCTGCATCCAGGTGTGAGAAAACAGCATTTGCCAGTCGGCATAAACCATCTCACCTTGGAACAATAAGTAGCCCACCAGGAACACCGTGTAGGCCGCTAGAATATAGGCCGTCACCCGTTGCACAATGAAGTCAGACAGGCCGTTACGAGAAAAACTTGTGACTTGAGTAACCATAATTTTTTCCTTTAACCCTGAATAACCCAAATGCCGGCGAGAAAAATCAATACTGCAGAGACTAGAAACGTGACTCTGGCAGCAAACTTACTACCCTCGATGGTATCCGCGATCTCCATATCAAGCAGCAAGTGCTTGATACCGGCAACGAAGTGATACGCTAGCGCCGACAGCAGCCCCCAGGTTACGAACATCCCAAACGGCGAGTTCATCAGACCCTTGAGGACATCGAAGCCCGCGGCAGAGGATAATGACAGGTCCAGCGCATACAGCCCAAAGGCAATACCAACAAATAAAATAACCCCGGCTATTCGATGGGTAATCGAGGCTAGCGCAGCCAGGGGCCAGGCGAATGACATCAAATCTGATGGATTCACGTTAACGGGACGAGGATCGTTTTTCACAAATAAGTTCTCAAATTGAGCCCACCAGACCCGATTCAGGACGTCAGCCCTGAGATCGGTGCGCGCGGGGAAATGGCTTTTGAATTTCGCGGGGCAATAATAGTGAGTTTGTTAGCAAAAGACAAACACAGACCCGCGTGCGACGGATATATCAAGGCTTTACAAGCTGCGCTGGTTTTGGAATCATGTCGCTCCGTCGCCGCATCTGTGGATTGCTCATTTGAATGATGGCAATCGTCAACGAATGACCATTCGGCGGGTAAACCTGGGAGTTCTTTCATGGTACAAAAAGTTGAAATTACGATTGATGGCAAATCCATCGATTTAAATGTTCTCGAAGCTTCCGAGGGCAATAATGTTGTCGATGTCAGGGGCCTGATCGCCGAAGGTATTTTTACCTATGATCCCGGCTTTTTATCCACTGCCAGCTGTGATTCAAAGATCACTTATATTGATGGGGACGCCGGCATACTCCTATACCGCGGCTACGCGATAGAGCAATTGGCCAGCCAGGCAAGCCATCTGGAAGTCTGTTATTTGCTGCTAAACGGCGAGCTCCCGAGCTCAGCCCAACTGGCTGAGTTCGACGCCAGCCTCAAAGATAAGCAGCATGTGGATAAGCAATTCCAACAAATTTTCAACGGCTTTGCGCGTGGCGCTCACCCCATGTCGATGGTTGGCGCTGCCATCTCTGGTCT
>DGOD01000121.1 GCA_002389265.1 Gammaproteobacteria bacterium UBA4475
AGTATCTCAGACAAGTATCTCAGATAAGTGCCGTAGATAGGCAGAGCTAGGTCGCGCGCAATGTTTCGAGATCGCGGCTACATAGGTCGCGACGGCCTCGGTAAGCGCCAGGCTAAAAGTGTCTTTAGACCGAGGTCAACTAGCTAACTAAGTCAGCCAGAACGCCATGACCGAAGGTCGATAGCGTTCGCTAACAGGTAGCTAAAGGCTTGTTATCGCTCGAGATGTTCGAGTTTATCTTTCACCTCAGCCCATTCTTCCGCATCGGGAAGGGGGTCTTTGCGCTCGGTGATGTTTGGCCAGACCATGGACAGTTCTGCGTTGAGCTCTAAGAAAACATGCTCATTTTCAGGCAGTTCATCTTCAGAAAAAATGGCATCTACCGGACATTCTGGCTCGCACAAGGCGCAGTCAATGCATTCATCTGGATTGATAACCAAAAAATTGGGGCCTTCGTAGAAGCAGTCAACAGGACAGACCTCTACACAGTCGGTATGTTTGCATTTGATGCAGGAGTCACTTACCACAAATGTCATTGACTGGTTCCTTTCATTGAATTAACAGTAGTTGAGAAGCAATGGCAAAAAAACATTCTACCAGCTTTTAGTCCGTGAACAATAACTGCTAGCTGAAGAATCGCGGTCTTTGCCGCGATTGTTTGCAAAAACATCGGTATGTGACTTTAATCCGCCAGGTCGTCTTTCAGCTCGAATAGTAAATTCAAGGCTTGCCGGGCCGTGAGGGCCTCCAGGTCGGTCTCCCGCAGCCGTGTCTCAAGGGCCGAAGGCGTTTGTTCGATGGGGCTAACGAACAAGTCGGACTGCGTCGGTGTAGCTCGAATATCGCTTTCCTCGAGTTGCCGCAGTTTGAGTTGGGCATCTTTGATCACAGTCGCTGGTACACCCGCGAGTTTCGCTACCTGCAAGCCATAGCTTTGACTCGCTGGGCCCTCACTGACCGTATACATAAAGATAATGTCATCGCCAAACTCTTTGGCTGACAGGTGTACATTCGCTGTTGCCTCGAGGGAGTCGGGAAGACTGGTTAACTCGAAATAGTGGGTGGCAAACAGAGTCAGTGACTTGGCTTGTCGAGCGATATAGGCAGCACAGGCCCAGGCCAAAGACAGACCGTCAAAGGTGGAGGTGCCCCTGCCGATTTCGTCCAACAGCACCAGACTTTGTGAGGTGGCATTATTCAGTATCATTGCTGTTTCGGTCATTTCTACCATGAACGTCGATCGACCACTGGCAAGATCATCAGATGAGCCAATACGGGTGAAGATGCGATCGATGGGACCAATTTCCAAGGCGCGAGCGGGAACGTAACTACCGATGTGGGCCAGCAGCGCAATCAATGCGGTCTGGCGCATGAAGGTGGACTTGCCGCCCATGTTGGGTCCGGTGATGATGAGCAGGCGGCGTTCGGCGTTCAGTTCCAGGTCGTTGGCAACGAAAGGGTCATCAAGTACCTGTTCCACCACTAAGTGTCGGCCTTCAGTAATGTGAATGCCCGTTTGGCTCAAAAGGGTCGGTCGGCTTAGTGACAAGGTCAGTGCTCGTTCGGCGAAGCAGGCGAGCACATCAAGCTGGGCCAGTGCCGTAGCGGTGGATTGCAATGGGCGTAATTCTTCGAGCAGGTCGTCAAGTAACGCCTCATACAGCATCTTTTCTCGAGCGAGCGCGCGACCTCTGCTGCTAAGCGCCTTGTCCTCAAAAGTCTTGAGCTCAGGAGTGATAAACCGCTCAGCATTTTTTAAGGTTTGACGTCGAATATAGGTCGCCGGCGCCTGCTCTGACTGTGAGCGGCTGATCTCAATGTAATAACCGTGTACCCGATTGAAGCCTACCTTGAGGCTGGATAGTCCGGTGGCTAATCGCTCTTCGGTCTCAAGCTTGATTAGGTAATCTGCTGCATTTTCACTCAGGCTGCGCAGATCGTCGAGTTCGACGTCGTAGCCAGTCTTGATGACACCACCTTCACGAATGACCACCGGCGGATTGTCGTTAATCGCACACAATAGACGCTCGGCGAGGGCGGGAAATGGTTCGCAGGCGCCACGTAGTTGTTGCAGTAAAGGGACATCGAAAAGTGCCAGGGTCTCATTTAGTGCGGGCAATACCTGTAAGGCATCTCTGAGCCGTGCCAAATCTCGTGGCCGCGCTGAACGTAAGGCGACTCGGGCCAAAATCCGCTCGATATCGCCGATAGGTTTCAGATGATTCTGCAGCAACTCGTACGCATAACCGTTAATCAAAAATTCCACACAGTCGAGGCGGGCATTGAGCTGCTGTCGGTCACGAATAGGGCGTTGAATCCAACGATTGAGCTGGCGACTGCCCATGGCGGTGCTGGTTCGGTCAAGGACCTGGAACAGGGTGTTATCACGACCGCCACTAAGATTGGTGTCTAGTTCCAAATTGCGTCTTGAGGCACCGTCGATGATAATCGCGTCATCTCTGCGCAGCGTCGTCAAGCCTTGGATATGGGGCAATGCGGTCCGCTGGGTCTCTTGCACATAAGCTAACAGGCAGCCGGCTGCTGAGACGGCGGCAGGCAAGTCCTCACAATCAAACCCGCCTAGGTCACGGGTGCCAAACTGCCGGGTGAGACAGGTGGTCGCCGCCGCAAGGTCAAACTCCCACGCAGCTCGACGGCGTACACCGACTCGTTGTTCGGTGACCCGCGGATATGTTTGGTCGTCGCAAAGAATAAGCTCGGCAGGATTAATTCGCTGAATTTCGCTGACCAGCGCGTCGTCATCAGGTAATTCGATGACCTCGAAACGGCCGCTGGCAAGTTCCAGACAAGCCAGGCCAATGCTGTTGCCGAGCCGGTGCACGGCGGCGATAAAGTTATCTCGGCTGGCGTCAAGTAATGATTCTTCAGTCAGTGTGCCAGGCGTCACGATACGCACGACTTTGCGCTCTACAGGCCCCTTGCTCTCGGCGGGGTCGCCGATTTGTTCGCAGACGGCGATTGAGACGCCGTGGCGCACGAGTTTAGCCAGATAGTTATCGACGGCATGATAAGGAACGCCGCACATAGGGATGGGCTGACCTCCGGAGGTTCCCCTGGCAGTCAGGGTAATGTCGAGCAATTCAGCGGCGCGCTTGGCATCGTCAAAGAACAGCTCGTAGAAGTCGCCCATGCGGTAGAACAATAACTCATCAGGGTGCTCAGCCTTGATGCGCAGGAACTGCTGCATCATAGGGGTTGGGGTCGAGGCAGCACTGGCCGTTGACTTGATTGATGATACAGTTAGCAAAATAGAGATCCTTGAGCTCGAGTAATCCTCGAGTACTGGTCATGCGTGATGCCGATTCTACGGAAGAACCCGGCGCGCAGCAAAGCCGACGGATTAAATAACAGTGAAAGAATAGAAAATACTGGAATACTGGTTTTATATACAGTATAAAGTCACTTTAGGGTCGGGCAGAGAGCCCAGCATCGGAATCACGAATTGATCGTCGTCTTTGCGCTAAGTAATCTACTAGCAAATAGCTTGGTTAAGGAGCTTTGTTAAGGAGCTCAGGAGCTTTGTTAAGCAGCGCTGCTCAGCAGTGCTCTTGCAGGGATGCGCTTCTCAAGGACAATGGATGACTGAAGTTTAGCCGGCAGTAAGATACCCACTAATTTTACCGACAGATCGCATGAGGAACTAGTTATGGCAGCCACTGAATCAAATAAAGACAAGGCCCTGAGCGCCGCCTTATCCCAGATTGAACGTCAATTTGGCAAAGGTACGATGATGCGTATGGGTGACTCGCCGCGGGAAAAAATCCCGGCGATTTCAACGGGTTCGCTGGGTCTGGATATCGCTCTCGGCATCGGCGGTTTGCCCCGCGGTCGAATTGTTGAAATCTATGGGCCAGAGTCCTCAGGTAAAACGACCCTGACGCTCCAAGTTATCGCTGAGGCGCAGCGTGCCGGTGGCACCTGCGCCTTTATCGATGCTGAGCATGCACTAGACCCGGAATACGCCGAGAATTTAGGTGTCAATATTGACGACTTGCTGGTCTCCCAGCCAGATACCGGCGAGCAGGCCCTGGAAGTTTGCGACATGATTGTGCGCTCAGGTGCCGTTGATGTCGTTATTATTGACTCAGTTGCCGCACTCACACCAAAAGCCGAGATCGAAGGCGATATGGGTGATCATCATGTTGGCTTGCAGGCTCGCCTGATGAGCCAAGCATTGCGCAAAATGGCAGGTAATATTAAGAACTCTAATACGTTGGTGATCTTCATCAACCAGATTCGAATGAAAATTGGGGTCATGTTCGGCAGTCCAGAGACCACCACGGGTGGTAATGCTTTAAAGTTTTACTCTTCCGTTCGATTAGATATTCGACGAATCGGTGCCATTAAAGAAGGTGACGAAATTGTC
>DGOD01000261.1 GCA_002389265.1 Gammaproteobacteria bacterium UBA4475
CCGCTGAATGCGTTGCGCTTCTTCGCCATAAAAGGCTTGGCGGACTTGTCGGGCAAGGTCATTGAGGCTCAGTCCCAGAGACTTGGCTTCAGGTAGCACGTTTAGTTTGACTTCCTGTTTGCCGGACCGAAAGGAGTCTGCCAAGTCAAAGACACCGGGGTAGCGCGCTAATTCGTCGCGCAGACCCACCGCCGCCTTACGCAAACCCTCCACATCCCGACCCTTGAGTTGAACCTGTAGTGGGCTGCCAGCACTGAAAGAGTTAGCGTTGAAATTCAGCTCAATGGCATCAGGAATAGAGCCGGTTTTCTCACGCCAACGCTTGGCGATCAGATTCGCTGGCAGGTTGGGTCGCTGTTCGATAGGCACGAGCTTGATCACCACTTCGGCGAGATGGCTGCCACCACCACCGCGGCGGCTGGGGCCATTACTACGAGCGGCGTTAGAGCCAATAGAGGCAAAGATATGCGTAATAGCATGTTGGTCTGCGGGCAAACCCAGTTCGCGGTCCAGCTCCGCACCCAATTCGATCGCGGCTTGCTCAATGTGTTGGGCGCCGGATTCTGTGAGTTCGACGTTGACGCCCTCTGGCATATTCAAGGTCGCGTAAATTTCTTCACCTTCCACTGCCGGAAAAAACTGAAAGATCACTCGACCGCTGGCAATCAGTGCCAGCGCCATTAACAGCACACCAGTGGCTATCGCCCAGGTCAACCAGCGCCACTCCAGTGACTTCATCAGAAAGGGTTTGTAAACGCCATTGGCAAACCACTCGAGTGATCCTGCCAGCCGACCCTGGTATTTGATCCAGCCTGTTACCAGGCGGGTCTCGCTCATGAAGTAGCCTTCGGTTTTGCGATGGGCCAGATGCGAAGGCAGGATCAACTGAGATTCCAGGATGCTAAATACCAGGCAGATGATCACGACCCAGCCGATCACTGAGAAGAATGCACCCATGCGCCCTTCAATTAAGAGGATCGGCAGAAAGGCGGCCACCGTTGTCAGGACACCAAAAATTACGGGTACAGCAACTTCAGTAGTCCCGTCGATCGCCGCAGTGCGGTGATTAGGGGCGCTAGATTCATGGCTGTAGATTCGCTCGCCGACGACGATGGCATCGTCGACGACAATACCCAGCACCAGGATAAACGCCAGCACCGTCAAGGAGCTGATATTGATGCCGGCCACAGGAAATACCCACAAGGCGCCCATTACAGCGATGGGAATGCCGGCCGCGACCCACATGGCTACCTTGAATCGAAGAAACAGTGTGAGAATAAGCATGACCAGGACCAGACCCGCCCAGGCATTCTTGGTCAGGGCGTCGATTCGCCGACCCAGTGACAAAGACTCATCAATCCAGACAGTGGTTTTCAAACCTTGTGGCAGAGACGGCGCGATGCGCTTCACATAGTCTTTAACAGCCGTAGAAGACTCTATCGTATCTTCTTCACCGACACGATAGACGGTAATCATCATGGCTCGCTCGCCGTCAAAGGTGGCCCGCAGGAAGCCTTCTTGAAAGTCATCTTTGACCGAGGCGATATCGCCGACGGTCAGATTCGTGCCATCGGGGCGAGTCAGCACGACGATGTTTTCGAATTCGTCTCGTCGATAAGCTTGACCCTTGCTGCGTAGCAGAATTTCACCACCGTCGGTCTTGATAGAGCCGCCGGGCATATCCAAGGACGAACGTTGGATGGCGCTGGCAACTGTGCCCAGGGTCAGTCCGTATTGCCGTAGGTTATTTTCGCTGATCTCGATGGCGATCTCATAGGGCCGGGCATAGTTGACCACTACCTGTGAAATATTCGGCAGGTCAGAAATATCGTCGCGCATTTTCTCAGCGATGCGTTTCAGGGTCGCCTCGTCGGTTTTGCCGGAGAGAGCGACGACGATAGTCTGGCCGCGGAATTGCATCATGGCGATAATCGGCTTTTCGGTTTCTCTGGGAAACGTCGAAATGCCGTCGATTTTACTCTTGATCTCATTCAGCACCCCGTTGTAGTTGGCGTCCTGGTTGAGCTCAATGATCACCGTGCACATGCCTTCTGACGCATAGCTGCGGACCTTGTCCATCCCATCCACGCCTTCAATGGCTTCTTCCACTCGAATACAAACCGCCTGCTCCACTTCTTCTGGCGCAGCACCGAGATAAGGAATGTTCACCTGAACGATGCCGGGTTCGATATTGGGAAACTCTTCCTTGTGCATGCTGAACATGCTCATCACGCCGCCCACCAAAAAGATTAACATCATCAGATTCGCGGCGACCGGATTATCAACAAACCATTCTATGGCTCTATGCATGTCATTGAATCCCGCTGGTCAATGGGCTGGTGTCGTTCATGGCAAGCTTGACCCGCATGCCATCAATCACAGTTTGGATCGGCGATAGATTGACGGCTTCGCCGGATTCCAATCCCCCTTTGATGTAGACCTGGTCGCGATCGAAACGCAAAAACTCGACGTTGCGGTAGCGTAGTCGGTTATCGGCATCGACCACCAATACTTGTGCTTGATTGCGAATGGCGGCGCGGGGTAACACGATAATATCGTTGACAGTGCGACCGTCGATCTCAGCGTTGACGAACAATCCCACTGGCAAGGGCGGTCGACCGCTGGTGCGATCATTATCGACCCGAACTACGGCATTAACCATGCGACTACGGGCATCGATTTCAGCTTCCGTGCGCACCAGTTTGCCGGACCATTCATAGTACTGACCACCGTATTGGGTGCTGAGTGTCACATTTGCTTGAGCCTCTACCGGTAGGCTCCCACGCTGGCCAAGAGCGATATCAAGAAAAGCCAGTTGGCTATCAGCGAGGGGAATGCGAACTTCGACGGTTTCTGCAGAATATACCGAAGCCACCGTAGCGCCCCGAGAGATAAACTGCCCCTGGTTAACTTTTTTACTTCTCACGAGGCCAGTATAGGGTGCCCTTAACTCTGTTCGCCGCAGGTCACGTTGTGCCTGAGCAAGATTCACTTCGGCCTCTTTCAATGCCGCAGCGGCAATCCGTTGCGCGCGCAATGCGCCCTCTAGGGTGGACTGGCTGGTGAGTCGCTTTTTCACCAGTTCTTCGAGTCGCTGAAACTCAAAGCGAGCGTGTTCATCTTCAGCCTGGGCTCTGGACAATACCGCCTGGCCACGCTGAATCATTGATCGATAGTCACGGTCGTCTATTTGCAGCAAAACCTCGTCTGCTTCAAAGTAGCCGCCGGCGACGAGCTTAGGCGAAATCCACTTAATTTTGCCCGAGACTTCGGGAATGAGTTCGCTCTCGGTCAGCGGTTCCACATTGCCCTGAGACCTGACGGTCATCTGTACCGTTTGTTTCTCGACGACCTGAGTACGAATGGCGGTGGCAATCTCGTCGGGTTCAACCTGCGCTGGCGTCGGGGCTGTGATGACGATGCCGTAGGCCATGACGACAGCAATAAAGAGCGCTGTTACGGTTAATAGGGCTTTGATCAGATTAGACATCGGCAGGGCTCCTTGAGCGTGTACTGTCTGAGGCGGCGATCGTTGAGAGCAAGGCCTGCTGAACGCAGGTTCTCAGCGACGCAAAATGGCGATTGATGGCGAGGCTCACCACTTCCGAGTCTTGAATGGCGATGCCTTGCGCCAGCTGCCTCAGGTTCTCGATATTTTGCT
Source organism: Gammaproteobacteria bacterium UBA4475 (assembly GCA_002389265.1). GTDB lineage: Bacteria > Pseudomonadota > Gammaproteobacteria > Pseudomonadales > Azotimanducaceae > UBA4582. The sequence continues at coordinate 3,662 of DGOD01000261.1, forward strand.
GCAGCGGTAGTTTGACCTCCAGGCCTAGTCCGGTCATACGTGAGACGAATTGGGTTTTCAGACCGTTGAGTATGAGATGCAGAACCAGGTTGTTATTGATGCTGGCAAATAATCGAGCCAGCTCCCGCCAGTGTTCTTGACTTGCATCAGCATCCTCCACAGCGAGGGTCATGGTCTCCACCAAGACCTGCATCTGCTCGAGCTCTTCGACAGTCGCAGCCTCGACCGCCGAGCCTGCCGATTGAGCGATGAGGGCGCCGAGGACTTCCAGTACGTGGCCAACGAGCCTTTCATTCGGCACGTCCTCAAGATCGAGTAGGGGGCCCAAAATCGATAATGAAGCTTCTTGGACCGCTACGACTCTGACACCGCCCGGCTTAATGGCCGCAATGCCGAGTTGTTCGAGCTTCTTTAAAGACTCTCTGATCGCGCCGCGGTTGGTGGTGAAACGGGCGGCGAGATCTCGCTCAGAAGGCAGGCGTTCGCCTGGCCGATATTGGCCGCAGAGAATCTCATCGCGCAAAATATCGCAGATTTCCTCTGCGCGGGACTTGCTATGGGTTTCGTCACTGGATAGGGTCATCAGCAGATATCGTTTTAATGTGTGGGTAAGTGGCTATATCGAGTTGGTTATGCCGGCTTGCTCATATGGAAAATGGTCATACCGAAATGGCCCTACCAAATTGGTAAGACCAATTTGGTAGGGCCATTATAGAGAGTGTTTCGTGGAATACAATAGGATTTAGGCTCCAATGGGCATTGAGAAACATCAGGCGAACAACATCGCGCGGTTGATTCTGGACGGCTTCGATGCTTATCGGCGCGAATTTATTCAGATTACCCGAGGGGCTCGAGTGCGTTTCGAGCAGGCAGACTGGCGTGCAACCCAAAGTGCGGCGACTCAGCGCATCAAACTCTACAATATTGCGACCCGCCAGACTCTTGCTTCCTTGGGTGAGCGAATTGACCCTGCGTGGGTGACCTTGGCTGACTGGATAGTGATCAAGCAAGAATACGTCAGTCTGATTCGCGGGCGCCCAGATGCCGACCTGGCCGAGACTGTTTTTAATACGGTATTTCGACGTACCTGGCCCGACCAATATCTCTTTAGTGAGTGCGCGTTTGTGGATGTCATTGATCGCGCCAAACCCTTGTTTGATGCGCAGCTCGCCTGGCAGTATGGGCCGTCGAATGACCTGGGTGAATTGCTTAAGCAAGTGCTGGATGGCGCCGGCTTTAGTATCCCATGGTTTGATCAGGCCAATTGTATCAAGCAGATGGTGGCCGCAATGCAAGCTTCAATTCCGTTGCTGCGACGGCCGTTGGAGCTTCGTTTTGATATGCTGAAGCCTATTTTCTATCGCAATAAGGGTGCTTACCTGGTAGGCAGATTGGCGGTTGGTGAACATCTATTTCCCCTCGCCATACCTATTCATAATCATCAGGGTATTGGTGGAGAGCCGCCGTCGCTATATGTGGATACCGTCATTTGGACTGATAGTGAGCTGAGTATTATTTTTAGCTTTACCCGCGCCTATTTCATGGTTGACACTGATTATCCTAACGAGCTCGTAAAGTTCCTGCATGAGTTGCTGCCAAACAAAAGGCCATGGGAGCTGTATACAGCGATCGGTTTCTATAAACACGGCAAGACTGAATTTTATCGTGGCTTTCTCAATCATCTCGAAAATTCCACAGACCAATTCGTACTGGCCGATGGCATTAAGGGCTTGGTGATGACGGTCTTCACGCTGCCGTCTTATCGATTGGTGTTCAAAATCATCAGGGACAAGTTTTCACCAACTAAGTCAGTGACTCGACAGCAGGTCAGAGACGCTTATTATTTGGTAAAAACCCATGATCGGGTCGGTCGCATGGCGGATACTCAGGAATTTTCCAGTTTCGTTTTTCCGCGCTCACGGTTTTCTGAGGAGCTTTTAGCTGAGTTACAGAAGGTTGCCGCATCGTCTGTGACACTAACCGAAGAGCATGTGATCGTCAGTCATCTGTATGCGGAAAGACGTATGACGCCGCTCAACCTTTATATCAAAGATAAAAGCGACTTCGAGTTGCATCAAGTGTTAGACGAGTATGGCAATGCGATCAAGCAGCTGGCCGCCGCGAATATATTCCCTGGAGATATGCTGCTCAAGAACTTTGGTGTGACGCGCCATGGTCGAGTCGTTTTCTATGACTACGATGAGATCTGTTACTTGACCGATGTTAACTTTCGGAGAATTCCCGCGCCCCGCTATCCGGAAGACGAGATGGCTTCTGAACCTTGGTACAGCGTTGCGGCCAATGATGTCTTTCCAGAAGAATTTAAAAATTTTCTGTTCCATTCGGGGAAGTTAAAAGATATTTTTTGTGAATACCATGGGGACCTGTTTACCGCCGAATACTGGGAAGAGCTGCAAGACAACATTCGCCGTGAGCGAGTGCTGGACGTTTACCCCTATCGTCGTGCGCGCCGCTTCGGCCAAATGCAGCAAGTCGTAGAGGCGGGTTCAGTGGATAGTAAGCTGCTCAGCAACGCTAAATAAGGAGAGACGTAACATGCAGGATATCTATGCGACGATTTCGACCCAGCTGAATGATGGTGTGCTGGTAGCAACGATCAAGAATCCCCCTGTGAATGTGATGACGCTGGCCCTTTATCAAGACCTCGTCGCCTTCACGGCGGCGGTGGCGGTGGACGAAGATGTCAGGGTAGTGGTGATGCAGAGCGCTGACCCGGATTTCTTTATCGCCCATTTTGACATCGAAGTTATTTTGACCTTCCCGATTGACGAGCCACCAGCCAAGGCTAGTGAACTGAGCGCTTTCCACGGCATGTGTGAGCTGATGCGGACCATGAACAAGCCGACTATTGCCAAGCTGGCTGGGCGCGTGGGCGGCGGCGGCAACGAATTTGCTGCCTCTTGCGATATGCGTTTTGGGGTTAGGGGACAGACCGTGATCAATCAAATGGAGGTTCCCTTGGGGATCCTTCCAGGCGGTGGTGGGACTCAACAGTTACCGCGCCTGATTGGCCGTAATCGCGCCATGGAAGTGATACTGGGTGCCGATGACCTGGATGCTGAAACAGCAGAACGTTGGGGCTATCTGAATCGTATTTTCGACACCACGCAAGCCATGGATGACTTCGTTGATCGACTGGCCCGCCGAATTGCGAGCTGGCCGAAAGGTGCTGTAGCCCTGGCCAAAGCCTCTGTGGTGAATGCGGAGCCAGCGATGCGAGAAGGGTTGCTGGAGGAAGCTTATTTGTTTCAGCAGACTTTGCGGTTACCTGAGGCCCAAGCCAATATGCGATCGGCGTTGGCGATGGGCGCTCAAACCCGGTCCGGTGAAGCTCGAATTGCCGATTTGATGGCGGAGCTGCCGGGAGCGGATCAAGCCCAGAGTTGAGTCTTGGCTACGGGTTATCAGCGTCCTTCAACTTGAATATAGCGCTATGGCGCAGGCGGGTGACTTCGGTGCCGTCTTCTGCCCAGATTGAACCGTCGTTCTCAATATAGTGATGACCATTGCGCTCATAGGCATTCTGACAATAGCCTGTCACCGTGAAGGTTTGGCTTGCGTAGGCGGGTGCTAGGTGCTGAATATGGCTGTGAGTATGAATGGCGGGCCCATAGCGGTAGGAGTGCTGCAGCAGTTCGGTGAGGCGGCTGGCGAGCCAAATCGGGTGGCAACGAGCTTGTTTGCCCATGTAGACCGGCAGCACATGGCCCTGGGTCCCGGCGATATAGATTTCGTTGTCTTGCCGCGAATGCGTCATGCTCATGGGGATAAGTGACCGCCTTAACGGGGCACTGGCCAGGGTTAGTTCCGTACGAGGCTCGGCTTGAGGCAGGCTCTTGGTCAGTCGGGTTTGTTTGATTTTAGCGAGCCAGGGAGCCTCGCCAAGCCCCACATTACCCTTTAAACAGATATCTTTATCCTCATTGATAACCTTGAACTCACCGCCCTTACGTTTCGCGATGACGAGTTCCATCTTGCTACCATTGTACGTCGGCTTTTTAAATGTCAAATCTACCCAGCCGTGGTCGAGCCATGAGACGCCAAATAATTCTAAAAAGGTGTCTGTTGTCCAACCGTAGACCTGTAGGCTGTTGACCAAGCGCTTGCGCGAACGAGGCATCTTCGAGTTGCCGATCAACAGGCTGGGGTCGTCGAGCCGGGCTTTATCCGCAACGGTTCTAAATGCAGTGAAGCTAGCATGATGGGTCATAGTGGCTCGGGTGGTAAAGCGGTGGTACATTGTAGAAATCTGGATGGATAAGTAAAGGCATAGATGCCAAGCGGATAAAGCTGACAATCACTGCCAAGCTTTTTAAGTATCGAGCGCCGATGTGCACGCAGGTGGCATTAGCCACCGAGCGGGTTCATTGCGGTCTGACAGCCCTTGATGGCTACCGATAATGATTATCGATGAAACGGAGAATATATGGTCGATCTATACGAAGCGATGAGTACCTTACGCGCGGTCCGGCGTTTGAAGCCGGACGCGGTGCCTGCGGAGGTGCTTGGGCGAGTGTTGCAGGCTGCGGCTTGGGCTCCGACCGGGGGCAACGTTCAGCCGTTTCGAATCGTTGCAGTGAAACAACCGGCCTTGAAGCAAGGCTTGGGTGACCTTTATCACGCGGAGTGGCACGAGTATAGCAAGGGTCATATTGCCGCAATGCCAGGGATGCGAGATGCCGCCCGTGAGCAAATGGCAAAAATGCTTAAAGCCGGCGACTATCTGGCCAGTCATATGGCGGAAACACCGGTCATTCTTGTATTCTGCTTTAACCCGGATTACATGGCCATCACCGACAGCGGTCTTGGGCGACCCTCGATTGTCGGTGGTGGCTCCGTTTATACCGCGGTGCAGAACGTCATGTTGGCTTGTCGAGCAGAAGGGTTGGGCTGCGTGCTCACCACCTTGTTGTGTCACAAGGAACAGGCAGTGAAAGCATTGCTGGATATTCCTGCAGACTGGTACACCTGTGCGCACGTACCCATCGGTTACCCCGTGTTGAAAGGTCATGGGCCGATCAGCCGTCGACCACTGGATAAACTGGTGTTCAGTGATCAGTGGGCGCAGCCGTTTACCGAATAGGCAGGTGCTTCGTTGCGCGAAACACCTGCCATGATTTTATTCGTCGAACATATCTGGCTGTTCGGCGCAGATGACGTCGTGGAGAGGCTGGAAGCTGAACCAACCCCCGGGAGCGGAACCGACCTGGCGTTGAGTCAATTCAGCGATCTCGGGACGAATGAGCTTGGGCGTGCCTGCGGCTTCGGCGAGCAGTTGCGCCTGGCACGAGCGTTCCATGGTGATGTACCACCATGCGACTTCGTCGACGGTCTGGCCCACTGTGAGTAAGCCATGATTTTGCAATATCGCTGCCTTTTTGGTGCCAAGGGCCGCGGCGATGCGTTTGCCTTCAGAGGTGTCGAGTACGACACCGGTAAAATCGTCGAATAACACATGCTCGCCATAAAAAGCGCAGGCGTCTTGGGTCAGAGGGTCAAGCAGGCGCCCCAGAGAAGCCCAGGCTTTGCCGTAGAGAGAATGGGTATGGGCGGCGGCTGTCACATGTGGCAGATGCTTGTGGATTTGTGAGTGGATGGCAAATGCGGCGGCATTCAAGCGTCCGGAACCCTGGACGATATCACCATCATGATTAACCAGGATCAGGTCAGAGACGCGCATCTGTTTGAATGAGCGTCCAAACGGATTGACCCAAAACTGATCAGTATGCTCTGGGTCACGAACCGTGAAGTGCCCAGCGACACCTTCATCAAATCCTAGGCGCCCAAACAGTCGTAGTGCTGCCGTCAGTTTGCGTTTGCGCTCTCGGCGTTCTTCGGTCACCGACTCAAATTTCGGTGGATAATCAACGCCAGCGATAGGGCTGGCTGGACGTTTCTGGGGTTGGCTCTGTAGTGTAGACTCAGACATGTAGTGCTCCAGGCTGCGGCGTTCGAGAGTCGATCATAACCATGTTTGTAGGCCATTACCAAGTTGAAAGTGCAAAACCCGGTGGCGGTCGATGCCTGCGATCAATGCTCGCCGCCGCACGTCATGAGTGGCAATGCTCAGAGTAGAAATGAAATCCCGATACTGATTGTGATAATAGAGGTTGCGGTTTGTCGGCAGTCTGGAATAATCCGTGCTTGTATTCAGTGAACCCTCATCAATGAACGTGCCTGCGATTTTCTACAAGCTCTACGAAAAACTGCTCTGGCGTCAAGTCAATGCCGGACCACGCCCCCATCATATTGGCCTGATCGTCGATGGAAACAGGCGGTTTGCCAGGGATAAAGGCTTCACCAATACCATAGAAGGGCACAGCGCGGGCTCCGATAAGCTCGAAGATTTTCTGCGCTGGTGCTGGCGACTTGATATCAAAATTGTCACGCTGTTCGCTTTTTCCATGGAAAACTTCAATCGAAGTCCGGAAGAGGTGGACTACCTGATGGATCTGATCATGCGCAAGCTGAAGCATTTTCAGGTTGATCCGGCAATCATGAGTGAGCGGGTGCGGGTTAAGGTGATTGGGCGGCGCGATGACCTGTCCGCAGAAATGGTTCAAGAAATTATCAAGCTCGAGGCCTTGACCCAAGACCATGATGGTTTTCAGCTGAACATCGCCATCAGCTACGGTGGGCGAGCCGAGATCATTGACGCGGTCAAGAAAGTGGCGGCCGAGATTGAAGCCGGTACGCTGACAGTGGCCGAGATCACTGAGGAGCGTTTTGGCCAATACCTCTACACTGATGGTATTCCAGACCCTGATCTGATCATTCGGACCTCAGGCGAAGAGCGTCTGTCTGGGTTCTTGCTCTGGCAGAGCGCCTATTCGGAGCTCTACTTTACCGAAGTTTACTGGCCTGCGTTCCGAATGATTGATTTCTGGCGAGCATTGCGGGTCTATCAACAGCGTGAGCGTCGGTTCGGCAAGTAATCCACAAGAGTTGTGCGCGTCTCTCAGCATTAACGCCATAGCCCTAGCAT
>DGOD01000171.1 GCA_002389265.1 Gammaproteobacteria bacterium UBA4475
CCATGGGTATGCAAACCATTCTGTTTCCCTGGTTGGTGGTGGTGCAGCTCCATGAAGGGGCTGAACGTTTGGGTCTGGCACAAATGTGCACCCAGTTGCCGGCCATCTTCCTGATTCTTTTTGGCGGGGTCCTCGCCGATCGCATGGACGCTCGCAAAATCCTGTTGTTGGGACATTTGCTCGCCGCCTTGCCAATGCTGGGGCTGGCGCTGGCCCTGAGTCTGGATGGCCTGTCCTACAGCATACTTATCGTCTATGCCTTGTTGATGGGCGTTGTGACGGCGTTTGTGCAGCCGGCTCGAGACGGACTGCTGAACCGCGTGGCGGGAGGAGAAGTTCAACAGACCGTGATGTTTACCATGGGCCTGACGTTTCTGGCGCAGCTTCTGGGTTATTTTTTGGCGAGTCAGGCGGACAATGCTGGGCCGGTGATGATCCTGCTGGTCCAAGCGGTTATCGTTTTGGCCGGGATGTTGACGATCTGGAAGCTGGTACCAGGCGTGGTTCTAGCAGCGCTGCCGGGGCAGTCCACGCGCCAGCAACTGTTTGCTGGTTTGAGGTTGGTACTGGATTCCGATCGTATGCTCCCGGCATTGATCATCTTGTTGGCTGTGGCGTTTTTCTTTGGCGGGTCTTTTTCGGTACTGAACCCGCTGATAGTCCGCGATATCTACCAGGGTGGTGCCAATGAAATATCCATGACCTTTGCTGCCTTCGGCTCTGGCACCATCACGATGTTAGTGCTGTTGATTGTCCGCGGCGGTATTGCCAGACAGGGGCGGGCTATGTTGTTATCCATGCTCACAGGGGGGCTGACCTTGGGTGTTGGCGCCTTCCATCTGCCCTTTATGGGTTATCTGGCGGCGTTGTTTTTCTGGGGTATGAGCGGTGGTGTGGCCATGAGTATGGGCCGCACGATCATGCAGGAGGCGGCACCAGAGAATGCGCGGTCACGAGTTATGTCAGTTTTTTCCCTGGCGACCCTTGGTGGCATGCCCTTCGGGGCGTTGTTGATGGGTTATTGTGCGGGTGCTTTTGGCCCTTTGGCCAGCTTGCTGATTAGCGTCGCCGGGGTTTGGGTCACGTCTGTCGGGATCCTCTGGCACGGTCGTTTATGGGGATTGACCACCCAACAATGAAATTAATAGTCGAGTCGTCAATGAATCAATGTACAGAACACTATAGCCGCGTCGGAGATGTCACCCTTTGCTGGTTTGAATGGGGTGCGGCTCACGCTGCGCAGGGGACCACGCTGCTGGTACATGCTACAGGCTTTCATGCCCGTTGCTGGGATCAGACGGTTACCCATTTACCCGACCGGCATGTGATTGCGCTGGATATGCGCGGCCATGGTCGCAGTGATAACCAAGGCCCGATTAGCTGGGATACCTTTGGTGATGACCTCGTGGGCTTTATCGAAACGCTGGACTTGCGTGGACTCGTTGGTGCCGGACATTCCATGGGTGGACATTGCCTCGTGCATGCTGCCGCCCGCTTGCCTGATCGATTTGAACGTTTGCTGCTGATTGATCCGGTGATTATGGATCCGGCCTCTTATGAGGATCGCGCTGCTGCGCACACCAGCTTCCTTGATGCCGCCGGGCTCCACCCAGTCGCAAAGCGACGAAATCACTTTGCCAATGCCGAGGCGATGTTCGCGAACTTTGTCGGGCGCGGCAGCTTTGCGGTCTGGGACGAAGCCGTACTGCATGATTATTGTGAATACGGTTTGGTGNNTCCTGCGGGCGCGGCGAGAAGAGGGCGATCGAACAAAAATGGATTTCAGTCTTTCCCCCACTTTTCCGGGACTGGCGTCGTTGATGCCGAATGCGCGGGATGTGTATCTACCCGAATTGACACACTTTATTCCCATGCAGGCGCCTGCGCTGACCGCTGAGTATTTGCGTGGCGAGCGTTAGTCTCACAGATCTCTCTCAGGAGCGCCCAATGTCACCAGCGATGCAACCGCGACTTGCCATTACCATGGGAGATCCTGCAGGAGTTGGCGCTGAAATTTGCGTCAAGACCTTGATCCGGCCCGAAGTGTATGCCCAGGCGCAGCCCTTTGTGATTGGCGACATCGCCTGCTTGCGGCTGGCGATGGACCAGACCGGAATTCAGTTGCCGTTGCGCAAAATGACGGATATTGATGACCTGCAGCTACAAGCCGGCGTGATTCAAGTTCTTGAGGCCTATGCCTTCGATGCGGGTCAACTGGTTATGGGTGCGGTCTCGCCGGACTGTGGTCACGCGGCGGTACAATATTTTGAAAGCGCCGTGAATCTTGCCCTGGCGAGCCAAATTCAGGGGCTAGTCACCTGTCCCATCAACAAGGAAGCGGTTCATGCAGCGGGCTATGTGGGCGACATCGGGCACCAGGAAATCCTGGCGCGGATGACCGGTGCTGGGCTCACGGCGACACTGTTGATGACCCAGGGCCTGAAAGTCGCGCACCTTTCCACGCACAAGTCTTTGGCGGAAGCGGTGGCCTTCGTGCGCCGGCCGGTTTTAGTGGAGAAGCTGCAATTGACCCACGACAGCCTCAGCCGTTGGTGTGGGCGGCCACCGAAAATCGCAGTGGCCGCACTAAATCCTCATGGCGGCGAGGGTGGCATGCTCGGTCGAGAGGAGATCGACGAGATTGCCCCGGCGGTTGCCGAGGCCCGCACGCTGGGGCTGGATGTGGTCGGGCCCTACCCGGCAGATTCAGTCTTTTATCGGGCGGTTAACGGCGAGTTTGATGCGGTTCTGGCGCTGTATCATGACCAGGGTCATATCGCCATCAAGATGCATAATTTTGCCGACAGCATTACGGCCACCATGGGTATACCGTTTATTCGGACCTCGGTGGATCATGGTACGGCCTTTGATATTGCGGGCAAAAATCTGGCGAACGCTGACAGCCTCAGTCAGGCCATTGATGCCGCCATCGCGATGATGAATGGCAAGCTAGTGAGCTAGCTCAGCAATCATGGCCGTGATCTGGGTTGCGTTGAACTGGCCTGGCGCAGTGCGATGATAAGCGGCTTGATTCGCCAAATAGCGCAGCACCTCGTTGGCCGGCGTCGGGACACCCTGTTGCTGGCCAAGCAGGCAAATTTCGCCATTCAAATAGTCGGCTTCGATATCGCCGGTGCCTCGCGACAGGCTTTGCCACGAGGAGCCACCCCCATGTTCGATGCCGTCAATGGAACCCATGGTAATGACACTGTGGCGCGTCTTGACCTCTTCTTTAGTCGCGCAGTCAATGTTGGCAGCGGCATAACAGGCGAGGGCTTCCTGGCGCACCAATGACATCACATCGCGGTCGTGGGGGCCTGGCGAACAGACCGCCTGAAACGCGTTGCCGAGATTCTGCAGAAGTTTGGCATATTTCCAACGCATGGGCCGTGGATCAGCGGCACACAGAAAGCCGGCTCGAGTGACGTCTTCTGCCACCTCCTGAATACAGCTATCGACACCAGACTGATAACGGCCTACGTCCAGCACGCCGCCGATACCGCTGGCATGGTGCAGGACTTCGGCGGGCACCAAGTGGGTAGCGGGCAACATCACCAGCATGCCGTAGACTCGGCGAAACTTGCGGGCCGCCATGGCCTCGTTAGCGACGCCATTCTGCGCACAAATAATGGGTAAATCAGGCGGTGCCACGATGGCGAGGCTCTCCAGCGCCGCTTCGGTATGCTGGGATTTCATGGTCATCAACAGCACGTCATCAGC
>DGOD01000003.1 GCA_002389265.1 Gammaproteobacteria bacterium UBA4475
AGAGTTCTGAACTTGCCGAGGTTCATTGGCGGGTGCCCGTTGCGTTTGGAACCAACTTGCCGGCGTTAGGGGACAACATTCTGCACGTCGCAACGAGCCTGGCGCGAGCCTCTGCTGAGCGTATCCAATTTCAGGTCTTTGAGCCAGGGATGCTGCTACCTGTATTCAGTATCACCGAAGGTGTGCGAGATAATAAGATCCCGGCGGGCTACACATGGCTGGGTTACGACTCGGGCAAGATTCCGGCGACGCCTCTGGTGTCTGCTGTACCGTTTGGTATGGAGCCTTGGGAGTTTACTGCCTGGTACTATGATGATGAGGGTCAGGCTTTGACTGAGGCTCTTTACGCGCCTCACCAGGTACACCCAATTCTGTGCGGTATCATCGGTCCAGAAACCGCGGGTTGGTTCAGGCATACCATCGACTCATTGGATGACTTTCGTGGACTCAAAATTCGCTTTGCCGGACTTGGCGGGGTTGTCTTACAGAAGCTTGGTGCGTCCGTCACCATGCTGCCCGGTGGCGAAATATTCCAGGCACTGGAAAAGGGCGCCATTGACGCCACAGAATATTCGCTACCGGTGGTTGATCAAATGTTGGGCTTCGACCGGGTAGCAAAATATAATTATTTTCCCGGCTGGCACCAGACTTTTACAGCTGCGCACTTGGTGGTGAACCAGGCGGTTTGGAATCAATTACCCGACGCAGATCAGGCGATGATTGAAATGGCTTGTGCCGCTGGCGTAATTCGCAACTTGTCCCGCGGTGAAGCCCTGCAGGGTAAAGTGATGGCGGGCTTCTCAGCCAAGGGTGTGACGCCGATGAAGTTCCCCCTGCCAATACTCAAAGAATTGCAGCTCGTGACTAACGAGGTAATGCAGGAGGAGGCAGACAAAGATGCTGAGTTCGCGAAAATTTGGGCTTCGCAGAAAAAATTTCTTAAGACCTACCGGCTCTGGAAAGACAACGCCTATTTGCCGAGAGACTTTTAATCGATGCTGCTATTACCCCATACAAGGTTTTCGCGCCGAGTAGATAACGCGGTGAGTCGATTTGGTCGGTACTTGTCTGTTGTCTGGCTGGTACTGCTGGTCGTGATCGTTCTGAATGTTGTCATGCGCTATCTTTTCAGCGAGGGTCGGATTGAGTTTGAAGAGATCCAGTGGCATCTGTACGCTATCGGCTTTTTATTTGGTCTGTCGGTTGCCTATAGTTCTGACTCTCACATACGGGTCGATGTGGTGCGCGAACGACTCAGTCCACAGACTCAAGCATGGGTTGAATGGTACGGTATTCTCTTGTTGTTGTTGCCATTTATTATCCTTGTGCTCTGTGCCGCGGTGCCCTTGGTAGGCTATTCCTATGCCAACAGCGAGGTCTCGCAAGCGCCTGGCGGTCTAGGTTATCGTTGGCTGATCAAGGCCTGTCTACCTTTAAGCTTTATGTTACTGCTGGTCACGACTATCGCCCGCTTGAGTCGGGTGAGTTGCTACTTGTTCGGCTGGCCGGGCGAGCGTCAGGCATCCACCGTCGCTGGCGACATGGAGAGCGTTTAATGTCGGCGGGTGACGTTTTATCAGTCCTGATGTTTATGGCTTTCATCGGTCTGATATTCTCCGGTTTTCCGGTCGCTTGGGTCTTGGGGGGGCTCGCCGTTGTCTTCACAGCGTTGGGCATCATCGCCCAAGTGGATATGGGCCTGCCTGTCTTTGTCAGCTGGGACTACAGTACGCTGGTGGTGGATCGGATTTGGGACATCATGAACAACTGGGTGTTGGTGGCACTTCCCATGTTTGTCTTTATGGGCTTGATGCTCGATCGTTCGGGTGTTGCCCAGCGCTTGATGATTAATGTTGCGCGTTTGTTCGGTGGTATCCGTGGCGGTATGGCGGTGACGGTTGCGCTCATTGGCATACTGTTGGCGGCCTCAACAGGCATTATTGGCGCTTCTGTCGTATTGTTGGCCTTGCTGGGTTTGCCGCAAATGCTGGCCCTGAACTATAAGCCTGAACTCGCGGTCGGTACGGTTTGTGCTGTGGGAACCCTGGGGATTTTGATTCCCCCCAGTATTATGCTGGTGTTGATGGCGGATCGATTAGCGATGCCTGTGGGAGACTTGTTTCTTGGCGCATTAATACCTGGCCTCATGCTGGGTTCACTGTTCGTGGCTTATATACTGATTTATGCCTACATCAATGCCGATGCTGCGCCGGTGCCTAAAGATCATCAGCCGGTAAATGCGAAGTTGGTGCTGGATGTGTTTTTGGCGATCCTGCCACCAGCGGCATTGATCATCGCAGTCTTAGGCTCGATATTTTTTGGCATTGCCACGCCGACGGAAGCCGCCGGTGTTGGCGCCTGTGGCGCAACACTACTGGCCTGGTTTAATCGGCAGTTGAGTGCTCAAGTGCTGGGTCAGGTGCTGAACGAAACCACACGAACCACAGCCTATATTTTTGCCATATTCCTTGGGGCCACGGCCTACTCCTTGGTTCTTCGAGGACTCGGTGGCGATGAGTTGATCGCCCGAGTCCTTCAAAGCCTACCCTTTGAGCCAACGGGTATCGTGATCGCGATTCTGTTATTTACCTTCATTTTGGGGTTTTTTCTCGATTGGATCGAAATCACGTTAATTATTTTGCCGTTGGTGAGTCCTGTGGTGTCGACACTGGGCTTTGATCTGGTGTGGTTCACGGTGCTGTTTGCGGTTTGTTTGCAGACATCGTTCCTGACGCCGCCCGTGGGCTTCGCCATTTTTTACCTGAAGGGCGTGGCGCCAGCTGGTATCTCAGTGGCGACCATTTATCGGGGTGTCATACCCTTTGTCTTACTTCAGTTGCTGGGTCTTGGGCTGATTTTTGTTTGGCCAGACCTCGTAGTGTGGCTACCATCCCAAGCTTATCCGCTTGACGCGACAAAATAGCGCACGTCTTTGGGGCATCGCCTCAAATTAGTGCGTTAACTTTAGCTTTCCTAGTGGCGTCAGGTTGAACGCGCCCCTTAGGTGGGCGATAGTTGTCCGATATCCCCAGAGCTCATCTAATAAATCCATGTAAAACAGTGTGTTAAATATACCTTCCAGTTTTTGGCATCAACCTTGCTGTGTCAACGCCATCAAAGTTAATTTTTAAAAGAACCTGGAGGGGCTCATTGTGGATCAAACCTTAGAACTTCAATACGCGTTAGATACGTTTTATTTCCTTGTCTGTGGCGCGCTCGTCATGTGGATGGCGGCCGGCTTTGCGATGCTTGAGGCGGGTCTGGTCCGGTCGAAAAATACAGCGGAGATTTTGACGAAAAACGTCGCGCTATTTGCGATCTCCTGCATCATGTACCTCGTTTGCGGTTATGCCATCATGTATGGCGGTGGATTTATGTTGTCGGGCATTGAGCTTGATGGCGCCGCCAGTGCTGAAGTCCTGACCGAGACAGTCCTGGCTGAGTCTCGCGAAGCTGGGTTTGCCGGCGGCTCGGTCTATTCGAATGCGTCAGACTTCTTTTTCCAGGTTGTCTTCGTAGCGACTGCCATGTCGATCGTGTCGGGTGCGGTCGCAGAAAGAATGAAGCTCTGGGCGTTTCTCGGATTTGCCGTCGTCATGACGGGTCTGATTTATCCTCTGGAAGGTTCATGGACTTGGGGTGGCAGTTCTGTATTTGGCTTGTACACACTGGGTGATCTAGGTTTCTCTGACTTTGCTGGATCGGGCATCGTACACATGGCGGGTGCAGCAGCGGCCTTAGCCGGTGTCCTGGTGCTGGGCGCACGTAAGGGTAAATATGGTAAAAACGGACAAGTTAACGCCATCCCCGGGGCTAACTTGCCACTGGCGACGCTGGGTACCTTCATTTTGTGGATGGGCTGGTTTGGTTTTAATGGTGGTTCGGTGCTTAAACTGGGTGATATCGCCAGTGCCAACTCAGTCGCTATGGTGTTCCTGAATACTAACGCTGCAGCAGCGGGCGGGGCGATGGCTGCGCTGATCACCGCCAGATCATTGTTTGGTAAGGCCGACTTAACCATGTTGCTCAACGGGGCATTGGCTGGGTTGGTGGCGATTACAGCAGAACCTTCGACACCTACTGCGCTGCAGGCAACCTTATTTGGCGGGCTTGGGGGCGTGTTAGTCGTATTTTCTATCATCGGGCTGGACAAGTTAAAAATCGATGACCCCGTTGGCGCCATCTCGGTTCACGGTACTTGTGGTTTGTTAGGTCTGTTGCTGGTACCCCTGACTAACGATGGTGCGCTCTTAAGTGGTCAATTGATTGGGGCCGCGACCATCTTCGGTTGGGTGTTTGCGATGAGTCTTGCGGTTTGGTTGATTCTTAAGATGACAGTGGGTATTCGAGTCAGCGAAGAAGAAGAATACCAGGGTGTTGATATCGGTGAGTGTGGTGTCGAGGCCTATCCCGAGTTCGTTGTCAGCAGATAGATAGTGTTATAACCAGTCCCCTTCGGCGCTCTGTTTTCAGAGCGCTTTTTTTTTGCTGTAATTTGGCTATTTGAAGCCCATCGGCATGATGAGCTGATAGCAGGCGCCAAGCTCACTGTCGAGTGGTCCTACTTGTTGGCGCCATTCCAGGGTTGAATTGGTGCGTCAGGCAAGTCATCAATGACTGTTTCTTCGTGAAAAATTTCGAAGCCGCGAGCGAGATAATTATTGAGTGCTTGTGGATGATCCAGAGAGCAGGTGTGCAACCAGATTCTACGACCACCTAAGCGCCAGGCATTGGTGATGGCATCTTCCAGCAGGGCCTTGCCAAAACCTTGGCCGATGAAATCGGTGATCAAACCAAAATAAGCGATTTCAACGCAGTCATCAGCTTGTCGTTCGAGCTCAAAATAGCCTACAGGTGTACCCTCGTCATAGGCGACCCACGTCTCTACGCCAGGTCGGTTGAGACAGGCGAGCCATTGGTCATAAGTCCAGGTCAGGCGCATATACCATTGCCAGGATGCGCCTACAGCAACATAAAGGAACCGGTTGAATTCGGGTAAGGGTCGGGTTAGCTTTTTTAGGGAATAGGGTCTGAGCGCTGAGATTTTGGGCATGCGCGCTGCATCCGTAATCTCTATGTGCCAGACTTTGATTGATTGTTTCATCGTGGGTTGCTCTCTTCGGGGGCAATGCTGGTGGTTGATGCCCGGCAGCGACGCGGCATCAAGTATTCGTCGCCCAGCCACCGGCAAAGGGCACAACTTGGCCTACCATGAAATCGCTGTTGTTCGACGCTAAAAACAGCGCGAGCTCAGCAGACTCCTCAGCTCTGGCGATTCGGCGAATAGGTACGTTGCGTTTCAGATGATTTTGAAAGCGCTCGGAGGCGACCAGTTCATCGGGGTAATATTCTGGATTGCTGACATAGTTTTGAGCGATGGCATTGATCTGGACGTTGGCCGCCGCAAACTCTAGGCCTGTGGCGCGGATAAAGGCATTTTGTGCTCCCCGTGCGGCACAATAGGCCGCCGACCCAGGCAAGCCTCGAAGTGGTGCGGCGCTGGTGATGGCGACGATTTTACCGTGACCGCGCTCGGCCATCAGCGGTGCGAAATGTCTAATCAGGCGCATCAAAGGGTGCACCATGGTGTCAAACATGCCCTCCCAGTCGGCGTCTTGGATATCAGCAGTTGGACTGTTACAAGGGGCGTGGGCGAGATTGGCCACCAGAATATCGATATCGGCGTTTTGGCTGACATATTCGGCAAATGCGCCCGCGGCGGGTACGATACCGGGTCGGGCATCGATCAATGCACCTTCTTGGGTAAATAACTGGGTAATCGCCGGGCCCATATAGTCAATACATTGAGTGACCAGTACACGCTTATTTTTGAGTCGATCAGGCATGGGCTATTCCTCGAGTATTTCGGGTCAGTTGACGACGACCGCATGGGCCTTGAGCAATTCGATGGGCACGATGTCTAGTGCCTTGAGGTGAGTATTATTCAAGAATACCCTTGGCGCCATGCCTTTGCTTTGCGCCTGCAGCCAGCGGCTCGCACATAAACACCAGCGATCACCGGGTCGTAATCCGGCAAAACCTGCCTCAGGGTGGGGCGTCGAAAGATCGTTGCCGGCGAATCTTGAGTACTGTAGAAACGCTTCAGTGACTTCTACGCAGACCGTATGTGATCCATGATCTTCTGTGCAGGTATTGCAGCTGCCGTCGCGAAAAAACCCAGTCATAGGATCATTGCTGCAGGGTTCCAGTGGTTCGCCGAAGACATTCGTGGAAGGCTCTAGATCGAATCCAGTCATGTTAATTTTCCAGGTCAGAGTTTATTGAGGCACGTCGTGGATGTCGTCCCATTCAGTATATTGCTTCTTGCCGTCAACCCTGAGCATGCGCCGTTTAATTCTCGGGTAGTCACAGATATCGATTTTGTTCCGCTCGCCACTCATGAGATAAACCAGGTCCTCAGCGTAGGGATTAGACAAATTGTGGGCTAGTGAATCCACCGTAAAGCCCATGAAATCTCCTGGGCCTACCTCATGGCGGCTTTCACCTATTTCGGCAATACCATGACCGGAGAGGATATAAATAAACTCTTCGTCGCAATGGTGGGTGTGGAACTGGGTTGAGTCATGACCCGGCTCGAGCCTGACCAGGTGCACGCCGATATGGCTCAGTCCCACCAGGTCGCCAAGTGAGCGTGTATGACGCACGGCGTTAGGGTTAAATTGATGGGTATTGACGGTCTCGTCGAGGCCGCTAATGTCCTGCGCCGATAATAGTGGGTGCGGCGGTTTAGTGTCCACGCCCACGGTTTCCTTTGTTAGTTGGTCTGCTGGGCACCATTGGCGGCTTTTCGCGACCCTTGCGAACAGGCGCAGGGAGCGCTTCCAATAAGGCCTCTGGCGGTTGCTCGCAGCGGAATGCCTGGCCAAGTAAGGTCTCGATGGCGGGCAGCATAAATGATTCATCTTCGCAGGCGAGGCTGACTGAGGTACCCATTGCGCCGGCTCGACCGGTTCTGCCGATGCGGTGAACATAGTCTTCTGGGTCTTCGGGTAAGTTGTAGTTGATCACATGGGACACACCGTCGACGTGGATACCGCGACCCGCCACGTCAGTGGCCACCAGGACTTTAATTTCACCTGATTTGAATTGTTCGAGGGTCCGAATGCGCTTGGTTTGTACGACTTCACCGCTGAGCAGCCCTGAGTCGATTCCGTGGCGATACAGCCGGCTTTCCAGTGAGCGAGTCTCGTCCCGCCGATTGGCGAAAATAATGACCCGATCAACGGTGTC
>DGOD01000037.1 GCA_002389265.1 Gammaproteobacteria bacterium UBA4475
GTCAACGCGGTAATAGTCAGTCTGCGCCAGGCGCCAAGGCGCCATAGCACAGAGACGGTTTATCAGGCGCTTTCTTCTGTTTCGACAATACCCAGCAGTTCGTTGTCCAACTTAGGTGGTGTCACCAGCGATTCTTTATCATCAATCAAGGCTTTCAGTTGATCATATTGGCTGTCGCAGTAGGCTTGCAACGCCTTGTAACCCTCGATCAATTTTTCGATTTTAGCGGTGTCTGCTTTGGCCTCTTTTGTGAGCTCGCTTTTAGCCTTCTTCGCAACCTTAAGCTCCTCTTCCGCACGCTGGCGTGCAGTCGTCTCGTCAAACTTTTTCTTGTTCAGCGCTTTAAGCTTCTTGGTGACATTCTGTGGCGTATCACCGAGTTGGGTGTTGATCGTCTTGAGCGCTTTGGTTTTCTCTTCCAGCTGAGTTTTGAGCTTGGTACTTTCATCCGCAGCCGACTTTTTGGTGGCCTCAAGCAGAGCGTCAACTTTTTCTTTCTCGGCAGTCAGTTCTTTAAACTCAGCTTCGAGTCTGAGTCTCGCATTCTCTGTTACAAGCCGCTTTTTTTCGATGTCAGCGATGGCGAGTTTGTTTTTTTCTTCGCCCGCACTAACGAGTGTTTGCGCATCTTGTATCCGTTTGACACCAGCATCCAATGCAGCTTTGAGTTCTTCATCGGCGCAGTCTGGATCGATAGACAGCGCTTCAGTAACAGTATGAATCAACATTTGATTGTGTATGGCGAGTTCTTTCCAGACGTCCAAGGTTATTGCGGGTTGTGCCACTTAATTCTCCAGATGGGTTGGTCAAAATGTAGGGTGCTATCGTGCAGGCGCTATTAATGGGGTTTTCTGCGCAGATTTCAAGGTATTTTACCCTTATTCGCCGAAGAAATAGTGACTTATGGCGATAAATAGTCGAATTATCTGCGGAATAATTCGCTCAGTACTAAAAATACTTGCTATTGGAGTGCCGAGCTTAGATTCCTGAGAGCAATGCTGGCATGCTAGTGGTGACCGTCAGGCAGGCTGGCCTGGTCATGAAACTAAGGAGCAAGGGATGAAAGTGGATGCCAGTATCAGTGGTAAGCTACAAAACGTGGTAGCAGAAACCAAACGCCTCGAGGCAATGGGGTACGATGGGATTCGCGTCGCCGAACTCAATCATGATCCGTTCCTGGCATTGACGCTGGCGGCCGAGCATTCCCGGACTGTGGATTTGGTGACTTCGGTCGCCGTGGCATTTTCACGTAATCCTATGACGATGGCCATGTTGGCTCACGACCTGAATGCTTTTTCAGGTGGTCGCCTAGTGCTTGGCCTTGGCTCCCAGGTCAAACCCCATATTGAGCGTCGCTTTAGCATGCCCTGGCACAAGGCGGCACAGCAAATGCGGGAGTTTATCGAGGCAATGCACGCGATTTATGATTGCTGGTATGAGGGTCAGCGATTGGATTTTGTGAGTGAATTCTACACTCACAACTTGATGCCATCGACATTCATCCCAGAAGATGTGCAGACGGGTCGCCCCAGAATCAATCTGTCGGCGACTGGGCCGCTCATGACTCGCGTTGCTGCTGAGGTGGCCGATGGCATGATTATGCATCCATTTTCATCAGAAAAATATATTCGTGAAGTCACGCTGCCCGCCATTGAGGAAGGATTGCGACGCAGTGGTCGAACACTGGATGAATTCGAGTTGGACTATGCGCCGATCATCGCGACTGGCATCGATGAAGTGTCTATTCAGCGGGCGATTGGTGTCGCTCGAGATAGAATTGCCTTCTATGGCTCCACCGAGGCTTATCGTCCAGTGCTGGAAGTTCACGGCTGGGGTGATCTACAGACGGAACTCAATCAGCTAAATAAACGTCGTCAGCCGGCTGAGATGGCGGCGCTGATCAGCGATGAAATTCTCCATACTATCGCCCTGGTTGGAACGCCTACAGAGGTTATCGATGCCATGAAGGCACGCTTTGGCGGCATCATCAAACGCACCGGCTTTCAGGTACTCTCGATGGCCGACGATGAGCAAACTGAACTCATTGCGCGGTTGAAGTCCTGAGGATGGAGCAGTTGCCAGATGCTAAATCTATGTTGACGGTCGAATTCTTTGCGCTAAACGCCTAGAATGCGCGTCGTTTGATGTTAATAATATGACAATTTTGAACTAGAGAGGCAGAAGCCGTGAGTGAAGTCGTGCAGTTGAGTTCCGCCGAGAAAGCCCTATTCCGGGAAAACCTGGTCAAGTTTCTGGACGCAGAAGTCGAACCGGATTACGAGAAATGGGAGAAGGCCGAAATCTGGCCTCGTGAACTCTGGAACAAGCTTGGTGAGAATGGTTTTTTGTGCGTTGACCTACCTTCAGAATACGGTGGTTTTGATGCCTCATTTGAGCTCAGTTGCGTCGTCGTTGAGGAAATTTCACGGCTTGGCTACGGCGCTTTGGCTTCTGCCGTATCCGTGCATTCCGACATTGTTGCGCCCTATATTTTGCACCTGGGTACAGAGCAACAAAAACTCCATTGGTTGCCAAAGATGGCCAGTGGTGAATGTGTGGGTGCCATCGGCATGACAGAGCCCGGTGCGGGTAGCGACTTGCAAGGCATGAAGACCAGCGCCGTGAAAGACGGTGACGAGTACGTCGTCAACGGCCAGAAAACCTTTATCACCAATGGTCAACATTGTGATGTCATCGTTTTGGCGGTCAAGACTGACCCGACCCAGGGTGCGAAAGGTATGACGCTGTTTACGGTTGATGCCCAGTTGGCTGGTTTTCAGCGCGGCCGGAATTTGGAGAAGATGGGTCTGCATTCCGGCGATACTTCTGAATTGTTTTTCCAAGATATGCGCGTTCCAGCTGACCAGGCACTCGGTGGTGAAGGTAAAGGTTTTGCAAATCTGATGAACGAGCTGCCGCGAGAGCGTCTGATTTTGGGCGTTGGCTGTGTGGCAGCAGCGGAAGGCATGTTGGATTCGACAATTGAGTATACGTTGGAGCGCAAAGCCTTCGGGGAGCCGATCTCACGTTTTCAAAACACGCGCTATGTACTGGCTGATATGAAAACCGAAATTGAATTGAACAAAGCCTTGGTAGAGAAGTATGTTGCCCGCTATATCAACGATGAATTGACCCCCGCGGAGGCCTCAATGTGTAAGCTGGCTGCCAGTGAGATGCAGGGTCGAGTCGCCGACAAATGTGTACAAATCTTCGGCGGTTATGGCTATATGCGCGAATATAAAATTTCGAGAGCCTATGTAGATGCCCGGATTCAACGCATTTACGGTGGCACATCAGAAATTATGAAAGAGTTGATTTCTCGTAGTCTGGTGGGTCGTTAGACTCGCCGACTGAAGGTGAAAGCTTGAATGTAGAAGCTCCATAGACGCCGATTCATGGATGAATCGGTGACCAACGGCTTAGGAGACAGTGATGCCACGCTACGACTATTTCTGTGAATACAACGGCGAAGTCGTTGAGGTGAGTCACCCGATGACTCATAAGCTACAAACTTGGGGGGAAGTTTGTGCGGTGAGTGGCCATGCTTTGGGTGCTGTGGACGGGTCAAAGCCAGTGAGCCGAATCATTACCAGCGCCCCGATGGCGAATACACCCGTGGGTAATAGTGGTTTGAAAAACCTGGGATTTACCAAGTTGGTGAAACGAGATAATGGTGTCTATGAAAATGTCACTCGCTCCGGCACAGAACAACGCTACATGAAGTCTGGGGATAGTGCATCTACGCCACACCTACACAAGAAGCATGGCGAGTAACAGGCCTGTCCAGCCGGGAGTACCTAGCCGGGGGCACCTAGCCGGGGGCACCTAGCCGGGGGCGCCTAGCC
>DGOD01000242.1 GCA_002389265.1 Gammaproteobacteria bacterium UBA4475
AGCTTTCCGAACAGCGTCGTCGATAGAATGGTGCCTGCAACGACCACCAATGATCTGGCAAAACTTAACCAAGATCTCGGTGTCGACGACCATGCGGCCGTATTCACTGAAACCTTTAGTCAATGGATTATCGAAGACCAGTTTTGCGCCGGTCGACCTGAGTGGGAGCTCGGCGGCGCGGTTTTTGTCGATAATGCCACGCCATTTGAACAGGCCAAGTTGCGTTTACTCAACGGCAGTCATTCCCTGATTGCCTATCTGGGCCAGCTCAGTGGCTACCTATATGTCCACCAGGTCATCAACGACAATGTCTTCGCTGAACTGGTAGAGCGTTATATGAGCGAGGTCTGCCCGAGTCTCCAGATGCCAGCTGAGTTTAATCTGCCAAACTATCAGCGACAATTGCTGGACCGTTTTGCCAACTCGGCGCTTAATCACAGAACCGCGCAAATTGCCGAAGACGGCTCCCAAAAAATTCGTCAACGTTGGCTCGAAACCGTGTTGACTGACAATCCGAAGGATTTCAAAATTCACGCTCTCGCGCTGGCGGGCTGGGCTGGGTTTCTTCGCCAAGTTCGCGACGACGGTGAGCATTACGACATCATCGATCCAGCCGCAGACGGTTTGACCGATATTATGCGCGGCCATCAAGATGCGCCAATCGACAAGTTGCTAAGCCACATAGGCCTGAACGAATGGGCCGCCCAACGACCTGACTTCGTCGCCCTCGCAGACCAGTACTTTCAGCGTATCCAAACCCAAGGCAGTCGGGCTACCGCCAGCGCTGTTCTGGCAGGTGAACTGTGAACAACCTTGAGTATGATATCGTCTGCGCTGGCGAAGTCATGGTGGAATTTTCCAGTCTGGATAATCACCAATGGCAACAAGGCTTTGGTGGCGACACTTATAATACAGCGGTGTATCTGGGCCGCGCGGGCTTGAACTGCGCCTATATGACCCGCCTGGGTGACGATCTGTTTTCCACTCAGGTTGCCAGCATCATTGCCGCAGAAGGCCTGGGCACAGATCACCTCGAGCATATCAAGAATCGTCAAATAGGTTTATATACCATCACCAACCGCTTAGACGGTGAACGCAGCTTTGACTACTGGCGCGGTCTCAGCCCCGCCCGTGAACTCTTCGCAGCCAACCTGACGCCGCCCAACTGCCGCTACTTTTATATAAGCGGTATCACCCTGGCCATCATCGCCGACCAGAACCTAGAGCATCTAGTCACGTGCCTGACGGCATTACGCGCCCAAGGCACCACGATTGTTTTCGACCCCAACTACCGACCGAAACTCTGGACCAGTGTCACTGAGGCGCGCCAAGCTTACGGCCAGATTCTGCCCCTCTGCCAGATAGTGATGCCGGCACTGGAGGACGACATCGCGTTATGGGAGATTAGTACACTTGAGGAGTCTATGGCGCTGTATCAACCATTCGACCTTGAAGAACTCATCATTAAGGCGCCTGACCTGAGCTGTCATGTGGTAATCAACGACTCGTATCTCACAGGCACGGCAATTCGAGTCAATGCCACAGACACTACCGGCGCCGGAGATTCATTTAATGCCGGCTATTTAGCCGCTCGTATTCAGGGCGAAAGCATTCCGCAAGCCATCCAGGCGGCGCAACAACTGGCCGCGCAGGTGGTTCAACATCGAGGCGCAATTATGCCGCGCCAACTTCACCAAGGAACTTAACATGCAAGAGACATGGCGCTGGTTTGGCCCCGACGACAGCATTACTCTGCAGCACATCAGACAGGCTGGCGCGACAGGAATTGTGACAGCACTCCATGACATTCCCACTGGTGAACTTTGGCCGTTGGATGCCATCATCGCGCGCAAGGCACTGATCGAAGCCCAGGAATTGACCTGGTCAGTGGTCGAGAGCGTACCCCTGCATAACGATATCAAGACCCGCACTGGCGACTATCTGCGGCACCTCGAAAACTATCGGCAGACTTTGTTGAATCTTGGCCAAGCTGGCATCCAGACGGTGTGTTACAACTTCATGCCGGTGGTGGATTGGACTCGTACCAACCTGGCCTACACCCTGCCCAACTCTGCCCAAGCACTACGTTTCGAGATGACCGATTTCGTCGCCTATGACGTGCATATGTTGGCACGAAGCAATGCGAGCCAGGACTATAGCCAAGCCCAATTAGCCATTGCAGCAGAGCGCTTTGCGCAGATGTCGGCGCCCGCGCGAGAACTACTCGAACAAAACATTATCGCCGGCTTACCGGGCGGCGAAGGATCCTATGACCGCGCCAGTATTCGCCAAGCGATCAGTGAATTTACGGCACTGGGCACCGAAGGCTATCGGGCTCACCTGTTTGCCTTTCTCCGAGACATTATGCCGAGCGCCGAACAGGCCGGTATCAAGATGTGTATCCACCCCGATGACCCACCTTTCTCCCTGTTCGGATTGCCGCGAGTGGTCTCCACTGCCAGCGATGCCAAAGCACTGCTCGACGCCGTCCCCAGCAGCAGTAATGGCTTGACCTTATGTGCGGGGTCTTATGGCGCCCGCGCCGACAATGACCTGGTTGCCATGGTTCGCGCCTTTGGACCCAGCATTTACTTCGTGCATCTGCGAAACATCAAGCGCGAGCCAGACGGGTCTTTTTTCGAGTCTGATCACCTGGATGGCGACAATGACATGATTGGCCTAGTCTCAGCGCTCCTCGACGAAGAAGCTCGACGGGGCCAGCGCGAGCCGATCCCCATGCGCCCGGATCACGGCCATACCTTGGAAGAAGAGAAGAACAAGCCCGGACTTAAACCCGGCTACTCTTATGCCGGACGCATGAAGTCACTGGCCGAGTTGCGCGGTTTGATCTATGCACTTGAGCGAGTTCGCCCGGGTGTAACATAGCCGCGGGGCCTAAAACCTCTGCTTCCAAAACCTCAGTCTCAGGTAAGGATCACGATGAGTCACATCAAGTCACAAGTACTGCGCGTCGCGGCTTACGGAATTATTCGACGGGAACATGAAATCTTGCTTTGCCGCCTATCGCCAGAATTGGAACGCCATGGGGGCCGGTGGACACTCCCTGGTGGCGGTCTTGATTTTGGCGAACACCCTGAGGCGGGCATGATCCGTGAGGTTAAAGAAGAAACTGGTTTCAGCGTTGCCTCCAGCACACTGCTTGGCGTTCACGCCTTCACTCGCGACCTGCCAGATGAAGCTTTTCAGAGCATTCAAATTATTTACACCGCCACCATCCTGGGCGGCTCCCTAACCTATGAACTCGCGGGTACCACCGACAAGTGTGAATGGCATCCGCTAGCGGCCGTGGCGCAACTGCCAACCGTTGAACTGGTTGATGTGGCCCTGGCAATGCTCAGCCCAAACAAAAGTTGACTCAAGGATTGACTCAACTAGCAGGAACCACCGCATTGGACGTTGATACCCAACCTGTGGTGGCCATAAAATTCATCCAGTCTCCCAGACTAACGATTAACCTTGTATCAGCCGGTGCAGCAACCGCAAAGGTCAGCGACTATTCAGAACGCATTTAATCGCTAGGCAGCGCACCATTTTCAATGGTGGTCGCGGGGACATTAAGTACAGCGCTTGCCATTGCTATATTGAAGATGCTGCGAGCTATGTTGATCTCAAACAGTAAGCCTTAGCGCTACGCTCCGGTTCAAAGATATTGATTGGGATGAAACCCGCACCAAGACGGACCTGCTCAGCAGAGTCCTTGATAATCGTTTCATCCCAGTGACGGTTAACTATGAGGTCTCGGCCTGAGCCCCTTGGTCCTTTCGGCATCGTTAATATAAGCGCCAGCAACGACCTCAGTTGTTTCGTCAGCAGCTCCTTCGTTATCAGCCCCTTCCTCTCTCTTTCTGCCCTCGGTATCGGCGTCAGGTTCGGGCAAATTTGGGTCAGCGCTTTCAATCAATGTCACTGGCCCCTCATCAGCAGTCGCTGCTGGATTATCCGTGGCTTCGGCACCAATCTCGATGCGACTGACACCGAAATTATAAACAATCGATGGCTCAAGAGCCTTTCTCGCAAAGGCACCTTGATTGTCGAAGGGGACTGACGCTGCCACTCTATCATTGGCACCAAGCGCGCTGACAACCGTGGACTCCGCGCGACTAACCACAGTAGCCTCAACCAAGTCAGTCGTTGATGGCGTCGCATTGAGCACGACGTTCTGAGCAGAATCAAAGGCGGGAGCGTTGGCAACGTTTATGCTGTCAGTATTACCCAGGCGAATGTTGAGTGTATTATTGTCTGCAGCCACGTTGACACCAGGTGCACTCGAGGAAGCATTCGCAAGACTAACGACGACATCCTCTTCCGTCATAAGACCGACAACAACGCCATCATTGGCACCAAGCGCGCTAGCAGCCGTCGACTCCGCTCCACCAAGCGCAGTAGCCTCAACTCCGTCAGTCGCTGATGCCGTCACATTGAGGACAGGGCGCTGATAAAAATCAAAGGGAGAAGAATTCATCAAGTTGATGTAATCCGCATTACTCAGGCTATTATTGAGCGCATTAACGCGCTGATAAAAATCAAAGGCCGAAGAATTCAAAAATTTGATATAGTCAGTTTCGCTCAGGTTAATACTGAGTGCATTATTGTCTCCAGGCAAGCTCACACGCGGCGCAGTCCTGGCGGCATTGGCAAGACTAACGACAACAGTCTCTTCCGTAATAAGACCGGCAACAATATAATCTTTAATGGCGTCGTACGGCGAGCTTGAACCACCGACATCATTTAAAGCCTCTGTATATCTACCTGATTCAAGCAGACCATTGCTGCCTATCAGCAAGACACCCAGATCGAGATCGATTGCGCCGGTGTGGGTATTGGCGCCCGTCAACGTAAGAACGCTATTAGCCGTATCCTTTAAAAGCAAACCTGAGCCACTGATCACACCGGAAAGCCGCTGGGATGCCGTTGATGCATACTGAAAAGTCGCGCCACTGCCAATATCTAGCGCGCCAACATAGGCACCTGGAGCGAGGCGCCCATTAGCTCCAATCGAGAGCACGCCCATTCCAATATCAATGTCGCCACTATATAAATTAGTACCGGTCAAAGTGATCTTAGCGTTAGATGTATCTTTCACCAATAAACCGGAGCCACTCACCACCCCGGACAAGGTCTGGTCGACGCTGGATGCATATTGAAAGACCGAACCGCTATTGATCACTACGGCGCCGGCGTAGCTACCCAAGCCGAGCTGCCCTGCATTGGCGATCAATAGTCGACCCACATCAAGTTCGATTGCGCCTGAGTGAGTGTTTGCACCCGTTAAAGTGAGTGTGCTGCCGGCTGTGTCTTTCAGCAATAAACCCGCGC
Organism: Gammaproteobacteria bacterium UBA4475; assembly: GCA_002389265.1. GTDB lineage: Bacteria > Pseudomonadota > Gammaproteobacteria > Pseudomonadales > Azotimanducaceae > UBA4582. The sequence goes on from DGOD01000242.1 coordinate 5,338, forward strand.
CGCTAATCACGCCCGAGACGGTTTGTGACGCGCTGGATCCATATTGAAAGATCGACCCGCTGTTTATATCCAAACCGCCAGCATAGAAACCGGAACCGAGCTGCCCAGCGCCGCCAATGACCAGCCGACCCGCATCAAGATCAATCGCGCCATTAAACTTATTCAAACCCGTCAGTGTCAGCGTGCTGTTAGCCGTATCTTTCAACAATAATCCAGCACCTCTAATCACGCCCGAAAGCGTTTGGTCCGCGCTGGATCCGTAATGGAAAGTCGAACCGCTGGCAATGCCTATCAGCCCCCCATGACTACCCGAGCCAAGCTGCCCGATGCCATCGACAACAACACGCCCCTTATCTAGGTTAATGCCGCCGCTAAAGGTATTCACAGCTGTTAGAATCAGGTCGCTGGCAGTGGTATTTTTTAATATGACACCCCCGCCACTAATCACGCCTGCTAGCGTCTGATCAGCACTTGATGCGTACCTGAAGAAAGCACCATTATTAATATCCAGCGCACCGGCGTAAAAACCCGACTGCAACTGACCCGCACCGGTAATATCCAACCGCCCCGTATCTAACTCAATGGGGCCGCTAAAGGTGTTGATACCCGTCAACGTCAACGTGCTATTGGCCGTGTCTTTCAACAATAGTCCTGTGCCGTCGATCACACCTGACAGGGTTTGCGCAGCATCTGAG
>DGOD01000119.1 GCA_002389265.1 Gammaproteobacteria bacterium UBA4475
GTTGGTACTCGTAGCCCTAATTGGGAGGCTCTGGCAATGGCCATGAAGAGTTTCAGAGATTGTTATTTTTAGATCATGAGTGCCTATTGTCGTATGCGGTTGGATTGCCTATAGTGCGCAATGCAATTTACGCCTTCTTTTCATGCACAACATTCGCCAATGGGTGCGCACAGCTCATTTACAATCGGCATGGCGAGTACGCCTAGAGGCATGACGTTAGAGTGTGATTACCGCTGGGGCGCAGATGCGTTTCAAGCACTTGGATTGACGCTCAAAGTGCTGACTCCCTTTTTCTTGATTCCTGCCCCTAATGTTGCAGGTCAGTCGACGCTTAAGTTTGCCAGTTGCCCTGCCCCAAGGCAGGTGACAGCGCCCCAAAAGTAAACCTCAACAAGTTTTATCAATCCCTCGCAACATGTCTTATATGTCCAAGCAAACATACAAAGTACTTACATTGCTATTGCTTTGCTCCATCCGCATACACTTGGTCGCCGCACCTCTAGCCGAGGGCAAGGCGCGCTTTCTGGGTTGCAACTTCACCGACTCCAGCCAGCCGGGGCTAGTGGATTACTGGAATCAAACTGTCCCTGGCAACTACGGTAAATGGGGCTCAGTCGAGCGCACCCGTGACGTCATGAATTGGACTAACCTGGACGAAGCATACAACGTGGCGCAGACTCAAGGGTTTCCTTTCCGCTATCATGTACTGATCTGGGGTAACCAGCAACCCAGTTGGATGGACACTCTTTCCAGCTCAGATCAACGAGCCGAAATCGAGGAATGGTTCGCCGCGGTGGCTACGCGGTATCCGGGAATCGACTACCTCGAGGTCGTGAACGAGCCGCTGAACGCCCCGCCAGATGGCAACAATGATAGAGCCAACTACATCGCCGCCCTCGGTGGCACAGGGTCCAGCGGCTGGGAATGGGTGCTAGAATCCTTTCGCCTCGCGCGTCAATATTTCCCTGGAACTCAACTAGTACTCAATGAATACAACGTTATACGCAATAACGACAATACCACCAACTACCTCGCCCTCATCGGGCTGCTCCAGGCTGAGGACCTCATCGACGTCATCGGCTTTCAGGGACACGCATTCACGACTAACCCCGCATCCGTAGGTGCCATGACCACCAGCATCAACCGATTCGCAGCCACCGGCCTGCCTGTCATGGTGACTGAAATGGACATTGATGGCGCGGTATTCGTGGATCCCAACTGGATTCAGGACGACGCCCTGCAACTGTCCGAATACCAACGCGTGTTCCCCCTCTTTTGGGAACACCCCGCCATCGTCGGCGTTACCTTGTGGGGCTGGCGTCCCGGACTGTGGCGCGACACTGAAATGGCCTACCTACAGGACACTGACGGCACGGGGCGTCCCGCGCTGCAATGGCTCAGGCACTACGTGGCTGGGGAGGAACCGATCATGAGCTTCGAAGCCTATGCGACCATCCAGGGGTTGCTCGATAGTGAGCGCCTGATTGATGGCGACGCGGATGGCGACACATTGTCCAACGGTCAGGAATACTTTGCTGGCACACGCTTTGATCACTTCGACCCGCCGCCGGGCAGATGGGATTTCGCACCCAGTTCTACGGAGATGGCATTACCAGTTTCCCCGCTGGTGGATGCGGGCAAGGTTTACATAGAGCGCAATGCCGTGGTATCGGACACCGGATGGCTCACTTCAGGCTCCTACAACTGGGACACTCAGACCGCCACCAACACCACCTACTCGGGCCAAGAAAGCAAGGTGCGGAGATCCTTCGACACCGATATTGCTCAGTTCTTTGAGCCCGCTTTCGATAACGGTGATATCTTTTACGAAGCCAATATCGGTTGGGGCTCTGTCCGCTTTGAGTGTATTGAGGATAGAAAGGCCGCAGTAGCCCAATATCGGGTCCATTCGGACGCAGCCTTGCTGGCCGAATTGACTGATGCCGTCGCCAACAATGGCACTGTCAGCTTCGACGTAACGATCCTAGCAGCAGACTACGATCCGACAGACAGGCCTAGTCGGTTTGATCTCATCCTAGCGGGCAACACCTCCGTAGATGGTTTCAGCCCATCCATCGAAGTCGATCCTGGCTTTGATTTCTCAACCTTGCAGGCGGACGTTTCGCAGTCGGCTCACATCACGGTCAATATCGCCGACCTGAATTCTTTCACAGATATTGCCGGAAGCACTTACGTGCAACTTGCCTTCGGATCATGGGTGCCCGCCGGTGAAATCATTGGCAATGCCGCCGCATCAGGGAAAATCGTCACCTTCTATATTGACAACCTGACTGTAGACGCTGTGCCAAATTCCGCCCCTCATATCAAGTTCAACGGCAGCGGCACAAGCGCCATACCCCAACGCTTCTACCGCCTTCGCTATGAGCAGTAATATCACGCAAAAGCTGATTCCTGCATTAGAGGACTTGGTGTTAGCATGCGTGTAGCTTTGAAGGCGGGCGTACTTGTTTTCAGCAATTGCAGCGCTAGAACAACTGTGTCTCAAGCAAGTTCATTTTTGTATCTTTTAATGGATGTTAATAATAGGGAATTTTTGTGCGCAATTTCCTTGAATCTTCGGATGGGCCATTAAGAGTTTCATTAATTATTATTTTTAATTCATGAGTATTCATTGTTCAACGCCACTAGATTGCCTAGAATAGTGGATGCAATTTACGCCTTCTTTTCATGCGCAGCACTCGCCAATGGGCGCGCATAGCTCATTGACAATCGGCATGGCCGGGGCGCCTGGAGGCATGGCAATGGAGCGAGGTAGTCCCGCAGACAGTGCGGTTTTTATTGGCTATAAAACCGCTTCAGGTCGCATTCATTCGATGCCCTTTTATCAGGGGGGTGATAACGATGCGGAGCGTTACAGCCAATCGAGCGCCGAAGGCGGAACTAGTGCCTGCGTATTTGATGAGGCTGTGTTAGGGCGTGATTACTGCTGGGCGACGGATGCGTTTCAAGCGCCTGGCGTGACGCTCAACGTGCTGACTCCCTTTTTCTCGATTCCTGATCCTCTGGTTGCAGATCAGTCGACGCTTAAGTTTGCCAGTTGTCCTGCGACGTTCTTGAGCTTGATGATTGAGAATGATAGCGACGAGGACTGGGATGGATTTTTTGCATTAAAAAATGATAAATATTGGTCACCCTTGTCGAGTAGAGGCGAGGGGCAGTTACGCGGAGCTGTGAGCCGAGATTCTATGGGTTTTGCAACGGATGCTGAGGTTGAGGAATTTTGTGATTTTAGTGTCGATCGCGCGCTGGATGCGCAACATACGACACCCAATTTTTTATTGGGTCCCGTGGCTGGCGTGCGCTTCAAAGTGGCTGCTGGCGAGCGCCGAGAAGTTCGGATTACACTCGGTTATTATGTATCAGGTGTTGCGACTTTTAATCATACAGCGAGTTATTGGTATACGCAGTATTTTGATAACATTGAGTCTGTTTTCTCATATGCGGTAGAGCATTTTGATGCGTACGCCAAAGAGGCACAGATTCGTGATGCTGAGCTACTGGCATCTGGATTAACGGATGCACAGCAATTCATGATCGCGCATTCCACGCGCAGTTATTATGGATCAACGCAGTGGCTCGTCGATCCCGATGGAAAGCCTTTGTGGGTGGTAAATGAAGGTGAGTATTTGATGATGAATACGCTTGATTTGACCGTCGATATGCTGTTCTTCGAATTACGTTTTAACCCCTGGACAGTACGCAATGTATTGAACCAATTCGTAAGCCGATATTCGTATGAGGATGAAATATTTTCTCCCGAGGCACCAGAGACTCTGTTGCCCGGCGGAATTTCCTTCGCGCATGACATGGGTGTAGCCAATCACTTTAGTCCGGAGGGCTATTCTAGTTATGAGTGTAGTGGTTTGGACCGGCTCTGCTTTTCATACATGACCTGCGAGCAGTTGACCAACTGGGTGCTGTGCGCGGGCGTGTATGTAGCCAAGACTAAGGATCTGGAGTTCGCGAGAAAGCACACGGATGTGTTAACGCGCTGCTTTGATAGTTTGTTGCGTCGTGACCATCCAGAGCCTGAGCACCGCAATGGTCTGATGAGCTACGAAAGCTCGCGGACTAAGGGCGGCGGTGAGATCACGACTTACGACTCACTAGACCATTCCCTCGGGCAGGCGCGTGACAATATTTACCTCGGCGGAAAATGCTGGGCGTCTTACTTAGCCCTGGAATACATTTTCAATGCCTTAGGTGATTCTCAGCTCGCTGAATCGTGCCATGCTGCTGCGTTGCGTTGTAGTGAAACCTTGGCAAATGCTTTTAGTGAATCAGACGGCTTTATACCTGCTGTGTTAGATGGCGAAAATAGCAGCGCCATTATCCCCGCCGCGGAAGCGTTAGTTTATCCGTGGGAGATGGGCATTCGAGATGCGATCGCCGAGGATGGAGCTTACGGACCTTATATTGGTGTGTTGAAGCGCCATTTGATTGGCATTTTGAAGCCCGGAATTTGCCTCTATGCCGATGGTGCATGGAAGTTGTCCAGTAGTGCCGATAATTCTTGGATGAGTAAAATTTGCCTGAATCAGTATGTGGTTCGTGAAATATTAGGCATTAGCTATGAGGGTGAGGACCGTGCGGATGCAGCCCATGTCCAATGGCAGGTCGAAGGGTCGAAATTTTATGCATGCTCGGATCAGTTTACTTCCGGCAAGCCGATTGGTAGCTTGTATTATCCGCGCATTGTGACGAGTTTACTGTGGATGTCAGAAAGTCGGTTCGCTTGCGCAACAGAGGTTGCTCAAGTCGCTACGACCACTCAATAACAGAGGTGCCTCATTTCACTCAAAGCCTTTCTGTCTGCTAGAAAGTTGGTTTTAGTCTAAGCGATGTCAGCGCCAACTTTGCTTTTCATCTCCGAATGATTTGCTCGTTTTACGTGGATGTGTTCAGGGTGACCCCGTCAGCTGCAGTGGATATTGATCCATTTGGCCAAGTTCAATATACTGGATTTTATGGGATCTATGATGTGACAGTTAAATTGGACGACATCGAATTGACCGCGGAATTTGAATGACTACCAGGCGGAACAAGGGCGGTTTCACTGATGCTAATACTCGTCGCTGAATCATCATTTCCCCTACTGCACTTGGGCTTGTTGTGGGTTTATAAGGTAGAGTTTTCTGCGGTCGTGAGCCTATTTGGATCCTGACATTATTTTAGCCAGCAAACTCATTTCAGTGGTTGGTTTCACTTTCCATCATATCGGCGTCATTTATCGCAGTATGCTGAATCCTTAATCCTGTGTTATGGTAAAAGTTAACTATTGCCGACTGCTACAGTCACGACATCTACCTTAATCCGACATGCAGAGCGCCGCATGCACCCGAAACAATGTTAGCATTACCCCGAGTATTTAACTTCTTAATATTGATATCGCTTTCGTCCGCGGTCGCGCAGGCGCTGACAGTCGGCGCGTATTGGGCGTTTCAGACAGAGCAAGACCCGGGAGATACTTTTTCTGAAGTGGTAAATGTCGCTAATTGGGCGAATGGAACAGCGTCATTTTCTTATAGCGGCAGTCGCAAAACGGATTTCACTAATTTTGGCTTAGGTTATACTGCATACGATGGATCAGTGTGGGCTCGAGGAAAAGCGCTCGGATGGAATACGAATGCCGCTTCGTCGACGAGTAACACTTTTCAAGTTAGCCTGGATACTACGGGGGTTGAAGGTATCTCAGTGCGTTTTAAATATCGCCTCAACGGAGTGCAGAGCAGCGCGGGTTTGGTTGAGGCCTTAAGCAATTTCGAATACAGTGTCGACGGCGGCGGCTTTATCGCTGTGCCGGGAGTCAGCCTGGCGCTCAATAATAATGACAATTATAATAATGAATGGAGTGCAGATTTAAATGCAGTTACTGCGATTGAGAATGCAGGATCCATTACCTTGCGTTGGACATTTCCAGACCTAATTCAAACCATTGGGGCGCAAATTCGAGTCGATGATCTTGAGTTAGTTGGTTTGTACGATTCGGTCAATTATACGAACTCGAGCAGCGCGGTGCTTGAGCTCCGGACTCAGGTTAAGGCCTATACGCCGAGCACCTTTTCTGCCAGTACTGTCAGTTATAATTTGTCTGGTGTCGATGCGGATGACTTTGAAATTTCAACGAGTGGTGTCCTAACCTTCAAAACTGCGCCAGTCTATGTAAGTCAGTCGTCGTATACCGTGGTGGTTGAAATGACAGACGCGCAAGATGCTTCTAAGGTCGAGCATGAAACTGTGACGGTGACGATTCTTAAGAGTGCTGCAATCACCAGCCGAGAGCGTCATCACCCTGCGGGGCAGTATAATGTTCTTTTCATTCCGATCGATGATCTGCGCCCGTTGCTCAATGTCTACGGCGAAGACGATCCACTTAAGCCGATTACAATTGATGGGGAATCAGGCACACCCAATTTTGACCGACTGGCTGCATCTGGAGTGACCTTCCTGAATGCCCACTGCCAGCAAGCAATTTGTACCGCATCGCGAGCATCGTTCCTGACTGGCTTGCGTCCGGATACAACGCGTAATTGGGCTCTTTCTACCCGCTTCCGTGAGGTCATGCCAAATGTAGTGACACTACCTGAACACTTTAAGAACAATGGTTACGTAACATATGGAGTGGGCAAAGTCTTTCATGGCCAGTCGTCCGATCACCAAGATGATGACCACAACTCGGGTGCCGACTCATGGAGCGAAGGTTGGCATAATCCCAGTGATGGTCGTTTTAACTTTTATGAAAGAGGGGACAATCCGAACGTTTGGAATACTTGGAACAAAGCCGCGATGGCAGACGCAAGTAGTGTCTCCGCGACAGATGTGGGTGAATACAAACGAGATGGTGTTACAACGATTGAAGACAGTGATTACAAAGACGGTCGCGCTGCCGAGTTGGCGATCGAGAAAATCGCTGAGTATGCACTCAATGGCACTCGCTTCTTTATGGGCTTAGGCTTTCAAAAGCCACACCTGCCCTTCAATGCACCGAAAGACTATTGGGATCTATATGATCCCAGCGCGATTGATATGAGTAATTATTTGGGCACAAGAAGCATGCCCACTGGTGCGAACTCTTTTACTGCACCCTATGGAGGCGAGCCATCCTCTTATGGCGATGGTGAGACTTATTTACCGACGGTTGAAGAGCCTGACCTCAGTATTTTCTTTAATGATAGAATGCCAAATGTGGATTCCGCAAGACACCTCATACATGGTTACATGGCCTGTGTTTCTTTCATCGATGCGCAGTTGGGGAAAGTATTAGATGCCCTCAAAGATCCCAACGGTGATGGGTCGGATGCAGACTCCATTGCCGATAATACGATCGTAATTTTATTTGGTGACCACGGCTTCCACCTAGGCGACCACGGCGCATTTTGGGCGAAGCACAGTAATTTCGAAGTTTCCACGCGCGTACCTTTTATCATTCGCTCCCCCGGGATTAGCGCTTTGGGAACAGCTGGAACAATGACCAATGCACCAGTTGAATTGGTGGATGTTTTTCCCACACTGCTCGATCTCTGCAGCTTACCAATTCCTGACGAAACGACCAGTATTGCAGATGATATTATTCGTTATCAGATTTTGGAAGGTACCACATTGCTACCTCTATTAGAAGATACTCAGCAACCTTGGAAATTAGGCGCCTTTAGTCAGTATCAACGAAATATTTCGTACAAACCCAGTTATGATTCGAATCCGCTCTCAGCTGCTGGTCCAGGTAAGGGGATGGGATACAGTATTCGTACGGATCGTTACAGGTATACTGAATGGTGGCGCACAAACGGGGACTATGGGGCATTTAATGGTTCTTCTTCACAACCGTATGACCCAGACGCCAGTCAAGTCGTTGCCAATCAAGCTAGCTTCGTCGAGCTATACGATTACCAGAACGACCCCCTCGAGACAGAAAATCTAGCTTATACGCAAGCGACTGCGCATGCGGCACTGATCACTGAGTTGCAGGCACTACTACATGATTCTGATAATAGTGATTATGTGGGCGATGGCTGGAAAAAGGATTTACAGAGCTCTCCATACAATGCCCCCGCTAGCTATCCGGTGACGAAGTCGCAATGGATAACGCTGCACCAGACTCCTGGGCATACTGCCGCGGATCTCGTCGATACTGAGGATCCCGACCACGATGGCATTCCTAATCTTTTGGAATATGCCATGGGTACGCATCCGTTTGAACACAATCCTGCCCAAGTCTCGATGAGTGATTCAGCCGGCGCTATAGCGATCCAATATCCAGAAGTGACAACTCGAGGCGACGTTTCGTTGATACCAGAGACCAGCGCATCGCTACAAACCCCCGCTTGGTCAGCAGTCAGTACGACCACGACAAATACTGTCGGCGCGAAGCGCATGCAAGAAGCGTCATTGACGACTGCAGGTGGAACAGGATTCCTCAGGCTGCGTGCCGTCGAAGAGTAGCCGTTTAATGGGCAAAAATACATGTACTCGTAGATTTAAAACAGCCTACGACAATTTTTTTGATAAAACTAAAAACGAACAGAATGAAACAAATCTTCACAATTGCTTTCGGCTCTAGCCGAGTGTGCCAGCTATTACTGAGCGCTTTATTTCTGTTTTGTGCTCAAGCGACGGTCTGTATCGCGCAGCCTAATGTGATCCTGATTATATGCGATGATTTGAACGACTCGGTCGAAGGTATGGGAGGTCACTCACAAGCCTATACCCCAAATATTGAGCGTCTCATGGACCAGGGTGTTCGCTTTACCAACGCCCATTGTAACGCACCGATATGTGGGCCTTCGCGGGCGAGCTTGTGGAGCGGTCTATTGCCTAGCACCAGTGGCTACTATGGGTTTGACCAGCAGTCTAACGACTGGCGGGACTTTGAGATCTTAGGCGATGCAGTCACCTTGATGGAGCATTTCAAAGCGAATAGCTACACAGTTTGGGGCAGCGGTAAAATCTTCCATAATGGGCATGACGACAACACTGTCTTCAGCGTGATTCCAGCGGATGATGGCGCCGGGCCATCTGACTTCGGACCTTTCCCTTGGAACGGAGAGGTCCCGCTGACAGGCAACTACACCGGCGAACAGCATCCCGATATGCCCACAAGTAATTGGGGCTATTATCCCAGCACGACCTCATTAGACAATAATCCCGGAGATACCCTCGGCTATGAAAATTATCAGTGGGCTTTAAAAGATGGGCCATTTACATACACAAGTGAATCAGGGGCTTTAGGTGTCAATGGAGATGTTCGAGACCTCATGCCTGACGAGATTAGTGCACAATGGGCTGAGGGCAAGTTAGGGCAGGCCCATAGCAACCCTTTTCTCATGGTAGTCGGCATGAATAGACCGCACGCACCGTTCTATGCCCCGAAGGAGTTCTTCGATCTCTTCAGAGATGCACAAGGGAATAATACGGTCACTTTGCCGCCGCACCTTCCAAATCAGGACGACTTAGCCGATCTTCCTGAAATCGCAATAGGCAGACCCTCTGGGGACCTGCTTAATCGGGGCTACCAGAGCGGCATAGATAAGTATAAGCAAGACTATGGCAACGGTGCGAATGAGTGGTGGCTTAATTTTGTCCAAGGATACCTCGCCTGCGTGGCTTTCGCGGACCATCAAGTAGGTGTCATTTGGGATGCTTTGCAGGCCAGTGATTACGCTAGCAATACAATCGTGATTGTAACCAGCGACCATGGCTATCATCTGGGCGAGAAGGATCACTCCTCCAAAACGACGCCGTGGGAAGAAACGACCCGAGTGCCGCTAGTCATCTACACCCCAGAGATGCGCCCAGGTGGCAGCCTTGAATCTGTGGCGGGGCTTGAGTGTCGTGCACCCGTGTCGTTAATCGATCTCTACCCGACCTTGAATGCGCTCTGCGACATGCCTGCCGATCCTAACGGAGGAGCTGGCAAGAATAATACGGTTCTAGATGGCAACGATTTGACTCCACTCCTAGAGGCGCCTTTGGCAGGGCAGTGGGATGGGCCGAGGGTGTCGCTCTCACACCTCCATAACGCTCGAGTGGACTGGCCGGAAGATACGAAGAGCCCATGGGCGCTCAATCACCACGCGGTCCGCTCTGAGAATTATCGCTATATCCGTTACAGCGATGGATCTGAAGAACTCTACGATCATTCCTTAGATCCGAATAATTTGCCCAACCAGGTAGATCCGAATGAATGGACCAATCAGGCGGGCAATCCGGCCTATTCACCCGCGAAAGCTGTGATGAAACAGCGACTTTTCGAATCACTCGGCATGGCTAATGCAGACAATCTGGTAGTCAACGGCAGCTTCGAAAGTGACCTGAGTAACTGGGTGGTCGGTGGCTCGGCAGGGGCCACACTCAATGCAACAGATTCATTAGCAGGCGATCGCTCCGCATTGGTCACGATTAGTGGCACAGTAAGCAACGAGGCATTCGTGGACTACCAGTTTAATGATGCCGACGGAACAGCACTTACTGAGCAATCCAATGAGGGGAGTGATGCTGGCTCGTGGAGCTTTGGCTCGTTTCGAGTACAATCTGGCGCGCTCAATGTAGGCTACACCCAGGAATTTAAGTCTCCAAAGGCAGATGATAACTTAGCGGCTAGTGGGAACACAAATCCAGTCTATCGAACATACACCCTGGACTCTGCCATGACTACTGGCGATTTTGACTTCGTCGTCGATTTTGCTGAATGGGACCTTCGCCGAAATTGGGATAGCTCTGCCAGCTCGGCAGCAGGTAAAGGGATGCAGTTTTCGCTTATGGGGAACGGCATTGTCAATGTGCGCTTCGAGACTTACGCAACTACTGGCTTCCGCGCCAATGTCTCGGGGCTGGAGGCTGGCAATGCCTATGGTAATACTTTTGACTTCCCGTTAAACCGCCGCGAGCTGAATGGAGGTTTGCTACGAATTACTGGAAATCTCGATAGCGGCACTTGGGCGGCTTCCGCAAATGACGGGGAGGGCGGTGCCTACCAGACGATTGTGAGTGGGTCAGGCCTGACTAGCATTAGTGGCATTCGCTTTAATACCCTCTCCCCATCTGATGGATCTTGGGGCGGAGCGGGTGCAGGCACCGCGACTGATCCAACAGTTGATGGCACCTCTGGCGACTACATGCGAATAGATAATATCACCTTATCAAATACGATTACTGCCTTAGATGGGGAACTCGAGCAGAACATGCTAGCAGTGCTTGAGCCCGGTAAAAGCTATCATGTTTCTGCGTGGGCGAGAAGTAGCAGCTCGGGCGCAGTTCAACTTGAGATGAGAGAAACGAGTGGCTCTGGCCAAGCGACCGATGTTGCCGTCGCTAGCGTCGCGGCAAACGACACTGAGTTCCTGCTGATCGAGGGCGACTATACGGTCCCTGATAACCTTACGGGACTCTCACTGATCGCCCGCGGCGCAGGTTTTTCCCTCGATCATGTGCAGGTTTACGAATACCAAACTCTTAACATGGTTGCATCCGTGTTGATCGATGATGGAGATGGTTCGATCTCGCTCGGCTGGAACGCGGAATTGGGTGTTTCCTATCGGCTAGAACAGTCGTTGAACCTAGCCAATGATTGGGTGGTACTACAAAGTGATTTGACTGCGGATAAATCCAATATGATCTGGACGCTTACAGAGGACCCGACTCTCAGCCGTGCTTTTTGGAGGATAATTAAAAACCCGTAGACAGACGTCCCTCATTCGTAGGTATCTCCACCATTCAGCTGTTGCCGCTGCTAGTCTGTGCTTTGTAGGACAAGGCTTAAGGTCCAATGGCTGCTTTATTCCTCAGGGTGAATGGCTCAAGCATTCGATGGCAATTTAAGGCGTTTGCGATAATTTCCCGGGGTCGTCCCATGTTCAGCCCGAAAGCTATTGATCAAAGAATTGACTGAGTAGTAGCCACAGTTTTTAGCGATTTCATCCAAGTTGGCCTCTGTCGTTTGCAGCAAGTGTGCCACCGCATGCGTGCGTTGATGGCGTATTTCTTGCCCAGGTGATTTACTGTAGCAGTTGGCAAATGCCTTTTGCAGACCTTGCTGAGTGACGCCCATGGCCTCTGCGACATCCGTTGCCTGTATACCATGATAGAAATTATCTTTGATCCAGTGCAGTGCATTAGCTACTAATGGGTTTGCGACTGCGTAGCAATCTGTACTGAGCCGTGAGACGACACCGCTTGGCGGGTGACGTAGGATGGAATCGGAGCTTCTACTAGAGTTAGAATCCAGTAATTTTTGCAATGTTCTTGCGGCGGTCAGGCCGAGTCCTTCCTGGTCGCTATCAACACTACTGAGTCCGACGCTCAGACCTTGGTTGACTAAATCATCATTGTCGACCCCCAGCACCGCGATGTTTTCTGGCACGCGCAGATTGTTTTTGAGGCATATAGAGATCATCTCAGCTGCCGCGGTATCTTGGAAAGCAAAGAAACCCACCGAGAGTTCTTCCATTTTACGGCCCTGCGCTTGAGCGAGGTCATGCAATTCCTGAATTACTTTGCTTTCAGTCCTACCCGCGGAATCAAACACGGTGACTTTGCCGCCATCCGCTTCCATGTGGTTGATAAACGCTTGCAGACGCTCCTCATACATTTTGATTCCATCGGCCGTTAAGGCAAAGACCTGTTTATAACCATGGTCCCTGAAATGTTCGGCAGCTAGTCGGCCGATTGCTTCATTGTCAGTCACGACCCTGGGAATCGATAGATTGTGGTCGCCGAGCCCGAGGTCGACCAAGGGAATTTTGTGTGTGCGAAAATATTCGAGTGTTTGTGTGCATTGCAGCAGAGCAATACAGCCGTCTCCTTGCCAATTGTTTAGAATGCCCTCGTTGTGGGTAAAGCTCTTCGGGCAATTCAGTTGCCAACCGTTTTCACGCGCAATTTGAGCGACTCCTCGGTGGATGCGGTAGTCATACCATTCAAGCAGCAGCAGGATGTGTTTACGTCGTAACATGGGCTAAGCCGTTTTTCTAAGGGGGCCAAGAAACAACTGTAGTTTAATCTAGATAGTGAGTTTATCTAAGAGGTAAAATTGAACCGTAAATAACATAAAATGAAACTGATTGTTTGGCAACTATGGATCCTGATTCTTGTGAATTTCATTAATTTGTATTTTTAAGTCATTTGTGAGTATATAAAAAGCAGTCAATTTTTACTAAAATCCACGTTTTCTGCAATTTAGCCATCGGTACTATTTATATTTACACGTATAAAGTAATTTGTTAAATCTCTGTCATTTCGCGTCATCCTTTGTTTTGCTCCGTATCCGACGCCCCATTTGTCCCCTTTCGCTAAATGAAAAATCGTTCTGCACCAACTCATGGTTTTGCGCTGGTTATCGCGCTGTCCCTGATGGCCTTCGTACTACTGCTAATTCTGAGCATCACCACGCTGGTGCGGGTCGAAACGCAGAGTTCGAATATTCAGCTTGCTCAGCTTGAGGCACGCATGAATGCCCAGCTCGGGGCAATGATCGCGCTGGGGGACTTACAGCGCTACACAGGGCCCGATCAGCGGGTGACGGGAACGGGTGAGTTAATCGATACAACCGTGGACTCTAAAAAACAACATACAGCGGTTTGGGATGCCACGGCAGCAGCAGGTGAGGATCCGATTAGTTGGTTAGTCTCCAAGTCACAACAAGCGCCATTTAATGAAGCAGAAGCTACCGATTCGGAATGGCCGATTTTAGTTTCTGAGAAAACTAGTAATGGAAACTTTTTAGCCGAAGCGGTTCGCGCAGAGCCAGTGCCTATTACGGGGCAGAACAACGAAAATACTGGAGAATACGCATGGTGGGTCGGCGATGAGGGCGTCAAGGCAAAGCTGACCCTAGTCGAAGACGAGAACTTAATTGCAGGTGATTCTACAGCGCGCCTTCGCACGGCGACACGGAGTGGGGTGGAAGCATTGGATTCAATTGGCACAACGTATTCATATGTGGATAGCCCCAATTTTCGCAGTGATCTATCCAAGGCGATCAATGCGGAGCAACTTTCCTCTTCTGTGTCTAACCTCAAAGCTCACTCGCATGACCTCACCACTTACAGCCAATCGCTGCTAGTGGATGTGCAAAGGGGAGGCTTAAAAGAGGATCTGACTTACATTTTGAATAAAGGGGTTAACGCGGGATCAATATTTCAAAATATTAAAGACCTGGATGATGAAAAGTATGGGAGCTTGGTGATACCAGATGCCTACAATCGCATCACATGGGAGCAATTAGCGTCCTATCATGATTTGGCAAAAGAGACAGGTACCTCCTCCATTAGTGCAAGGGCTCAAACAAAAGAGAGCCATGGGGTATTTCCAATCCTAACTATGCTAAGTATTAATTTCGCAGTATTACTTGATAGCAATTACACCAACTCAACACAAGCCCCAGCCGATAGGGAATACCAGGTAAATCACCACCTACGCCCTTGGTTCGTTCTGGCAAATCCATACAATGTGACTTTAGAGGTGGAAGATTATCGTATTCGTTTACAATCGAAATATACTCGTGTAGAAATAGAAACGGATGATCTGGAACCATTGTATCCACGGATATTGTTAAAAGATATATTTAAACATATGGTATTTACTGTGCCATCGGTTTCATTGAAACCTGGAGAAGCAAAGATCTTTACGCTCAGTTATGATAACGATTCTGCATATGGCTATACTTTTAACAGTTCAAATTATACAACGGATTATGACTGTCAGTTACAGTTTGGAGGTAATCAAATTTTGGGTGCGAATACTGAACAAGAATTTCTTTTTGAGGAAGGTTGGGACGCTGGTTTTTCTTCGATCCGCTTAGTGCCTAATGGAAACCCGCAAACCCTTAACGGCACTCTGCTCGAAGATGGCACTCGTGTAAAACCACTTAATTGGAAATTATCGACCGGTGGTGGGACGTGGGTGCGCACTACGCTACCTGATGATGCCCAAGAAAAGCTTGTCCAAACCATAGGACCCGCGGGATTTAACGACGGTCCTAGCACACAGCATCTCGGGCATTGGTTGATCAATGATTTGCCGCAAGATGTGTATTCGCGAAGTTGGCACGCTACGAAAAGTAATCCTATCAATACTGATTGGAAAAAGAATAACAATTCACCGGGTGCGAGTTCTTTTATGTTGTTTTTAAACGGAGGTATTAGTGAACCAGTAGCTAATACATATTCAACTAATAACGGCGGGTGGTTGACTGATCTAAACTTCCGTAGCCCACAACAGGTAAAGATGAAGCAGACGTCATTAGCTTCAGCCAATTATCGCACATACTTCATTACTTTTGGTGCGCAGTTTTCTCACACAATATCCGATACGAATACTCTTGGAAGCGATCCATCTTCATTCCCTTGGGGAGCGGGCTTTGTCGCGTACTCTAAGGATCCGGTAGATTCCCGCAAGACTGTATTGTTTGACCTGCCGCGTAGCGATGCCGAGTCGGGGATGTCATCAATTGGACAGTTGCAACATTTTAATGCGGGCGGTTATGCTGATACTCCTTCCGATTGGCAGGAGGATTTAACGAGTGACCTACTCGTAAATGTAGAAACGGCTTACGCACCAGCCTATACTGTTGGCAATAGTTATGTGACTCCATTCGTCCCTCGTGATAAATTCTATCAAGCAGTTGGGACTAATTCTTTCTTAGACCTTTCGTATGTAATTAATGACATACTATTTGATCGTTATTTATTTTCCTCGGTGCCATTATCTGGTAATATCGAAAGCCTCACTAACACCCGATTAGCGCCATTTGAGCCACTCGATGGTACAAGCTTTCAAAATGTTAGCACGACGAAGGTGGCTGAAGACTTTTATATTGATGGGGGGTTTAATGTGAATTCAACATCCGTAGAAGCATGGCACGCTTTTCTTAGTAGTTTTAGAGGCGTCGCATTTGGAGGACTTGATTCTGCAGATGCCTATGGTGTATTTCCACGTAGCCTCTATCAAATTGAAGAATATGTAGATGGCTCAACAAATGATTTGGGACGCTTTTGGACAGGTTGGCGGCACATTCAAGAATCGGCTCTCAATGATCTTGCGAGAGCTATTGTCGAAGAAGTGAAGCTGAGGGGGCCATTTCTTAGTATGGCGGATTTTGTTAATAGAGACTTAATGAACGCTGAGACGAATGGATATGATACCAGAAGCTCTGGCGCCTTGCAGTCAGCGCTAGACCGGACCCAAAATTTCGAATACTTTACACTTAAACCAAGTTTAGCACTGGATGAAGCCAAGGCGACTGGTAAAGATTTATTTGATTATCAGGAAACCCAGAACCTTGGAGGGGGAAAAATAATTGATGCTGACGGTTCACTCCTAGCTCCAGCGGCAACGACAGCAGGAATCCCAGGGTGGGTTCTTCAGGGAGATTTGCTGCAGTCACTGGCTCCCGCGATGTCAGTACGATCAGACACTTTTCTGGTGCGTAGTTATGGGAGTGCCAGCAATGCGTTCGATAGTCAGGATACTGCCGAGTCTTATTGCGAATTAGTGGTTCAACGTATTCCTGAGTATGTTGATTCCGCACAAGATCGGCCCAGTGTGGTTACAGATGATTTGCAGGGTACCACGAATCAGTTGATGGGACGTCGTTACAAGATTATTAGCCTGCGCTACCTTACTGCGGCAGAATTATGAATTATTCACACCTAAAATGGAGCATGAAAAGCTCTACTATATTATTTTTTATTTTGGGTATCTGTATTCAGGCGGTACAGGCAATTGAAGTTCGTTTCATTGCAGTAGAAAAAGGCCTAAAGGATCTGTATTATCTCAATGCCGAGGGAGATTACACAGAAACTAATTTACCTCCTTACGAGGTTAGCGAGCCCTTTAATGTGCGACTGTCGGAAGGGAAAGTGCGCATTTTTCGTCAGACGCTCATTGAGGATCGATTAGTTTATGAAACTATTGCTGAGGCTGATCCAGGTTCTTTACGGAAAGCTCTAGGGGTGATTCACAATCAAGCACAAGTCTGGCGCTTAGGACTTTTTGATGATAGCGCAAAGGCATTCCCCGGTGGAACCTTTAGAATTATTAATTTATTACCAGTGGCTATTGCGACTCGGATCGGCACGACTCCAATTAAAACAAAGCCTTATGCCGCAGATATTGTTTCTGTTGTACCACCGGGGCCTCGCCCTGTCGTAGGCATTGTTGCGGCTTACCAGAAAGAGGGCAATTGGGTCCCTTTTTTCGACAAACCGGTCGGAGTTTTACCGAATGCTCGAGTTACTGGTATTGCTACTGTAACTCGCGATGGCATGGACCTGGCATATGGTACGGACTTAGAAGACCTTAGCGGGGAGCCTAGGGTGGACTACTTTCTCCTGAATGATCGCCCATAGGACGGCTCCGGTCCTATTTACTTTTAGGCTCTTCCTGATTACGTGTATAAGGTGCCTAGCAAGCCGTTTTCGGCCTTATCGAGAACCTGCCAAAAACCACAGTCCCGACTCAAAAAGACCCATTGCGGCGGCGGGTGTATTAAGCTAACTTGTGGCATGCCTCTTTTAACAAACATCGCGCGCTTTGCCTTCGGGCTTGGATGCATTCTCAACCAAAGCGCGCTATCCGCGGAAGACGACCTGCGCGGCACACGCCCGAATATCGTCTTCTTCCTCGCGGATGATCAGAGTTTCCCGGATCACGCCATCAATGGGAATACTAAGGTGCCTGCGCCCACTACGCTGGCGTTTTCGAAGGAGGCCTTGGTCTTTGACCGTGCCTACACCGGTCAGGCTGTTTGTGCGCCGAGTCGCTCGATGCTCTACTCGGGACTCTATCCAATCCGTAATGGCTGCTTCCTCAACCACTACTCCGTTCGCTCGGGAGTGAAGACTATCGCCGCTTATTTGCGTGAGCTTGACTACCAGGTAATCCTCGCGGGCAAGTCACATGTGAAACCCAGCTCCCAGTTCCCTTGGAGCGAGCATATGAACCCCGTGCGAGAGCCAGGCCTGCCGCGTCCGGTCATTCCTTTGGCAGAGATGGATCGATTTATCGCGAATTCGGGCGATCAGCCCTTTTGCATGATAGTGGCCAGCGAATACCCACACGGGCCCTACATCAAGGATACTCCTTTTACCGCGACCGACATCCAGATGCCGCCGTATCTGCCGTCCACCGAAGGGAACCTTAGGCGTGCCACCCAGTACTACGCCAGTATCGCTCAAAAAGAAAAAGAATTTCAGGCGGTCTTGAATTTATTAAAGCAGCACAATCGCGAATCGGACACCCTGGTTTTATATGCCGATGATCATGGCGCGGACATGGGGAAATTTACCGTGTCGGATCGCGGCTTACGGGTGGCCTTCATGGCGCGCTGGCCTGGCAAGATTGCGACGGGCCGCACCGCGGCGCTGACAAGTTTTGCCGATTTTGTCCCGACCGCGATTGAACTGGCGGGCGGGACAGTCCCCGAAAATCTCGATGGCAAAAGCCTACTTCCGGTCTTGAGCGGCAGCACAGCAAAGCACCACGACTACGTTTACGGGGTCTCGCACAATCAAGGCATCCAGCGCCGTAGTGTCTTTCCGCAACGCTCTGTGCATGACGGGCGCTACCATTATGTGTGGAATTTTAACAATATGGAACGTATCGAGCGCGATCGAGCCGCCGGCAAGGCGATCAACTACTTCCTAGAGCGCGGCGCTAAAGAGCACGGCCTCCCGGAAGAGCAACTCTTCGATACCCAGACCGATCCTTTCGAATTCAAGAACCTCGCCGAGGATCCTGAACTGGCAGGGACCAAGGCCCGCCTTAAAGCCGCGCTCTTTGTCTGGATGGAGCAGCAAAACGATCACCTCAGCGAGGACGGGGCGATCACTCTTTTTGCGGTTAAAAAGCACTCCCTCAACCAGACCGAGAAGCAATTTAATTACGTCGTGCCGGAGCAACATTCAGCGCCGGTCGCCGGCTTAGTCGACCCACACGCAAGCACTCAGCCCAATCCCTAATTGGCTGCTGAGCTAGCCAAATCGACGGCTACTGATCAGCTCTGGCTAGTTTCAAAAGTGGTTATCACCGTTTCATTACCGTTAATTGCGCGAATCAGTAAGATTTGGTAAATTCATATTCAATACGGTGGAACACGCCGTGATTTACTTAATCTATTAACCCCAATACTCAATAATTCATATTATCATGAATATTTTATTTAAAATTTTATTGCCCGCAGTTTGCGTGGCCAACCTAGCTACAGCCCAAGCGCTAGTGGACTATCAATTTAACGATACTAACGGCGGCGATGTAAATGATCCTACCGAGGTGGCTAATTCTGGTAGCGAATCTGACGCAGCGTGGAATTTCGGAGTTGGTAAAGTGCAGAATGGTAATCTCAATTATGGTTACACCTCGTCATTCAAGTTTAATCAGGTAGATCTCAACTCAGGTACAACTGCTAACCGCAAGCTACAGTTTGCTGATAGCCTGACTACGTCGGATATGACGCAATATAGCTTTACCGTCGATTTTGCCAAGTGGGATTTACGTCAGTTTTGGGACCCGAATAACGTCTCCGATACCAATAAGGGGATTCAGATATCCTTGGATGGCAATGGCGGTAGTGCAACGTTAGGCTTTACGACCAATGCTGGCGGTGGCTTTCGTGCATTCAGCCAAGGCGCTGGTTCGACCTTTACACAGGTTAATGGTGGTGCCTTCACCACTCAGCTAAATAGGTTTGAAGCTCTTGGAGGTGTCTTACAAATCAATGGTGACTTGAGCACAGGATTGTGGTCTGCTCAAGCGAAAGACGGAGAAGCTGGCGCTGAATGGCAGACGCTTGGTAACGGCACCGGATTAACAACCATTGCCTCGATCACTCTAGCTGCTAGAACGCCAACCGCCGGTTCGTGGGGTGGATCCAGCTCGGGTGCAGCTACAGATGCTACTGTGAGTGGCACAGCCGGTGATTATTTGATGATTGATAGTTTGGACTTAACAGCAGTGCCTGAGCCTAGCTCGTATGCACTACTCGCTGGCATGCTCGCTCTAGCCAGTAGAGTGATGGTGCGTCGCCGCCAGTAAGCGATACGATTACATTTTACTTTGAACCCCACGTATTTTACGTGGGGTTCTTTTTTGCCTAAAGCGCTTCTTTTTGTGCCTTTGTTTGCTAGATTTCCCCCTTGCTGGCGAAGGCGGATACTTGCACTCGACCGATTAAAATAATAGATGAATAAGTGTCATTTAGTGAGTGGCTTAGTCACTTTTTTATGGGTCTTTCAGGCCTCAGTCTCTGGTGCGCAGTGGCGCCAGCCTGATACGCACTGGCTCTACAAGACCGTGAATGATACTGAGTTGAAGCTGCATGTTTTCACACCAGAAGGGCATCGCCCGTCGGATAAGCGCCCCGCAATTATTTTCTTTTTTGGCGGCGGTTGGAATAATGGATCACCCGGGCAGCATTATTCTCAGTGCGCCCATTTGGCATCTAGAGGGATGGTGGCGATGTCGGCAGAATACCGAGTCAAGTCACGCAACCAGACCACACCAAAAGAGTGCGTCGAAGATGGTAAATCGGCGATTCGTTGGCTGCGCTCGCATGCGGCTGAACTTGGGGTCGATCCGACTCGGATTGCAGCCGGCGGGGCTTCGGCTGGTGGCCATGTAGCGGCCGCGGCAGGCACGGTCGATAGCTTTGACGCCAGGAGTGAAGATTTGGGGATCTCCTCGCGACCCGATGCACTGGTGCTATTCAATCCAGTATTTGATAACGGACCCAGCGGCTTCGGTCACTCCAGAGTGAAGGCGTATTGGCAGGACATCTCACCGATTCACAATATCAGCGCATCCGCCCCTCCAACCATAGTTTTTCTAGGGACGGAGGACGAATACATCGGCGCAGCAGTGGCCGTTCGCTATAAAGAGTTAATGGATCAATCAGGTGTGCGTTGCGATCTACATTTATACCCAGGGCAAGCGCATGGGTTTTACAACCCCGACCGAAAAAATGGGTA
>DGOD01000328.1 GCA_002389265.1 Gammaproteobacteria bacterium UBA4475
GTGGACTAATTGTTGCGCCAACTACAATGATCAAATTGCCGGGCAACCGGTGAGAGGAGTGCCGGATGGCCTTGTCCAACGAAATGTTTGTGAAGATGATGCAGGTCGCAGTGGAAGATCCGACCGTTAAGCAAACACTGCTGGCTGTGCTGGCCTTTGACTTGTCGATCAGAGACTATGCGATCGATCAGTTGATCACCGGCATGCGGAAGCAAGGCGCACCAGCCGACTTTGTTGAAGCTATCAGTTGTTTAAAAGATGCTGATATCGCCAGAAAAGCGATGGATATGCTCTCAGCTGGCGGGGCCAAATAGTTGGCTGTTCAATGTCGCCCTGCAGGCCCTCCAGGGGTTGGGAATTGCCAACGTCTTGGTTCACATCAGCACAGAGGATCAAACGTCCTATGACGATCAATATACGCCCGGAATCTGAATCTGACTATGCAGCAATCTACCAGTTGACTGAAGAAGCGTTCAAGGGGAAGCCCTATGCCGGTGGTGATGAGCAAGACCTCATCGATGCGTTACGGGCGATCAGGGCGCTCAGTGTCTCACTGGTCGCGACTGACGATTCTGTCGTCGTCGGGCAGATCACATTTTCTCCAGCGACCATCACCAGCAGGTTAGGCACATGGTTTGCCCTGGGTCCTGTCTCAGTCTCGCCTGAGCGCCAGGGTGAGGGCATAGGAGGAGAATTGATCGAAGCCGGGTTAAAGCGGATCAAAGCAATGGGCGCCTGGGGTTGCATCCTCACCGGTGATCCCCGTTACTATTCACGGCATGGTTTTGAGATGGCGCAACAACATTGCCCAGTGAATGAACCCAGTGAGTATTTCATGCTGCGGTTACTGGGCAATAAACAGCCGCAGGGAATATTTGAATTTCATGAGGCTTTCTATCCATCACGCTCAGCAGCCGAGCCTGGGTAACGAGACAGTGGATAACACCTACGAAAGAATCAGCCATGTTGAACCTGATGAACGACGCGATCACCGCACTGCAGGCAGAGACCGCAACGTACCCGCAGAATGTCCAAATCTGGATGAAGTCGATGGCGGGTTCGTTCCTGGTCAGCATTATTTTCGTCTATTCAAAAACTGGCGCTCGGTGGATCCTGGCTGCCTTTGTATTGAATGGTCTGGGATTGGTGATCGGCAAGATGCTATTCCCTGAAGTGAGCAGAACACTGATCGGTACCAGCGTTCATATTCTGTTCTGGCCCTTGATACTCGGGGCCGTATGGCGCGGATCAAAACAACTCTCGCTCTCAAGGCAAGCGAACAGCCTGTTTGATTGGGCCTATATTGTCTGGTTGGGCTGGGCGTGTTTGTTGATGTCGATTTCTCTGTTTTTTGATTTTCGCACTTTGATTTTCGCGCTTTGATTTTCGATTTTCATTCTTTGATTGCCACGCTATGATTCCTAATCTCATGACTTCTGCACAATGCTTATGTCGAACCAACCCCGTAGTAGACTAGCCACGTCAGAAGACGCGAAAGTATTAGCTGTGCTCGCTGAGCAGACATTCCGTGACGCCTTTAGCGATGTGAATGTAGGTGAAGACATGGAGGCCTATGTCCGTGATGCGTTCTCTATTGATGGCGTTCTGGATGAGCTGGCAGACGGCGCTAATATGTTCCTGCTCGTGTTCTTGGGCGCGGCAGAAAAACCAATAGGGTATGCGAAGATGCGAACGGGCAGCACGGCTGCTGCGGTAAAAGGTTCAGCGCCGATTGAGCTGCAACGGCTCTACTTGGACGATGATGCGATTGGCCAAGGTATTGGTGCGATGTTGATGGGCGAATGTCTCGAGCACGCTCAATCGAACGGCCACCAAACGGTTTGGCTCGGGGTGTGGGAGAACAACGCGCGCGCCTTGTCGTTTTATCGGCGTTGGGGGTTCGAGGTGGTGGGCGAGCATGTTTTCCAACTTGGTGCAGACAGCCAGCGAGATCTCATCATGATGCGGCCGGTATCAAGTGTGCTGACTGAATAGACTGTCTAATAAGCGATGGCGCCTCAAATTCAGTGAATTAACGCGTCATCGCCATCTGCACCGATGGTTGGGCCCGGGTATGCTGTGAATTGATACGGAGTTGCAACTGCAGTAGCTTGGGGTAAAACTTGGCGATGGCGACGATAGTCGTACCGTCATCGGACCATGACTCACTTGTGGTCTCAAAATTCAGGTAAGCCGTTCTCGACTCAGTCGATTCATTTTGGGAGTGATTAATGATCCGTATGTCTGTGACAAAACTGACCTTGCTGGCGACATTGCTGCTCTTGGCTGTTGGTTGCCAACAACAAGATGCAGCCGTTGCGCCGCCGGCAACCAGCCAACTGCTTGTATTCGGTGGGTCGATACTGACTTTGGATGAGGCAAAGGTTGAGGCCATGCTGGTTGAAGAGGGCGTGATAAGTGCCCTGGGCGATCTGAATGATCTGCAGGCACTCGCACCGAACGCGGCGAAGCTTGATCTTGCTGGCCGTACCGCCATGTCCGGTTTTATTGACAGTCACGTCCATGTACGCGAGCTCGGTATGGATGCGATCAAGGCTGATCTGGTGGGTACCGTCAATGTTGATGAGATGGTCGAGCGCCTGCATATGAAATTCCCCACCCCCAAGCCCGGCACCTGGCTGATCGGTCAAGGCTGGGACGAGGGCGCGTTTGCTTCCCGTGGCTATCCTGATCGGGCGGCACTGGATGCGGCATTTCCTGCCAATCCCGTGTATCTGGAATCACTCCATGGCTTTGCCGGTTTCGCCAACGGCCTGGCCTTAAAGGCGGCGTCAATTGATGCCACCACACACGACCCCGAAGTCGGGCAAATACTGCGGCGCGCTGATGGCACCCCAACTGGCGTGTTGCTGACCCTGGCGCAAGCACTGGTAACCCGTCAGGTGCCAGCGGCAGATGCGGCGCAACTCGAGCAAGCCATTATCGCCGGCCTGAATACTATGGCGCGCGCCGGTGTCACCAGTGTTCATGAAGCTGGTATGGATGGTCGTGACGTCACAGCGTTTATACATCTCGCTGAGCAAGGCAAGTTACCGATTCGCGTGTATGGCATGCTCAACGGCAATGACGATGAGCTGATGCAACATTGGTTCTCCCGCGGGCCCTTGTCACGGCCAGACGGCATGTTGGCGATTGCCGCGGTCAAGGTGTTTTATGATGGCTCATTGGGTTCGCGCACTGCCATGTTGCGGGCACCCTATAGTGATCATCCGGAACTCGCCAACCCAACAGAACGTATTACGCCGGCCGCGGTCAAAGCCCTGGCTGATCAAGCAGCTGCCACCGGTTTTCAGATGGCGGTGCATGCTATTGGTGATGAGGGTAACGACAGGACCCTGACAATCTATGAAGACGCACTCGCCGCCTACCCAAACAAAGATCACCGCTGGCGCATCGAGCATGCCCAGGTGGTCTTGCCAAACTATTACCAGCGGGTTGCGAAGCTCGGGGTTATTTCCTCCATGCAATCCAGCCATGCCATGGGCGACAGCGCCTGGGCTGAAGATCGTTTAGGCGGCCAGCGTATTCACTATGCATATGCCTGGCAGCGGGTGCTGGACAATGGTGGACGCTTGATCATCAACAGTGACTTGCCTGGCGAACCATGGACCCCGGCTGAAACCCTGTATTTCGCGGTGAATCGGCAAAAGCTGGATGGCACTCCGGCCCAGGGTTGGTATCCCGGTCAGGCGTTGAGTGTCAACCAGGCACTGCAGGCGATGACACTGGGGGGCGCTCATGCGGCGTTCCAGGAAGCTATGACCGGTAGCCTGGCGGTGGGCAAGGCCGCGGACTTTATTATCGTCGACAACAACCCGTTGACCATGGCAGCCAGTGATCTCGCTCAGCTGCAGGTGATCGAAATCTATGTGGCGGGCAGCAAACGCTGAAGCCAGCACCTGATCTGACAACTGGCCGCTATCTCGCTCATGACTGGCGCCTAACGGACACCTATCTGGAGAACAACGGATGGTTAA
>DGOD01000247.1 GCA_002389265.1 Gammaproteobacteria bacterium UBA4475
AGGGTGTCGAAGTCAGGGCGCCGAAGTCAGGGTGCCGGAGTCAGGGAGCTAAAGCCAGGCGCTGTGAGTTGAAAAGTATAGGGTTCGGCGGAGGTACCTTCATTGTTCGATAGAGTCTCGAAGGCGATATTCTGTGAGCGGTATTGCCTTTCAAGATAAAAATATTTGGGGTGGGGTAGTGATTCTTTGGCGTAAAAATAGCCTAATCCTCCATGCTAATTAAGGATGTGCTTATGAGTCATTTCAAACTCCTGTCGATTATCTTGTCGACACTGTTCCTTGGCCTTGCCGGATGTAGCAACAGCAAGATGGAAACGGCTGCGATAGCAGAAAATGTTAGCGATGACACCGCAACGGCCGCCAACCCAGACCAGGCGTTAATAGATCGTGCTGGCGCCCCGTTGTTTGAGGGCATGGGAGATCATCACCATGGAATTACAACCAGTGATCCTGGTGCGGTTGCTGACGTTGAGAAGGCCGTGGCCTTTCAGGATCGACTACCCTACACCGAGCCCCCCTTCTGGTACTATCCTACGCGTCAATCACTGGGATACGCGCTGTTGAAGAATGATCAGGCAACGGAAGCCGAGGCGGTGTATCGCAAAGACCTGACAGACTATCCGCGCAATGGCTGGTCACTGTTTGGCTTATCACAGGCCCTTGATGCCCAAGGAAAGACCACCGAGGCTGCAACAGTTTATGGGGAGTTCGAGACAGTTTGGCAAATNNTCAGAGATCAAGCTGACAGGCTCAAGATTGTAATCATGGGGTTGGCGGCACTATGGCGTGCGTTGTACGGGTCACGGTATCGGAATGCTTTATCATCTACCTCGTTAAACGTGCCGCTGACCTACTGATGCTGCGAGGATATGAAGATAGTGAGACACACAGAAATAAACCAAAAAATTTGTAAAGACGATTTTGCACTTCCCAAATTATTGCTCTCACAAGGTTTGTTTTGAGTACGACTATTGAGGGAGAGTGGTTTTTTATGATTTGGCCACTGATTAGATTCTGTCATGCAAACGTAGACAGGCCGCTGAACAGAAGTGATCAGACGATGATCACTTGTATTCTATTCAGCAATTGGTCGTCTCAGCGTGGTAGGTTTAGCTCGAAGCGATCAGAACCACAATTTGGAAAAAGAATTCAACAGCGTCATCAACGCCAGGTATGAACCATACGCTCAGTGCGGTTACGGCGACAACAACGGCGATACGTATAAATAAATTCATCATTATTGTGCTCCCTCAGGCGTTCTTGGCGCGGCTTCGAACATCCACAGGTCACCGGAATCAATGGCTGCTGGCGTCGCTTTCGACCCGTACTTTTCGTTTAACAGCGCGGTTAAGGCTTCGAGTCCTGCGCCACTGGTAATGCGCACCAACTGGCGCTCATAACGCACGCCATCAATGCGCAGGATGGCACGACCATCTTGCTCAGCTTGAGCTGGCCAACTCTTCCAAAGTTTGCCTACCATGCTGTTCATATATCCCGACCATACGTATATTTTTCCATCGACAGACGCGGTCCAGATCCGTCGAGACTGTTCTGGATTGAGCAATTGCAGTTCGAGCGTGTCAATGTCATTCACAAAGCGCCAGTCTGGCTCGACGCCGCGATAAAGATCGCCTGTGACTAACGCGCCGCCAGAAAAAACCCGATTCGGACCATCCGCAGAGCGTTGCTTAATGGCTGCGGTAACAATGGCGGTGGCTAATATCAACAATAACCACAGGCCAAAAACGCCGGCTTTTTTTAGTGCAATCATAGGTTTTCTCACTGCTCTTTAAGTAAGACGAATGGCGGTCTAATGAAAGTTAATTCAATGCTCAAACCTTAAAACGCGATTACCATACGTCCACGGGTACCACCGCGCTCAAGTCTCTCGTGAGCGATACTGGCATCTTCAGGCGCTACCGAGTCAGCGACCCGAAGGGTTAAGACACCCTGTTCAACCTGTTCTCTTAGTCGGTCGAGTTTTTCATAGGCGCCGTCGTAACGCGTCACCCACGTTGCGGTGAATTTGATATCTCTTTGTTGTTCGCCCTTGAAGCCTCGAATCGCGGTAAAGCTGCCGCCGTTTTTTACGGCATCAATAGCAAGCTCATTGAGTAATGCGCCATCCGCGAGGCCGTCGACGCCGTCGGGAAAGTGTTCACGTATTTTGGCGGCAAAACCGTCGCCCCGACTGACGATGATATCTGCACCCAGTGACTGTAGTAAGCCTCGATCCGATTCTGCGCAGTCTGCAATGACCACTAAGCCATCAGCCTTGGCCAACTGAATGACGTAACCCCCGTAAGCGCCGGGCCCACCTGTGACGGCGAGTGTTTGTCCTGGCTCGAGTGCTAGCAAGTCGAGTGACAGCCGGGCGGTAAGGGCATTCATTGGTAACGTGCAGGCTTCAATGTGAGTAGTGCCCTTGGGGGCGCGCACAACGGCTCTTTGATCCAACACGATTTGTTCGCGATAAGCGCCATGGGTGCCGTCCGGGACAACCATCGCCATGACGCGATCGCCGACTTTGATGCCCGTTGTGACACCTTCACCGATTTGATCGACGATACCCGCGGCATCCATTCCAGGCACGTAGGGTGGTGGGTCTTTTTTCTGCGCTTCAGCGCGCATGCCGTTTCTGCCAACAACATCTGTAGGATTAACCGCTGCCGCGTAATTGCGGATTCGAACCTGCCCAGGGCCTGCCTCTACAGCGGGCACATCTACTACCTGCAAAACCTCAGGACCGCCATGTACCATTAGTCCAACTGCTCGCATTGTGTTCTCCGAAATAAAATATAGATGTCGATACTGCAGTCTTTACGCCAGACAAACAAGTGCCGATTGAATCGCGACTAGTTTGTTAGAAACCTTTTTGTCGCACCCAATCACGACTCAAGAAACGCGCTATACGCAAAATGAATAGCGCGTATCTGGCTATCGGTGAATCGTGATGTCTTCGTGCAGGATCTCCTGGACGAACACTGCGGGAAAAGTCTGCTCTTCGGTAAGGTTACTTTTCGAGAGCATTAACGGGTGCTGGTATGCCGAAAATAAATGGTTGGTCGCATTATTCTTGTTTAGATTGGGCCTGTTCTTGCCATTTGTTTTAGCTGCAGTAACTTCTCACTATCCACAATGGGTCTCCCGTATGAGGAGAATGATCCAACGCTTCTATTTCTGTGAGTCCACCTTTTTCCATATAGGTAGCAACAAGCCGGCATCGATCTGCAGGTGATAGGATGTGGAAGGCATGAATGGCTTTTGTGGGAAAGAGTCTGTGTGACATGGCAACGATGCACTGTCCACCGGTGGTCAAGCAGCGATTTATCTCAGTCATGACTTCTACAGGCTTTACCAGATACTGAATAGAAACAGCGATTAACACAGCATCAAAAGAATTGTCGGCAAAAGGTAAGGTTGGGGTGATGTTCAAATCCTGCACGCAATAATGATGAAGCCGCGGATTTGCCTCAAGCTCAGCAGCGTTCATGCCAAGTCCAGAAACATGAGCATAACCTACGCCCTCAGGTAGATGAGAAATCCATGATGACATGAGGTCAAGTACGCGACTTCCAGGCGCAATCTGCTCACGGTAAAACTCAGTCAGGCTGCTAATGGTGACGTCGTCAATGTGAGTCACGAAACGAGGTTGGCTGTAAAAGTTCTGGTCCGCTGATTCATCTTGGCGTTGAAAAAATTGTTCGGGGAAGGCCGTGTTCATAAGTATTGAGTCCAAGGCTAGGTAAAGCGACGAGCTGAAGGCACGTTTATAGCACAAATTTGGTCGTTCATGAATTCACTACATTAGTACCGTTCAGCTTCCAGTGTAAAGCAACAGGGAAACGGCGAAGAACTGGCAGTGCGCGATATTCTTCGGCGAGGTGCAGG
>DGOD01000190.1:0-1391 GCA_002389265.1 Gammaproteobacteria bacterium UBA4475
ACCCATATTCTTTCTGCTGTTGGTGATCAACCCAGCAGCACTAGCGGCGGCGGCCCAGGCGGCGGTACGCAGAGCGCCGGCGGTAGTCACTTGGGTGAAGTCACGTTACAGCTGGTACCTAGCCAATTGCGCACCATCAGTACCCGCGAGGCAACCACTCGCTGGCGGACCCTGGCCGGCCCCATAGCCGACGCGGTGGAACTCAAATTCACCTCCTCCTTATTCACTGTGGGTAATGCCATCGACATTCAGCTCGAAGGCGATAACGTAGATGACCTCAAGACAGTGGCGACCCTACTGCGGGAGAAGCTTGCCGAGTATCCCGGTGTGATCGATATCACCGATTCATTTCGCTCTGGGAAACAGGAAATCAAGCTGGACATACTGCCTTCCGGAGAAGCCCTGGGCTTGACCCTGGCCAATCTCGCCCGCCAGGTTCGGCAGGCGTTTTATGGCGAAGAGGCCCAGCGCATACAGCGAGGACGTGATGACGTTCGGGTCATGGTGCGCTATACCGAGGATGAGCGGCAGTCTCTCAGCACCCTCAACAACATGCGCATTCGTACTATTGATGGCTCGGAAGTGCCGTTTCAGACCGTCGCCTCAGCAGAACTCGGCCGCGGCTTTTCGACCATTCGCCGAGCCGACAGGCAACGCATAGTCAATGTCGTCGCCGATGTTGATCGCAGCCAGATCACCTCTAACGAGGTGTTAGCCGACCTGCGTACCGGAGCAATTCAGGAAATTATGCAGAACTACCCTCGAGTCGCCTACAGCCTGGAAGGTGAGCAGGCGGAACAGGGCGAGGCTGCGGCCTCCTTGGTGCCCATGTTCGGTATCGCTTTGTTCGTGATTTATGCGTTACTGGCAGTCCCCTTGAGGTCCTACAGTCAGCCATTGATTATTATGAGTGTCATTCCCTTCGCTTTCGCCGGCGCCATGTGGGGCCACCAAATCATGCGCACCGTCGGTCAGGTCTCTGGCCTGTCCATGCCCTCCATTATGGGCTTTATTGCCGCCTCAGGCGTGGTCGTCAATTCTAGCCTGGTGCTGGTGCATAATCTCAATGCCCGTCGACTGCAGGGTGAAAACGTTTTTGACTCAGCGATTCACGCCGCAGTGACTCGCTGTCGGCCCATCGTGCTGACGTCATTGACGACCTTTGTCGGCCTGCTGCCGTTGATGTTCAACAAGAGCGTGCAGGCACAATTTTTAATTCCTATGGCGGTATCACTGGCATTCGGCGTTCTCTTCGCCACTGTGGTTACGCTGTTAGTCGTGCCTGCAAGCTACGCTATCTTTGAAGACATCAAGGAATTATTCAATGGCGGAAGCACCGAAACCGACGAAGTGTCTCCGCCCTTGGTCGTTGATAGAGTCGTTGATTAACG
>DGOD01000190.1:1445-4633 GCA_002389265.1 Gammaproteobacteria bacterium UBA4475
TTGATTAACGACATTGATTAACGTCATTGACTGAAGCCATTGACAATAGCATCGTCAAAACCAGCCGCTGATCATCCGATTGCCGCCAGTAAAATGGCAGCAACCGGACTCAGCGCGTATTTTGCCTAACTTTTTATCGACCCTGAGTCAGGCGCTGACTTCCGCGGCCAAGAACTCGCGGGTGCGCTGGGTCGTCGCCGCATCGGTTTCGACGATGGAGGCACAAAAATCGGTCACCCCAATATCTCTCAAGCGCTGGATTCTGGCTCGCAGCTCAGCCTCATTACCGGCAAAGGCAATGTCCGCCGGACCCGCAGCTCCTTCTTTGTCCAGCATCGCGCGGTACGATGGCAGCACGCCATACACCTGCAAGGATTTCGCAATCATTTCCTTGGCGGCATCAACATCGTTGGTGAGCACAACGGGAAAACCGGCGGCAACCACCGCATCTGGCTTGCCTGCCGCATGGGCCGCACTATTAATGGTGGGAATGATATGTGACTCCAGGGTATTGGGGCCGGTCATCCAGGTAATGGTGCCGTCAGCCATCTCACCGGCCAGTTTCAGCATCACCGGCCCAAGGGCAGCCACCAACAAAGGCACTGCCTGGCGGCCAGGCAGCCCGATCTGGAAATTATTGACTTGGTATTGCTCGCCAGAAAAACTCACCATTTCGCCTTGCAACAAGGGCCCCAGCACCGACAGATACTCGCGCATATGGCGAGCTGGATGAGCATAAGACAAGCCCATCATGTCCTCAATCACCACTTGGTGAGACAAACCAATACCCAGACTAAAGCGCCCACCGGCGGCGGCCCCTGTGGTCAGGGCCTGCTGCGCAATGGCTGTGGGATGACGTGGATAAGTCGGCGTCACGGCCGTACCCAGGCCGATTTTTTTTGTCGCATAGCCAATAATCCCCAGGGTACTGATGGCATCCAAACCGAAAATATTCGCCATCCATAGATTATCAAAACCCAGCGCTTCGGCTTCCTGAGCTGACTTCACCATTTTGTCAACGGTGCCGTCCGGTCCGTCAGTCGCACCCAGCATTAATCCAATTCGCATCATTGATTCCTCTTGTGGTGTTGAAGGTTTGATCCTAGCAGCTAACCCGTGGCCGCCATCAATCAGTATCTCGTACTTTGGCAAACAAAATACAGCGACCTAAGATCGACGCCAGGCATGGTATCGACCCGCCAGCTCCAGCGCCCAATCGGGCTTATGCTTTTTGCGCCACTCACTGGCAGCAAACTTGTTCATTTCAGCCAAGGTCGGATAGATATGAATGGTGCCCATGACCTTCTTCAACCCCAACCCATACTTCATCGCCAGCACATACTCGCTGATAAGATCACCAGCATGGTCGGCAACGATGGTCACGCCCAGAATAGTGTCCTTGCCGGGCGGCGTAATCACCTTCACCACGCCGTGCGCTTCTTCATCGGCCAGCGCCCGGTCGAGTTCAGCCACATCGAAGGTGGTGACTTCATAGGCTATATTCTGCGCCTGAGCCTCAGTTTCACTAATACCGACCCGTGCAACTTCTGGCGAGGTAAATGTGCACCAAGGGATAACAGAATAGTCCACCGCAAATTTCCAGAAGGTCCCGAACAAAGCATTCACCGCAGCAAACCAGGCCATATGCGAGGCGGTATGCGTAAACTGATAAGGACCAGCCACATCACCCACCGCGTAGATATTCAGGTAGTTGGTTCGCAGATAGTCATCGACCTCGATCGTGCCCTGCGGGGTAATCCCGACACCGAGCTCTTCCAGCCCAAAGCCTGCCACATTTGCCTTACGACCCACCGCAACTAACAAATGATCAAAGGCGACGCGTTTTTCCTGACCATCATTTGTGGATACCAGCAGGAATTTTTCGCCCTTTTCAACCAGCACTTCTCGCGCCGTATGATTCACCAACACCTCGACGCCCTCTGCTTCAAGACTGGCCGTGACCATCATAGATATCTCTGGATCCTCACGAGACATAATCCGCGGCGCCATTTCCACCTGCGTCACCTGACTGCCAAGTCGATTCAAGGCTTGGGCTAATTCAGTGCCGATCGGGCCGCCCCCCAACACGATCATTCGGCCTGGCATTTCACGGATGTCCCAGAGGTTGTCCGAAGTCAGATAATCGACAGCTTCGATATTTTTGATCGGCGGCACAAACGGCGCGGCGCCTGTAGCGATGATAATGCTGCGGGTCGTCAGCACCTGGTCATTGACCGCGACGGACCAGGGCGACAAGATCTTAGCCTCACCGATTGCCACGTTGACCCCTAAGCCCTCGAAGCGCTCCACTGAGTCGTGGGGCTCGATGGTCTTGATGATGCGCTGCACCCGATCCATCACGTGCGCGAAATCAAAATCCGGTTTCATCTTGCGAAAACCTAAGGCCGGGCCGCGGTTCATGTCGGCAGCGAGTTTCGCCGATCGAATCAACGCCTTGCTCGGTACGCAACCCGTATTCAGGCAGTCACCACCCATTTTATGTTTTTCAATAAGGGTCACCTTGCCCTTCACCGTGGCAACGATCAACGCTGCCACCAGACCACCAGAGCCTGCACCAATCACGATCACGTCACGATCAAAGGTTTTGGGCTTGTCCCAGCGCGCCAGCACTCGGCGTGCCCTGACAATATCGACCAGCTTCTTGCCCAACAGTGGAAAGACACCCAGCAATGCAAATGACAGCAACAGTTCAGGAGAAATAATGCCCGCCAGACTCTCTACCTGGGCCAATTGCGTACCGGCATTCACAAATACCAAGGTACCCGCCAACATCCCTATCTGGCTCACCACAAAATAAACCGGCACCGATATTTTGGTCAGGCCCATAATCAAATTGATGGCAAAGAACGGAAACAGTGGCACCAGCCGCAGGGTGAACAGATAGAAGGCACCTTCCCGCTCAACGCCCTTGTTAATGCCATTGAGCTGGCGCTCAAATCGGCGACTTACCTGATCACGCAAGACAAACCGCGCCACCAGCATAGCCAGGGTCGCTCCAATGGTGGATGCAAAAGACACGAGCAACAATCCCCACCAGAGCCCAAACATGGCGCCGGCAGCCAGGGTCATGATAGCGGCACCCGGCAGCGACACCGCAGTCACCAGCACATAGATCAGAAAGTAAGCCGCGGCGATAACCAAGGGGTGAGCTGCCACCAGCCCGTCTA
>DGOD01000127.1 GCA_002389265.1 Gammaproteobacteria bacterium UBA4475
GTCTGCATCTATCCGAATTTTGCCACATGTACTTGAATTGCTGAGCGTCACCGGCTTGGTACCGAAGGCATTCGCAGTCTCAACGCTCTTGGGCGTAAATGTCCCGAAGGATCGACCGCCATTGTGCATACTGAGCTTCGAGGGGACCCTTGAGTTCAATGACACTGCCTTCTAGTAGTGAGATAGTTGGGTGGATTTCAGTCTTAAAGGAGTCGGCCAGTTCCCGCAGTTCATCTTCGTTCATCTTGTATTCTTTATAGGTTCGATAGACATCTTCCGTTGCCTCCCAGCTACCGGAGCGTCGGCGGTTACTCACGGAACCAGTGGTCTTGATTTGATCGTTGTAGGCCAGCAGTTCATAACTGTAGGTCTGCCAGTAGGGATAGACGGTCTGTAATCTGTCAAAGAACAAGTTGAAATGTTCATCCATCAAGTCGGTAAATCGATATTCAGCCTCTCGAATTTTCTTCACTCGTTGATACATTTTATCGTCGAGTGCGGGTAAGCCCGTGACCTTGATGATGCCTTGTGGGTCTATTGCCAGGTAACGGGCGAAAGCCTGTGGCGCCAAGGCATTGGCATAACGCAGCAAGGAAGCGCGGACGATCCAGGTGGCGTCAAAGTCAGTGAGCTGGCTTCGGGTTCGATAGATATCGTTGGCTATGCGGTTATACAGGCCTTGGAACGGGTCCTGCCGCAGTTGCTCATCAACTGCATAAGCTGCAGCCTGAGCTTGCTCACGATAGATGCTGTCAAGCCAGGTGACGCCGCGACTGTCGACCACCTTAACGTGTAAGGCCAGGTCCAGGGCGGTAGACGTCAGTATGGTCGCGCTGATCTGGAGCTCTGCTGCGACATCCTCACTTGGGCCTACTCGGACCGCGCCCCAGTGGCCTGATTCAATCAGGCTGTTGCGCAGGATGATTGGCAGATAGTTGGCTTCGGCCTCATGAATAGGTGCGTAGATGCGACTGATTCGGCCGGAGTCCTCAGGTGCCTGGCCCTGATTCGAGAAGACCGCAATGCTGATGTTGAAGTATGGCGAAGTGGGGATTCCTGCAACAATCAAGGCTTCAGGCGCAGACACTGTGATGGGAGCTGTCTGGCGTTCAGCGGCGCAGGCGGACAACAGGAACGCGATGGTTAGCAGTGCGGCTCTATTCATCGCTGACCCCCGTTGGATCCTGTCGAAGTCGACAGACTTTCTTTTTCTCGAGGGTGTACTCACAAGCGTAGAGCCCTTTGCCTGGAGGGAAGAGCATATACACTCGGTTCAGACTGAAGGACTGACCTATTTTGGCAGACACCAGTGTGGTTGAGACCATCAAACGTTTACTCGTCAAGGTTTGACCGCCCTTGGCGAGACTGTAGCGGTTGATCACCGTCAGCCCCTCCGGCAATTGGGTGGCAAACACCAGGTGGCCATTGCTGTCCAGGCCGCAGGATTCCTGACCAATCGCCAGGTCATTGACAGGTGCGAGAAAATCGCAGGTCAGCGCATAGTCACCACTGCGCTTGACGGAAATATGGTCGATTGATTGGTCAATGGTCAGTACGGTTGACTGCGTGCTGGCATCGGCGAGGGTGCCCAGTTGGATGACCGCAGATAAGTCACGCAGGGAGTTGCCTGTTGCTGGCCGTGCGCCATCCCGATCGCGCTTCATCTTTTGCTGTTGGTCGAATTGACTTTGGGCGATCTCATACAGGTAACTGAGTCGGTCCTGAGGGTTTTCGGTGTGTTCGTAGTCGATTTCCCAGGAACCGGAGAAATCCGCTAACGGTGCTACTTTGAGTTTTGGTACTTCTCGGGTTTTACTGGCACAACTTGTCAGGACCGCGATGCATAGAAGACTGGTCGTGATGAGGTTTCTCATTGAAGAATGGTTGGCCTGAGAAGTTGAGAAGGGCGGGAACTGCAGGTCGATGATCGAGGTCTCGACCTCGATCATCGCAAGTGGTGGCTTAAATCTTAGGCGGCTTTCGCCATTTGGCCAGGTACTGAGAAAAATTTGTCGATCAGTGGTTTGAAGCTCTCCAGTGAGTCAACCTCGTAAGCGGGGTCAAACGCAGCCTGGTCCCACTCGTCAGTGAACTGCTCGGCCTTGGCAAACCAGGGCTCGTCTTTGAACTGCAAGCGCAGATCTCGCTCCTTGCCTTGGAAATGGTAGTAATGCTCACCCTGGAAATCCTGATGGGTGCGAATAATGTGGTAGGCATCATCACTCACATAGGCCTTGATGATCTCCGCGCAGATTTGACCATGGTTGATCACGCTAATGGTCTTGCCAATATCGTGCAGCAGGCTGAGTAAAACCATCTCGTCCGAAGCGCCGGCTCTGCGCGCCATCGTCGCAGTTTGTAATGAGTGATGCAGCTGGTCGGTGGCGAAACCCAACGACACGCCTTCCAATGAAGCTAACATGCCATAGATGCGGTTTGGCATATCTTTGATATGTGGTACATGTTCCTGGCCAATATGTTCCCAGTCAGATTTGGTACCTTGATCCATTCGAGTAAACATCAGGGGCTCCAGTAATTGTGTTTAAAAACAGGATGATAGTGGGGAATCGTAGTGGGGTCAATTGTGATTGTTAAGGCTCCGTTGCTTTGCTGACGATGGTGACCAAGATATGAACTCGGTATTTTCAGGGGAATCGCTGGCTTATTTTGCTTAAACTCGGTATAAATTTTCAGCAGCAGTTGTAAGCCCTTGTCGCAAAGGACTACGATCTCTATTCGCGCAAAAACAGGAGCATGAAAAAACAATGAGATACGAAACGCCAACAACAACAAAAGAGGCCGCTACGCTTCTGTACAAGGAGAAGGGCCAGGCCCATATTCTTGCAGGAGGGACCGATCTTCTGGTTCGTATGAAGATGGGTATGACCGAGCCCACCCTTGTGGTTGACATCAAGCATATTCCTGCGATGCAAGCCATTACTAAGAGTGCGGCAGGATTCAAGATCGGTGCCACCGTTTGTGGTGCCGCGATGACGGAGCATGCGGCTCTCGGCAAAGCTTGGCCAGGTCTCGTTGAGGCCGCTAATCTGATTGGCTCTGACCAGATTCAAGGTCGTTGCACAATGGTGGGTAATCTTTGCAACGGATCTCCTGCAGCAGATAGCGTACCAGCCATGATAGCGGCGGGTGCCAAGGCGATTGTTGTGGGTAAAGATAAGCGGCGTACGGTAGCTGTCGATAAAATCGTTACAGGCCCCGGTAAGACTTCCCTGGCGAAAGGTGAAGTGATCGAGGCGATTACATTGCCAGCGCGGTTGCCGCGTTCTGGAGATGCGTATCTGCGCTTCACGCCGCGAACAGAAATGGATATTGCCGTTGTCAGCGCCGCTGTGAACTTGACATTGGAGCGTGGCGTGGTGAAAACCGCTCGGGTCGTGCTGGGCGCAGTTGCCCCCACCGCCGTCATTGTAGCCAAGGCTGCGAAAGCGATTATCGGCACCAAGCTTGACGATGAGGCGCTGGAAAAGCTGACTGCTGCGTGCGCCGCTGCCTGTAACCCGATCGACGACAAGCGTGGCACTATCGAATATAGAACCAAGGTGGCTGGCGTTCTGGCTAAGCGGGCCGCCAAAATCGCATACCAACGTGCTGGAGGTACATTATGACTGGCGTACTCGTCTCGACAACAATTAATGGTGACGCAGTTCAGTTCGCCTGTCCTACGGATGAAACTTTGCTCGATTCACTGCGTAATCGCGTCGGCTTGACCGGAGCGAAGGAAGGCTGTGGTACTGGCGACTGTGGTGCCTGTTCCATCACCC
This sequence comes from Gammaproteobacteria bacterium UBA4475, assembly GCA_002389265.1. Classification (GTDB taxonomy): domain Bacteria; phylum Pseudomonadota; class Gammaproteobacteria; order Pseudomonadales; family Azotimanducaceae; genus UBA4582. The sequence goes on from DGOD01000127.1 coordinate 3,783, forward strand.
TCGATGGTCGACTCGTGTGCGCCTGCCTGGTACTGGGTGTTGAAGCTAACGGTCGTGAGATCGGTACGGTGGAAGGCTTGGTTGAGGATGGCAAGCTGCATCCTTTACAGGAAAAATTCATTGAGCACGCTGCGCTGCAGTGCGGTATCTGTACGCCGGGTTTCTTGGTCGCGGCGAAGACGCTGTTAGAGAAAAATCCGAAGCCCAGCGAAGAACAGATTCGCTACGCACTGGCGGGAAATCTCTGTCGCTGTACCGGTTACGACAAGATTGTTCGGGCCGTGCAGGCTGCTGCGAAAGAAATGCGTAAAAAATGAGGTTTTTTGTTGAAGCTTAAGGTGTTGGAACGCCGGGGTTTACCTCAGCGAACCGCCAATCAACAGTAATCCACGCAATCATTAAAGACAGGAATTTGATATGGGACACGACACGAATTATCAAGATCGTGAGTTTAAAACTATTGGAACTCGCGTCAAACGACCAGATGGTATCGATAAGGTCACGGGCCGCGCAAAGTATGGCGCTGATGCCTTTGCGCCGGGACAATTGGTCGGTAAGGTATTGAGATCACCGCATGCGCACGCCATCATTCAGAAAATCGATATTTCCAAGGCGGAGAAGCTCGCAGGCGTCAAGGCTATTATTACCAGTGCTGATCTGCCGGATCTGACGGGTTCTAATCGAGGCATGACGGACATACTGGAAAACTGCATGGCTCGTGGGCGAGCGCTGTATCACGGGCATGCCGTAGCAGCAGTGGCGGCAATCGATGAGCAAACGGCAAAGCAGGCGCTGAAACTCATTAAGGTGACCTACAAGTTGCTGCCCCACGTCACCGATGTGGACGAGGCGATGTTGCCGGATGCGCCCATCATTCAGGACTTTGTTCTGCAGGACGGTAAACCGTCCAATATCGCCGGTATCTCTACCTTCGGTCATGGCGATGTGGATGCCGGTTTTGCCGAGGCTGATGTGATTGTCGAAAAGAGCTACAAGACAGAACAGACCCACCAGGGTTATATTGAGCCCCATGCTTGCTTGGCGAACGTCAGCTCGGATGGTAGTGGTGAATTATGGGTGACGACCCAGGGACATTTCAGCTTCCGCGTAGTGTGTTCGACGCTGTTGGGCCTGGATATGGCTAAGCTGAAAGTCACTTCCTCGGAAATCGGTGGTGGCTTTGGTGGTAAGACCCACGTTTGGACTGAGCCTTTGGCGCTGGCTCTGTCCCGCAAGGCTAATCGACCCGTAAAATTGGTAATGACTCGAGACGAAGTCTTTAAGGCCTCTGGGCCCACTTCATCAACATCGATGGATATCAAAATTGGCGCCAAGAAAGACGGTACGATCACGGCGGCTACAGCCATACTGCGCTACCAGGACGGGGCTTTCCCCGGTATCTGGGGCATGCTCGGCGCTATGACAGCCTATGCCTGTTACGACCTGAAGAACGTCAAGACGGTGGGTCATGACGTGCTGGTGAACCGGCCTAAGGTCGCGGCTTATCGAGCGCCCTCGGCGCCTATGGCGGCGTTCGGCGTTGAAAGCACCATGGATCTCGTGGCTAACGAAATTGGTATGAGCCCCCTCGATTTCAGAATCAAAAATGCGGCGAAAGAAGGCACTCAGGCGTCCTATGGTCCCGTATACGGCCCGATTGGCATTGGTCCTACCCTTGAGGCGGTGAAGAAACACCCCCACATGCGAGCCAAGTTGAAGAAGAATCAGGGTCGAGGCATGGCTTGCGGATTCTGGTTTAACTTTGGTGGCCAGACTTGCGTCGATCTTAATATTGGCCCAGATGGCACTGTGTCGCTCACGATCGGTACTATCGATGTGGGCGGTTCACGGGCTTCGCTGTCGTTAATCGTTGCCGAGGAGTTGGGTATTCCCTACGACCAGGTGCGAACGAACATTGGCGACACCGCGTCCCTGGGGCATAACGATACGACAGAGGGCAGTCGTGGTACCTTCTCTTCAGGTATGGCGGCGATATTTGCTGCACGCGACGCTGTCGGCGTACTTCGCGAGAGAGCAGCGAAAATGTGGGACATTCCTGTTGATGATGTTGTCTGGGCTGACGGTGTCGCAACAGCAACTGGTGCCAAGCACAGTAACTTGCCGCCATTGACTCTCGCGGACATTGCTGCCAAGGCGGCTTCTACCGGTGGTCCGATCGCCGGTCATAATGAAGTGGTTGCGGATAATGCGGGTGTCTCTTTTGCGAGCCATATCTGCGACGTTGAAGTCGATCCGGATACCGGTGGTACGAAAATTATTCGTTATACCGTTATTCAGGATGCGGGTAAGGCGATCCACCCGGACTATGTGGAAGGGCAGTTTCAAGGTGGTGCTGCCCAAGGCATCGGTTGGGCGTTAAATGAAGAGTATATCTATGGCGCAGATGGCTGCCTGCAGAACACGGGATTTTTAGACTATCGAATTCCAGTCTGTTCGGATCTGCCCTTCATTGACACTCAGATTTTGGAGATCCCAAACCCCAATCATCCCTACGGTGTTCGTGGTGTCGGTGAAACTTCAATCGTACCCCCCTTGGCCGCCATTGGTAATGCCGTGTCCCATGCTGCGGGTGTGCGGATGACACATATTCCGATGTCAGCGCCTCGCATTCTGAAAGCGATTGATGACGCAAAGGCTTAAAGCTGCGCGTATCGGAGTCAACCCTTTCGAGTCAGTTGTTGATTCGAAAGGGGGATTCCTCTGATCAACTGACGGAGTTTGAATGATGCCCAGAATCAGTCTGACATCGTCCTTACGCGATGCAGTGGATGGCGCAGAATCGATCGAACTGCATGCCGAAACCATCGGCGAGATGTTTGCGAAGTTGGCTGAACGCTACCCACGAATGGCAGACCGTATCGATGCGGGTATCGCTGTGGCTATTGATGGGCAAATTTATCGGGATGACTGGAATGCCAAAATTCCAGCTGACGCCGCAGAAGTGTTTCTGCTGCCCAGAATACAGGGTGGTTAGACAATCT
>DGOD01000185.1:0-3269 GCA_002389265.1 Gammaproteobacteria bacterium UBA4475
ACAAAGGCTATACCAGCAAACTGAACATTTTGCTTTGCCTGCAGAGCGGTGGCGGCAAAGAAGCACACGAGAAACGCAGCAGCGAGACTATAATTATGGGCCATTACTATATTTTACCTCTTCAATCTGCTCGAGTATTTGGCATCGTAGCCTTGTTAGCCATAAACTCGACGACCATATCCAACATCGCTTTGCTCACACTTGTACGAGCCTCGAGGTGCGTGCCAACTACCGAAATGATGCGTACCAACTTACCAGCGGATTCGATCAGCTCACTACCATCTAATGCGCTGCTTTCGTGATCTAAAACGAGTACGTATCGAGCTGGGCCTATAATGTCTGACGTAAGGTTCTCACCCGAAAATAAGTTATCGATGCAAAACACCTTTTTGGCGCCTATCCGTGACTCCAGGTCATCCACCTCACGTTCATACTTTTTATCATCATCAAAATATCCTAAAAGCAACGCCTCTGTAGCACCTGTCCATTCAATTTCATCGAAGAATAGTCTCGTTCCCCGTCGTGATCCTCGGACCGGAATGGAATAGAGCTTGCTCACCGAGAAGAATGCAATTCCCATCAGCACAGGAAAAACAAGATCAATCGCAACTGTTGTATAACTCATTGAGATCAGCGTAACGAGAACGCTGAGAACTTCCGCCACGATAAAAACAGAATCGATTACATCCTCATCGACCTCGTAAACGTGCGCGATAGCAAGACACCAAAAACCGAAACATGAAAAAAGCACAATCATCCAAACTGGAATGGGCGTCAAGCCAGTATTATTTTTCATGTCATCAATAAAATTGGCTATCATGAAGTTGTCATCAATCGCATTAGACAGCGGAGTCCCCTTAAGTAGCGCTAGCCCAGGCGCGGTAGCACCGATGACGATAATTTTTCCTTTCAATATGCCAAGATCAAAATCACCCTCTCCTGCCAAAGCAGAGTAAATGTCAAAAAATGAATAGCGCGTATAACTTGCGTTGTAGGGACGCCAATTGACCAGATATTCATCATTTAGCTCTGAGGAAATATTGGCGTCAAATATATCGATTGTTCTTTTCGCCAACGACGGGAAGGCGAAATTTTCATCATAAAACATCGGCTGAAACCGGCGAACGACCCCGTCATCGTCCAAAACCAGGTTGTTTATACCTAGACGATCGTGTGCTTCCGCGAAATAGGGATACAACACAGCAACCGTTTCGTCCATCAAGCCGGCTTCAGGCAAAACAGCTCCTGGTAGTTGAGACAGTTTGACCTCACTGAGCACATCGTTTTCAGCCGATAAGCGTGTTATGGGAAAAGCCACCTGCCGAGCATAACCAGACATTTCTGCTAGCAAAGCGTCAGATTCTACATCTTGAAGATCTGGGTCACTAAACATAACATTAAGAGCTACGGCCCCAACTTCATTGTCTGCTAAGCCTGCTAAAAACTCACCAAAAACAAATCGTGGCCAGGGCCAGCGTCCGAATTCATTAGCCATCAGCGCGAGACTTCGCTCATCGACATCAATCAATATGATATCTTCGTCCGCGCTAGGTTGCTTTAGTCGATACTCGAAAGCTAAGTCGATGGAGTCTGTGTCATATTGAAGAAATGCGGATCCCTGCTGACTCGTCACCACACCAAAATACGCCATGGTTGCAACTGAAAATAACGCGGCTAGCCCTAGATAAAACCTCTTTTTTGAACGTCTACTGATCAGCCCAACGACAACTATCAGCTTAGGCATAAACAAGGTAAATCTTCTTAACAGCGACATAATATGATTGACCCTATGGAACGCTGATTTTTATCAGCATAGATCCTGCGCGCGCTGGCAATGCTGCGGCTTCAAGCTCAGTCGAAAATGCGATCGATAACATATCTATTCTTTGATTTGGTGTAGGGTGGGTCTGAAACAACAGCTCTACGGATTTCGCCTCAGCCTTTAACCCATCCAGCTTAGCCAAGACATCAAAAAGCGCGCTGCTGTTATATCCCCCGCGTGCCGCGATTACAGCCCCATCTCTGTCGGCCTCGAACTCCGCGCCTTTGTCTAGCCCTTTAGTCATTACGTCGGTGAAGACACCATTCATTTGTGTAAAAAGGTCATTCGCGTTATTCATGTTAGATTGCATCTTGGCGATCATTTGAGTAGCTGCTTGCTGCTTCTTAATGATTTGCCAATGATGTTGTCTGACGACATGAGCTAATTCATGAGCGAGCACGGCCGCCAGCTCATCTTCAGTTTCCAACAGCTGATAAAGACCTCTGGTGACGAACACTTTACCTCCAGGGGCACAAAACGCATTCACAGAATCCGTATCCAGAATACCAAACACCCATGGTAGCTCGGGGCGCTCAGTCTGATCGGCCAAGTGACGTCCCAATAAATTTACGTATTCGTTAACTTTTTTATCAGCAATGAGATCTACAGTACCTAGATACAACGCCGCAACCTGGTCTCCCGCCAGGATTTCTTTATCATTCGTTTCTTCTGCCGCCGTAATGGAAATAGACAGGGCGAACAAGAAAACGCCAAAGTTCAAGATTTTTCTATTCAATCAAATTACCTCGCCGCGATGTCTGAGAAACGCAAAATTACCAATCATCATCGGAGACAACCTTTTTCTTTTTAGTTGGATTTGGTTTTTTGACGGTTTTTGCTGCAGCGGTTTTTGAAGCGTCGAGACTTGTCGACGTGTTTTGCTTTCTTATCGGGTCCGCTAAATAGGCGATTTTTCTACCACTAAGTCTTCGATCAGTTGCGAAACGAATCGCGTCTATGGACACCACCGTAGATTTCTTAAACGCTTCAAGCGCTTGAAAATCCGGGTCTGAAAGCTTGATCATCTCTGAGTCAAGCCCTCTTACGCCACTCGCTGATACAGCGTTACCAACGCCCTCGCGACCGCTTTTAAGGCCACTTAGTGAAGAACTTGTGGACCCGGCCCCAGCAGACCCTATCCTTAGAGAACGCAACTTGACCCAACCTTGTGAGGGTTTAACCAACTCAACCCATAATCCACGCCGCACACCCGTTTCCACCCGAGTTTCTGCTTCTAGCAACCCGACCTTGTCGGCGCCACCTTTAGGCGCAGACAGCACTACAGCCTGCGATCTGACAACAGCTTCTTCAGCATTGGCTTTAAAGATCAACAGCGTCAGCAACACCAGATACAAAATCTTTGACATGAAACTCCAACCACAGACCAGATTCCCGCCACCAGACCATTGCAGGATTTGTGAAAATAATCAAGAGGCGATTGAGCCCT
>DGOD01000185.1:3342-8743 GCA_002389265.1 Gammaproteobacteria bacterium UBA4475
ACCAGCGTTAAGTCTTAGCCGCTGCAAAACCTGACACGCAAAATTCACGTCGTGTCATTTTCTGCATCTAAACGATAGGCTTTCCTGAGGCTGGGCAGCTGAGTATTCATGCCGCGGTCTAAAACACCATAGTAATCGTGATGCGCAGAGGGTTCCCGCGGGAATTCGCTGTTTTTTTGGCGTTTTTGGAGGGGAATGGTGCCCGGGGCCGGGGTCGAACCGGCACCGCCGTGAGGCGACAAGATTTTAAGTCTTGCGTGTCTACCAATTTCACCACCCGGGCAGTTTGGGAAGTGATCAAAGGCGCGTAGTGTAACGGTCTGCGGCCCGCGGCTCAATCGCTATCAGACAACTTTCGCGAGATTTTGGCTTGACGCTGATAAATGCACAAATACGAGGCGCACTATGGGCGATTTTGGAAGATGATCTCGGCCTTTTGAACCACGATATCAGCACCTATCGTATCAATAGTAAATTACCGCTCAAACAGGCTAACAATCCCGTGAATTAATCGACAGAATCTATTACACTTGCGCTCGTTAAAAAGGCGGAGTGGCAGAGTGGTTATGCAGCGGACTGCAACTCCGTACACGCCGGTTCGATTCCGACCTCCGCCTCCATTTAACACCCTTCTTACTGCCTATCCAAGGCAATCGGACTCGTCGCGTTCGAACAAGATAAATTGCAGTTGAATGCATTGTCATCGATTAACATTCTTCGATGAGCGGTCGGTTTGCAAATTATTTTATTCTCTGTCCTAACAGTGCCCTAAGCCGCACGCCCGACTGGCTTGCCGGGTGCTGAGGCCGGATCCGCTCCGGCCTGCCATAACGCAACCTTGATCGATTAACTCTCGTTAGTTGGCGCGTTGCTTATTAAAAGCCGGCTAAGGAAAGCGCTGCTAGCTAACGCTTAATCAAAATCACTGGCGTCATGACGTTCGCGCAGCTGAAGCTCTTCGGGTCCAAAGGTTCTGTTAACTCGTCGGCCACGCTGCACGGCTGGGCGCGCTTCGATCTCAGTCGCCCAACGAATCACATGGGTGTAAGACGCGACATCGAGAAACTCTGCTGCTTCATAGCCATTATGGAGAACTAACATACCGTACCATGCGTAATTGGCCATATCGGCGATCGTGTATTCTTCGCCACACAGATAGCGCCGGTCTGACAGATTTCTGTCGAGTACATCCAACTGGCGTTTAACCTCCATGGCATAGCGATCGATGCAATACTCGATCTTGATGGGCGCATAGGCATAAAAGTGGCCAAAGCCGCCGCCCAGGTAAGGCGCACTGCCCATTTGCCAGAACAACCAAGACATGCACTCTGCCCGGGCTGAGCCCGCCGTCGGCAGAAACGCCTCGAATTTTTCGGCCAGGTAGACCAACATCGCACCTGACTCAAAGATACGAGTCGGCGGCGATGTACTGCGATCAAGCATCGCCGGAATCTTCGAGTTCGGATTCACTTCGACGAAACCACTACTAAACTGCTCGCCCTTGCCGATATTAATCAAAAAGGCATCGTACTCGGCCTCAGTCTTGCCGAGCGCCAACAGCTCTTCCAGCATGATCGTCACTTTGACACCATTCGGCGTACCTAATGAGTACAACTGGATGGGATGCTTACCTATGGGCAATGCCAGCTCATGGGTGGGCCCGGCAATGGGTCGATTGATATTGCTGAACCGGTGCTCGGCATTAGTATTCCATTGCCAAACTTTTGGTGGCGTATAGCTTGTATCAGTCATAGTGGCTTCTTTATAGTGATGGCTGTGAGCGTGAGAACTGACCAGAATAGTAACTCACCCCCTACTGAGCATCAATGCCGAACCGCCTTTGTGCCATCGTCAACTCAGCATGACGTGCGTTAGACTGTTAGCTGGCATCACCGCCTCTTGCTCGACTGTGACTGGATAAACTGATGATCGATTTATCGCCTTTTCCCCGAATCAAGCTCGCTCAACTACCGACGCCACTGCAGCCGCTCAAACGTTTATCCGCACTACTCGATGGACCGACGATTTGGATCAAGCGAGATGACTGCACTGGCTTGGCATTGGGTGGTAACAAAACCCGTAAACTTGAATTTCTCATGGGCGAGGCTCAACACCAACAGGCCGAACTGATTGTTACCTTTGGCGCCGTTCAATCAAATCATGTACGCCAAACCGTCGCAGCCTGCGCCCAACTGGGCTTTCCCTGTGAGCCTATTTTGTCCCGCAGCGTCGACTTCGACGAGGACAGCTATCGGCTATCGGGCAATTTGTTTCTCGATCAACTACTCGGTGCCACGATCCATCAAGTTAACCCGGAAGACGTCAAGGTCACCTTTCGGGCCTTGCTCGACCGCGAGTCGCGCCGAGTGTATGCCATACCCGCAGGTGGCTCCAATGCCACAGGCTCATTAGGTTATGTCAACTGCGCGCGAGAGATTAGCGCCCAGGTAGACAACCTCGGCATCGAGATCAAAACCCTTGTGCATGCCACCTCTAGCGCCGGGACACAGGCAGGTTTGATCGTTGGCATGGCCAACGAAACTCAGCCCATCCCGATTCTCGGCATCAATGTCTATGAGGCAAATGCCGGCCACATGGAATCCAAAGTTCGGCAGTTGGCCACGGACGTCGCCGACAAGGTCGGTTCTGCGCCCATTCCAGACAATCTCATTCAACTCAATCACGAGCACAGAGGACCGGGTTATGGCTTACCCACGCCCGCCATGATCGAGGCGGTCACCCTGGTAGCGCAACAAGAGGGCGTGTTACTCGACCCGGTTTACTCCGGTAAAGCCATGGCAGCATTGATTGCCATGATCCGTGCCGGCACCTGGCACCGCGATGATCACGTGATGTTCCTGCATACCGGCGGCAATCCGGCACTATTTGCCTATCATTCGATATTCCAATGAGTCGAAGGCTGGGGGCATTTTCGCTGGGTTTTTCCCCGCCACTTGAGGTATTCTCAGAACCGGCCAACTGGCTTGCCGGTGCTGATGGAGTCGCGACCCCCTTAATTCGGCGCCGAGAAATTTTTTACACGTCCAGAGTCTTAAACATTAATCAAGCACATGCCCGCCGTTCCCCTGCAAGACGGCGAGCCAAAGCAACAAGGAATCAGTATGACCAACCCAGAAACCCAAACCGCTAGCGCCCATTTCGACGTCGTCATTGTCGGTAGCGGCTTCTCAGGGCTGTTGTGCGCGTCTTATTTAACCGAGGCTGGTATTGATAGTGTCCGTGTCTTTGAGATGACACCCTCCGTCGGTGGTGTCTGGAGCAATGGCGGCGTGGGCGCCTATCCGGGCGCTGCCTGCGATGTGCCCGCCTACACTTACCTACCGTTTCTCGATCGGACCGGTTTTATTCCGTCGAAAAAATATGTCAGTCAGCCAGAAATATCTGGTTACGCGGAATTATTGGTCGACCATACCGGGATTCGCGACAAGATCCGCTTCTCGCGAAAAGTCGTCGACATGACCTATATTGGCGATCAGCAAAAAGTCTGGCAGGTCACGACCATCGATACCGCCACAGGCGCGCCAACTGAAATTGTCACCTGCACTCATATCGTGACCGCCAATGGTCCCCTTTCCAGCCCACGTTTACCGGAAATTCCTGGCATGGCCGACTTTAAGGGTGAAAGTTTTCACACCGCCAAATGGGATCAATCGGCGGTATTGAAAGGCAAGCGCGTTGGGGTTGTGGGTACCGGGGCGTCTGCCGCTCAGGTGATCACCTCAATTGCTGATGAAGTGGAATCATTAACCGTGTTCCAGCGCACGGCGACTTGGTGCCTGCTGCGAGACGACGAGCCAACCCCGCCGGAACTAGCCGAGAAATTTCGCGCCGGCGGCTATGGCGAAACGCTGCGATATGTGGACTGGAAAGGCGAGTTGCCGCCTGCAGAAGTTGCGTTTTCCTTTGAAGACCTGCATGACGAAACTAAGAATGCCGCCATTTGCGCCCAAATCACGGCACGCCTGAATTCAGAGGTTGACGATCCAGAAATCGCTAAATTATTGACCCCTGACTATCCTTTCTTCTGCAAACGCGCGCTGTTTATCGATGACTACTACTCCACCTTCAACAAGCCGAATGTCACGCTTGTTAACGACAATGGTGGCGTTGTCGGCGTCAACGAAACCGGTCTGAAAATCGCCAGCGGTGACACATTCGACTTAGATGTGATCATCTATGCGACGGGCTTTGACAGTAACTTTATTCCGTTTCGCATCGCCGGTCGTAATGGCACAACCCTCGCCGACAAGTTTGGTGCGAACGAGGCCAATAACTTTCAGATGACCACGCCGCATTCTCTGTGGGGCGTGCATGTAGACGAGATGCCAAACCTGTATATGATGATCGGTCCGCAGAGCCTGAATCCGGTAACCAATGTCACGCTGTTGTGTGAGCAGCAATCCCAATACATCACCGACTTGATCAAAAAGATGCAAGCAGCGGGCCACACTGAAGTCGAACCTACGACCCAAGCGGTCGGCGCCTGGACAGATCTGTGCAACTCAACGTCAGAAGGTAAGGTGTGGTTACGCTGTAATAACTGGTATATGAAAACGACCAAGACCGATGCCAAAGCCGGCCGAGAGGTGTCTGCTGGTATGTGGATGGCCTCTTATGCTGACTACCTACAGCACGTCCTCGGAGAAAAAGGCGGCTCGCAAGACGAATTACTGCAATTTAGCTAGGCGGTATCAATCCGGTTGCTAACGACCAACCTGCCTAATGCAGTACTGACGAAGCCAATTCATCAGTACCGCATGAGGCATTGGGATATTAGTCTTGCCGTCTCACCTCAAGCTCAAGCTCAAGCTCAAACTCCAAGCACTTAGCGAAACTCTAGGCCCTCAAATTCGCCCGACTCGCGCCACTCGTCCAGATACTTGAAATAAGCCATGGGGCCAGCGGGATAACCCACGTGATACTTTGCGCCTGGACTCGGCGTCTGACCTTCATTGTTGTAATAACCCGGCGTACAGTCTGGCGACCCCGTCATCCTTGGTGCCGCCTGTAAGAGTAATTCAAGCCAGGCATCTTCAGCCGCACGGTTCAGCTCAATCTCTTTGAAGCCATTGTCCAAGGCATGTTTGATTATCACGGCAATGGTCTTACCCGCCTCAGTCAAATTGTGCGGCACATTCGAAATCAAGTTGGCGCCCTGTGTCGGCTGAACTAAAAATGCATTGGGAAAACCATGCACATGAATACCATGTTTGGTACGCATGCCCTGCCCCCAGTAATCTGACAACTTAAGTCCTTCGCGGCCGGTCATATCAAATCCAGCTCGACGTTTGAATTCAGTACCTACCTCGAAGCCAGAGGCATAGATAATACAATCCACGGGGTATTCAACGCCGTCAACGACCAGTCCATTGGCGGTTAT
>DGOD01000280.1 GCA_002389265.1 Gammaproteobacteria bacterium UBA4475
ACAAGCGCTTCCCTGTATAGCTTCTTCCTTGCCTGAGTGCTTCTGCGTCTCAGTTTTTCCTGGTGCAGGTTTGCTTCGTGTTAGACGCAGATCTAGAACAGCACGCGAGTCCGTAGTGTGCCATCAATTTCCTGAAGTTTTGCCAGTGCAATGGCGCTGTATTCCTCATCGATATCGGTCACGACGTAACCTACGTCCTGGACGGTTTGCAGGTACTGGGCACGAATGTTGATCTTGTGATCAGCGAAGAAATTATTGATTTTCGACAGTACTCCAGGAACATTGCGGTGGATATGCAGAATTCGATGGCCTCCAGGGTGGGCAGGCAGAGTCACTTCCGGGAAGTTAACACTGGAGAGACTAGTACCGTTATCAGAGAACTTGATCAGCTTCTCGGCAACTTCGACGCCAATCTTGTCTTGAGCCTCCATGGTGCTGCCGCCGACGTGAGGTGTCAGGATGCAGTTATTAAAGGCCCGCAGCGGTGAGATAAATTCTTCCTTGCCCGATTTGGGTTCGCTAGGGAATACGTCGATGGCGGCACCTGCCAAAGCTTGATTTTCCAGCGCCGCGGCCAGTGCATCGATATCCACGACAGTACCTCGTGAAGCATTGATCAAAACGGCGCCGGGTTTCATCTGGGCGATCTGCTCCGGTCCCATCATCATGCGGGTGTTAGGATCCTCAGGGACATGCAGGGTAACCACATCGCTGGCAGCGAGCAGCGCTTTGAGACTGCCGGTTTGGGTGGCGTTACCCAGCGGCAGCTTGTTGACCGCGTCATGAAACACCACGCGCATGCCGATGGACTCGGCAAGTACGCTGACCTGTGTGCCGATGTTGCCATAACCAATGATGCCCAGGGTCTTGCCTCGAATTTCATAGGAGCCAACGGCGGACTTAAGCCATTGGCCAGTGTGTGCCAGGGCATTTTTTTCCGGGATGCCGCGCAGTAGCAGAATCGCTTCGGCGATTACCAGTTCGGCGACACTGCGAGTGTTGGAAAACGGTGCGTTGAAAACCGCGATACCGCGAGTCAAAGCCGTCAGCAGGTCAACCTGATTCGTGCCAATACAAAAACAACCGATGACCATCAACTTATTGGCGGCGGCCAGAACCTCAGCATTGAGCTGAGTCCGTGAACGAATACCAACGATATGCGCGCCCTTGATGGCGTCGATCAGTTCCTCTTGACTGAGCGCGCCAGCGTGGCTTTCAATCTGGGTGTAGCCAGCGGCTGAAAAGGCATCGATGGCCGATTGATGAACCCCTTCCAGCAACAATATCTTGATTTTGGCTTTGTCAAAAGACGTCTGTTTCATTGATTCGACCGCTGGTGGAGTTAGGGGTTGCATATACTAATGATTATTGTGCTGGAAGAACAGTAGACAAAGGGGCTGCTCAGCATGAACACCCCCTCTGGCGTATCAAGGCTTCTTGAACAGCAACGTAAAGCGATCGGTATTACCGGTGACCGTCTTACGTCCTACTTCATAACGTAGTTCATCGTCGGGTCGGAAATGTAAGTCGCTGTAGTCCACGAACTCAAAGCCAGCCGCTTCCACTTCCTTGATGACCAGCACTGGGTCGATTCTACGCCGAAGTTCATGCTCAGTTGGCTGCATATGCCGCTGAGTATGATCGACAACGCCATAAAGTCCGCCAGACTTAAGGGCCTCGAAGGCGGCCTTATTGATGTTGGTGCGACCTGTCGCGGTGAAGTTATGCATATTTCGGAACGTCAGGACCATATCCAGGCGCTTAACACCAAAGCTGAAAGCCGGCACACTAGAGCGATTCTCGCCTTCTTGGCGAGAGAAGTTAGCTCGGTCGAAGGGAATCACCTCAAGACTATCGAATCCAGGCTGGCCCTTGAGTGCTTCGCCAATACGCTCGGCACCGAGGGAAATATAGAGCTTGCCCTTCGCTTCGAGGGTGGGGGCTAGAATTTTGGTGTACCAACCACCACCGGGAAGCAATTCTAGGACTTTCATGTCATCGCGAAGCTGAAAGAATTCGAGGGTTTCCAACGGCTTGCGGTTGGCGTCGCGGGCTGTATCAGCGGTGCTGCGCCGTTCATGTTTAATCGCATCAAGAAGTTTTTGCTCAGTGGTACTGCTATCACTGGCGGCCCAGACGTTCATTACCACTACCGCGAGAAGTAATCCCGGAATCAATCTCATTCAATTTCTCCATTTTGGTGTCCGAACATCTTAACCGCTGGCCGGAGCGGACACCAACCCGTGAAAATATCTGCCGATACTGTTATCTTGCTAGCCAGCCGAGTGCGGCTGACGATATGAAACTAAGCAGGGGAATCTCATGCGATTAAGACAAGTGGCGCTGGTCGCCGATCAACTGGCGCCCGCCCGTGATGCACTAATGACGCTACTAGGACTCGCCGACGACTATCAAGACCCGGGCGTGGGAGAGTTTGGCTTGGAAAATTCGGTGATGAGCATCGGCGATACGTTTCTCGAGGTAGTTGCTCCCACTCAAGCCGAGACCTCCGCTGGGCGACTGCTTCAGCAGCGCGGTGGCAATGGGGGCTATATGGTGCTGTTCCAGGTTGATGATATCGAGCTGTACCGTGAGCATACGCAAGCCCTGTCGATTCGTAAGATCTGGAATATTGATCAACCCAATACCAAAGCCTTTCATCTCCATCCGAAGGATATGGGTGCCACTATAGTGTCTCTAGACTGGATGAACCCGGCGCAAGCGTGGACCTGGGGTGGTGAGGGCTGGGAAACGCGCGCCGCCAAATATGTCGGTGAGATTGCTGAAGTAGATATTCAGACTGACGATCCACAAGCTTTGGCACAACATTGGGCCGAGGTGTTGCGCCGGCCAGTGACGCTCACAGATGATCACTTTGGAATCGAGCTCGATCAGGGGCGGATTAATTTTCAAGCCATCAGCGATGGTCGAGGGCCTGGTGTTGCGGGTATGACCTTTACCGTGACGGATATGGAAGCGCTGCGCCAGCGGGCCTCGGCGATGAATCTGAGCTGGTCTGGGGATCGGTTATTCCTGTGCGGCGCCTGGCTGCGGTTCGTGCCAGCGACCTCCACTTAGGTGTCTGAATTAAACCTCTGATCCGTCGAGTGGCGCAGGCCGTTGGGTAGTGTAAGCCGTTTGGTAGGGCAGGCCGTTTGGCAGGGCAATGTCGACAAATTGACAACTTGTGATCTGATGTGGACACTTGACGCCTGAGTTTTTTGTGATGCCGATGGCCATGTTACCGAAACACGATCTAGATCGACGGGCTGTGCCTATGTTGCAGGTGTTGGGCCTGGTAGAGGCGCTCCAGCAGCGCGGTCATCCGCTCGATAAAATCTTGCGGGAAACCGGGTTGGTCGAGAGTGATTTAGCTAACCTCGAGTTGCGAGTGAGCTATCGGCAGCACATCCAGCAACTTGAAAATATGCTGGCCCTCGCTGGCACAGATGGTTTTTGGCTAGCAACGCCTCGAGAAACAATCATCGCTGATTTCGGATTGCTCGGTTATGCGATGATGAGCAGTGCGACACTCGAACAAGCGATCCAGATTGCGGTCAAATATCACAAAATGGCCGGTGTCCTGTTTGACCTGAGCTTTACTAAAGATGATGCTGCGAATGTTGCCGTGCTACGCTTGGATAACCTGTTAGCCGAGGGGCTGGTGGCGCAGTTTGTTGTTGAGGACTTGTTCATGGGTATCGCGCCTTTGATCAGTTTTTTGACGGCCAAGCCTTTTCAGCCCCAAGAGATTTTTGTGAGCTACCCCGAGACTGACTATGCAGGGCGATATTCGGGGGCGTTTCATTGTCCAGTCAGGTTCGACCAAACCTATTGTGAATATCGTTTCGGGCTTGATTTACTTGAGCAGCCCTTGGCTGAGGCAGACTCGAATACAGCGAAAATCTGCGAAGAGTCCTGTCGAAAAATACTCAATCAGATGGAGATAGGCGCTGACATCGTCTCGCGGATTTGTCACTTGCTGATCAGTACCCCCGGCGAGTTTCCAAAATTAGAGGTCATTGCCGGCAAGCTATTGTTGGGGACAAGAACGCTGCGTCGCAGATTAAAGGGGCTGGGTACCAGTTATCAGAAAATCCTAGATGACGTTAAAAAGGAATTGGCTGTGGAGTATCTGCAGACCACCAGTCTCAGCGTTCAGGAAATTTCTGACCTGTTAGGCTACTCAGAAGTGACGAATTTCCGCCGCGCGTTCGTTAAATGGGTGCATATCTCGCCGTATCAGTATCGTAAAAGTCTTGAACGCGAGCAAGCTCGCCGACTGGATTGATGATGGACCGTGGCCAGCATGCTGACGATGGATTTGACCAAGGGTCTCTTTCAAGGTAGCTTCATTCTTGATGGCGCCAGTTGCGACAAGAGTGCGACAAGAGTG
>DGOD01000319.1:0-1576 GCA_002389265.1 Gammaproteobacteria bacterium UBA4475
CGTTCGAGTGTTTCGCTGTAAGGGTCTTCTTCTAAATATTTATTGGCGAAGGGCGAATCGTGGGAAAGCTGTACAAACTGCGTTTCGGCATCGGGCCGGATGCGTTTTTCGCGTTCTTCGGCGTAGCGTTGAGCAAGGGCATCCGGGTCAAACCCGAGCGCCTCGCTGGATAGGATTTCGTTTGTTTTAGTCATCTAAAAATTTCCCCAGTAATTACCCTGTTAACCATACCGCATCGCCAGTAATACTGACCAGTGCGCGGGGCCTGCGAACTTACTGTGAGACCCGTTCCGCCCAATACTAACGCCGCCAGTTTCTCAATGATTAGGTTAAACGCGAGGGCTCAGTGCTGCGCTACCAAAGCACATGTTGGCTGTTGACTACTTTTCGCTAGCGCCATGAAAACACGGCGGCAAATTTTCTTGCTGATTTTAGTTTACCCCTAGCATTGGCAACTTTTCCTGAAAGACGCGTCGAGGCAATTATGGGGCAAATAGTACAGAAAAGACCCTCCATCCTACGATATCCCTAACGCCGCGCTGACCCTTTATTATGGATTCGATCGAGCTAGTATGATGGGGATGCGTCAGCTAAAAATGGATATAAATATCTGATTTTTTGCAAAGCGCCTAGTGTGTTGCCAAAAAATTGAGAATGGCGCTGCGGCGTCCTCTGGTAATCAAAGAGAGGTGTCTTGTGTGCCAGGGAAGCTTTGGTTAGATGGTATTTATCAAAGGGTCGTGCTGTCTTCGTGCTCTAGTGATAGATGAATCGTTATCGAGAGGACTGACTTGTCAATTGGTTTCGCTGAGACGAACAACCGCTTAACGCTTGTTGAGGCGCTGATCGAGAATGAGATGTAATGTAGTCACTGAGAAGCCAGCCAAAATGTGTAGGGAAATCATTTGGATATCACGCAGTATCACCCAGTTGTCATTGAAGGGATGGGCGGTTACGACAAGCGCGACCCGCACCCTGTTGCGCGGCAGGTCACGAAACAGCTTTTGAGCCATTGGTACAAAAAGCCGCCAGATAAACCCTTGCTGGTTTTGACTCAGGGTGATCCTCCTGAGCCATCGGGGATTGCCGCAATCACGCCACTAGTCGCGTTGCATCTTGGTGTTCAGCGTGGCCTTGTCTATCTTGATGAGCACATTTCAGACGATCACCGTGCGCAGGCAGACCGCGATGGGGTCATCCTGGAAATGAAGTACTCCGATCTGGTTTCTGAATTGACCAAGGTCGTGCCCGGTTGCATGGGCTTGCTTGCGTCCGCAATTGATCAACAAATACTGACAAAAAACGATCAGCGAGCCCGTTTGGACAAGGCCCCGCTTAAGGATTACTTTCGCGATTTTGCCTTGCTGCAGGAGGTTACAAAAGCATTTTGCTCGCAGCGATGCTCTGGTATCACGATCATCCACACCTCAACCAACATCTCTGAGTTCTCGGTCACCAGTTTTTATACCGTCGGAGCTGCGCTTGGCTTGGTTGATCTCGTCAATATGGTGGCTTATTCCGAGCGTTAAAGCGCGTCGCAAGCTTGAACGTCGCTTAAAACGCTAGCGACGTTCAT
>DGOD01000319.1:1621-4154 GCA_002389265.1 Gammaproteobacteria bacterium UBA4475
AAAAAAGCGACAGAACTTTGGGTTAAATACAAAAGTAGGCAGACGCTGTAGCAAAGGAAGTTGGCAAGGAAGTACCGGTCGGTCGTGTTAGGCCCTACAAAGTCGCCGCGCTGGTAACGAACGCGCCTGATCCCAGCATAATGGTTGGATGACTCACAGTTATCATTGGCTGGCGACATTTGGCCTGAGCTGAATCAGCAAACTCAAAAGGTCTGAGCAACATCGGTTGTTCAGTTCTCAGTACCGCAGCATCGGCTGTGGTATTTTCTGAGCTACTGCCTAAATAAGGTTGGCCGGTTGCTCGGTCCAAAGTATCCCTGAATCTAAACTGGTTCGATTAACGCGCGTCGCGCCAAAAGTTTTAATCTTGGTGGGATTTAAAGGTTGTCCGGTCGCTCGGTAAAAGGTCGCTGACGCCATGGTCATTAATCGCGATCAAATTGTCGCTCACAACCCCGCTGCACAAAACATAAGTCGCTAGACGCGCCCGTAAATTAGCCAGCGTCGCAGAATGAGCATCCGGTGGCCGTGGTATTTATCACTGTGGCTTGCTTGATGATGCCAAAAGCAGGCGCGGCAAGTTTTGATTTCGGGAATCCTGAAATCGTTACCGGGTAAAGAGGGCGTAGAGGAGTAGTTGGAACGCAATCAGAATGGTTGCCCAGAGGCGAATATCACGCCAGCGGGATTGATCTGGCGCATTTTCGTAAACAATGTTTCGAGGGACCAACCAAACCAGAACCAAAAGACACACAAAGCCCATAATTGATAGGTAGTTTGCCCACGATAAAGGCAGATGACTCAGATCCATCAGTTGCGCCTCCAGAGAACATAGGTGAGTTTTGATAAATCTTTTTCGGGGTGAGGGGCCGTAAAGCCACTGAGCAGCCACAGCGCGCAGAGCGCGTAGATAAAGCTGGAGAAAGCAACGTAGAGCATATTAACGCCGGCGTAGGAGGTGGCGCTGGCAACCACGACGCCACTGATCAGCGTCCATAGGCCGGCTTGGGGTGTTGCCCTGCGCGTGAATGCGCCGAGAATCAAGAGCGCCAGCATTGGACCTTGAAACAACGATAAGATGGTTTGCAGAAAAGTAAAAATGCCGCCCATTTCCGCAACTAACGGCGCTGTGCACATCGATAAAAGCAGCAATACCAGTGTCAGTAGGCGTCCGATCTTCAAATCGTCGTCGGGGTTTGCATTTTTTAGCAAGACATGACGGACGTCTCGAGTCAGCATCAAAGACGTGGCGTTGACACTGGAATCTATGGTGGATTGCAGGGCGGCAATGATAGCGATGAACATCAGGCCAGAAATGCCAGGTGGCAGTACGTTCTTGATAATCCAAGGTAGGGCCATATCGGGATATTCAATTTGCGCGTGCATGACAAGTGCTAGCAAGCCAGGAAAGACAATTAGCAGGGGCACCAGAATTTTACCGAAGGCCGCGAACATCATACCGGCGCTGGCATCCCATTGCGTTCGAGCACCAAGTGAACGTTGTAAGATCGCCTGGCTCGCCCACCAATAAGCGGGAGACAGCACAAAGCCAAGGCCAAAAATAACGCCCGGCCAGGGATATGATGCGTGGTCAGCCGGTAGATAGGCTTGTAGGTGGTCAGGGTTTTCGAGGACAAGCGTTTCCGCAAATCCACTGAAACCGCCAGTATGAGAAATGCCCAGCCCTACGATGACAAGTCCGCCCAAGAACATGATGCACACTTGGAACATATCGGTGAAAGCGACTGCCGCGAGTCCGCCAGCAATACTATACGCGCCGACGATCGTGCCGGTGACCATGATACCGACCCAGATCGGCCATCCAAGATACGTTTGCAAGGTGAGTGCGATTGCCCAAAGTGCGACGCCAATCGCAAATACCGAAACGACGCTGGCGATGAGTGCCGCAACGACGCGGACGGTCGGACTGTATCGCAGGCCCAAATATTCCGGTATGGAGTAAACACCTGCTTTCCAGTACAGCGGGATGAACACAAGCGCGGCAAGAATCATGGCTGGAATGGCGCCGATCCACTCGAAGTTAGCCTGTGCTATGCCGATGCTGAATGCATTGCCAGCGGCGCCCACATAGCTATTAGCCCCTATATTGGTGCCAATGATGGAGAGGCCTATCACCCACCAGGAAAGTGTCCGGCCGGCTAGGAAGAAATCATGGGCCGTCTTAACGCGGCCGGCGAGGCGCAGTCCAACGAAGGTAATTAACACCAGGTAGCCGACGATGATGGCGAGGTCTAATGGGTGCAATGGCGTCCTTTAACAGTCTCGTGAGTAATTCATGTTTGCACATTGCGGGAGAATTCGCACAATGGATCTTGAAAGATAGTTCGGGGGTGTCTGTCTGAGAGTTATCTGGCAACCATTCCGCATAGATTGTGATGCTGCGGCGGGTGCAGGTCGCGGCGCTTGCTGGCAGGGTGCACAATCATCCAATGCGCGTCTGGGGCTCGGCGCCTGCTGCAGGGCAAGGGTTAGTTTAGGTGCGTTGCCAAGATGAGGTCTCGTTGGCGGTCCG
>DGOD01000232.1 GCA_002389265.1 Gammaproteobacteria bacterium UBA4475
CCCTGGCGGGTGTTAAGGGATTTAAAGATCAGGACAAGCTGGACTCGAGTGCCATCGGGCCCGTACTGATACCCACCCTGTTGGGCGCCTTAGTCGGGTCTTTGTTCGCGGCCTTTCTACCCGTAGTGGTATTGAAGCCGATATTGCTCGGTACCATGGTCATCTTGGCCTTGGTGATGTTAATCAAGCCAGGCGCAGTGATACCCGAGCTAGGAACCGAGCCCTACAAAGTCTTCGAGCGACCTACTGCAGCGGTTATGTTGTTTGGCGCTGGTGTCTACGGCGGCTTTGTGCAGGCCGGCGTCGGTTTTATTTTGATCGCGGCCTTAGCCGGCGGTTTACGTTATGATCTCGTGCGTACCAATGCCTTGAAGATGGTCTGCACGGCGGCCTTTAGCATCGTCGCATTAATAGTATTTGTCAGCCGCGACCAAGTATTGTGGGTGCCAGGATTGATACTCGCCGCTGGCATGGTTGCCGGCGCGACACTGAGCGTCAGAGTAGCCATTAACGTGCCGCAGAATACCTTAAAATGGCTACTTTTTGTTATGGTGACTCTGACCTGTGTCGGCGCACTGTTATTCGACTAATTCACCATCTTTGGATGGCTACTGTGAAACCAACGACATGAACGAAGATATCGAAAAATATCCAGCCAACTTTATTCGAACGATTATCGAGAAGGATATTGCTGCAGGCAAAAATGCTGGACAGGTGGTGACGCGGTTTCCCCCTGAGCCAAATGGTTACCTGCACATCGGTCATGCCAAGGCGATCTGCTTGAGTTTTGGCATTGCCCAGGAATTTGGTGGATCGACTTTTCTGCGCTTCGACGATACAAATCCGCTGAAGGAAAACATTGAATTTATGGAGTCAATGAAGACCGATATCAGCTGGCTCGGGTTTGAGTGGCGAGAGATCCGTAATGCTTCTGACTACTTTGAGCAGTTGTATCAATTTGCCGAGCAGTTGATCATGGCGGGCAAGGCTTATGTTGACTCGCTGTCAGCCGAAGAGATTCGAGAGTATCGAGGCACCCTGACGTCGGCGGGTAAAAACAGTCCGTTTCGTGACCGCAGCGTAGATGACAATCTGGATATGTTTCGCCGCATGCGGGCCGGTGAATTCAAAGACGGCGAGCACATCTTACGTCTGAAAATCGACATGGCTTCACCGAACATGAACCTCAGGGACCCGGCTATCTATCGGATCCGCCACGTGCGACATCACCAGACAGGTGACCAATGGTGCATCTACCCGTTGTATGACTACACCCATTGTATCTCTGACGCGTTGGAAGGCATTACCCATTCTCTCTGCGATCTCGGCTTCGAGGCGCATCGGCCTTTGTATGATTGGGTGCTGGACAATATCGAGGTGGATTGTCATCCCCAACAAATCGAATTTTCACGGTTGAATCTTCAATACACAGTGATGAGCAAGCGCAAGCTCAAGCAACTGGTTGAAGACCAGTTGGTGTCTGGCTGGGATGATCCGCGTCTGCCCACTATTGCTGGCCTTCGACGACGGGGTTATACGCCAGCCTCTATTCGAGAATTCTGCCGCCGAATCGGCGTGACTAAGAGCGACAATAATGTTGAGTTGGCGATGTTGCAAAGTGTCATTCGGGACGATCTGGAAGACAAGGCGCCACGAGTGATGGGTGTACTCAATCCATTGAAAGTCGTGATTGAAAACTTCCCTGAGGATCAGGTCGAGAATTTGACCGTCGCTAATCACCCCAAGATCGAAGCGCTTGGCACCCGCACATTACCCTTTACCCGCGAGGTCTATATCGACCGAGATGACTTTCGTGAGGAGGCTAACCGCAAATATAAGCGTCTGGTCACTGATGGCGAAGTTCGGCTGCGCTATGGTTATGTGATCAAGGCCCATCAGGTGATTAAAGATGATACTGGGCAAATCATCGAACTGCGTTGCACCTATGATCCTGAAACTCTGGGTGAGAACCCCGTTGGCAGAAAGGTGCGCGGCGTCATTCACTGGGTTTCCGCGCAGCAAAATCAGCCTGCCGAGATCCGGTTATTTGAGCCTTTATTTACCGTAGACTTTCCCGACGCTTCTGATCAAGACTATCGCGACCTGCTAAATGCGGACTCGAGTACTATCCTGCAGGGTTTCGTCGAAGCAAGCCTGGCTGATGCGACGGTGGAGCAGCGTTTTCAATTCGAGCGCGAGGGTTACTTTTGTATCGATAATAAGGACTCCAGGCCTGATCACCTGGTTTTCAATCGGGTCGTTGGATTGCGTGACAGCTGGGCAAAAGTCGAGCAGCCTGACGATAATTGAGCTAACAACAGGGTCAACACCATAAACTTCATTTACCTAGGAGGAAGCACCCATGCAATTCGGAATCATCCCGGTCAATATTGGTATTGAGTCACTGGCACAAATGACGGGTCTGGCGCAGCTCGCCGAGCAGGTAGGTATGGAGTCTGTGTGGACCTTTGAGCACGTTATAGTGCCCATCGACTATGAATCCAAATACCCTTACAACAAAAATGGCAAGATGGGTGTGAGCCCTGAGACCAACCTCGTCGACCCACTGATCGCCTTGGCTGCCATTGCTGCCAGCACGAATACGCTGCGCCTAGGGACTGGGGTCAATATTTTGTCACAAACTAACCCCCTATACCTGGCCAAGCAGGCCGCGAGCCTCGATATGTTGTCCGCTGGCCGGCTTTTGTTGGGCCTGGGTATTGGCTGGCTGCGAGAAGAGTTTGTGGCCATGGGCACACCCTTTGAAAAGCGTGGCGCACGGTTTGATGATTATTGTGCGGCGATGCGCAAAGTCTGGTCAGGAGAGGTGGTTGAGCATGAAAGTGAGTTTTTGAGCTGGCATGGTTTCAAGAGTTTTCCCATACCGCGGCAGTCACCCTTACCGGTCATTATTGGCGGTATCAAGGGGAAGATTCATGAACGGATCGCCCGCCATGGGGATGGTTGGTTCGCGCCAACGGGAGACCCGAAGGAACTTCGCGAGCACCTTGACCTGATTAAGGTCCAGTGTGATCTGGTCCAACGCGATATGAGCGAGATCGAGATCACCTGCATGTGGACTGGCAGTGGCGGTGAGGCAGCGGTTAAAGCCCTTGAAGACTGTGGCGTGCATCGCCTGGTTGTGCCCGTCATGGCGCTGGGTGAAGATCCCGTGGCCGGCATCAAGAAGTTCGCCTCTGACTATATCAGCTAGTGGCGCAACAGGCCTTGACTGTCACGTTGGCAGATATCCTGGTGGCTCAGCAGCGTCTTGTTGGCGGCTTGCTTGAAACCCCAGTACTGCGCAGTGCCGAGTTGGATACGCTTGCCGGTGCCGAATTGTTCTTTAAGTGTGAGCAGCAGCAAATGACCGGTTCTTTCAAGGCCAGAGGTGCGCTCAATGCGGTTCTCAGCTTGACCGAAGCGGAAGCTCGACGAGGAGTGGCCACCCATTCCTCGGGCAACCATGGCGCGGCCTTAGCCTGGGCCGCGGCAAAGCGCGGCATACCGGCCCATATTGTGGTGCCCGAGAATGCTGCCGCCGTCAAAAAATGCAATATCGGCCAGCACGGAGCTGAGATCATCGAGTGTGAGTCCACCTTGCCAGCCCGCGAAGCCGCCCTGGCGGCGGTCGTGGCCCGCACCGGGGCCAATTTTATTCCACCCTATGATGACAGCAGAATCATTGCCGGGCAGGGGACTGCGGGTTTGGAATTGATGGCGGCGGTGCCTGATCTAGATGACATTGTGACGCCGGTGGGTGGTGGCGGTTTGCTCGCGGGTACGCTTCTGGCAGTCGCTGACGGACCCCAAGTATATGGCGCCGAGCCGGTGATGGCCGACGACGCTTATCGGTCTTTCACCTCTGGCGTGCGGGTCTTGAGTCACACCCCGAAGACCATGGCCGATGGTTTGCGCACCACCTTGGGCGCCCTGAATTTCGAGATTATTCAAAGCCGCTGCGCCGGGATATTACTGGTATCGGAAGCTGAGATTGCAGCGGCGATGCAGTTAATTTGGGCGGAACTCCAACAAGTAGTGGAGCCCTCATCAGCGGTCACCTTGGCCGCGGTATTACGCTACCCGGAACAGTTCAACAACCGACGCATCGGCCTGATTCTCACAGGTGGAAACTGCGATTCGAGCGTCTAATTCGGCTGTTTAAGCGAGCTGTTTAAGCGAGCTAACGCAAACGCGGCCTAGACGGCCAAAATCCACAGTAGCAGACCCGCGGCGTACCCAATGACCTGGCCGCGATCGCCGGACCCATTGTCTTGCGCCACGTTTAACTCAGTCTCCGGATCACCACCATTCATGACTCGAAGTATGATGGGTAGTTCAAATATGAGCACGCTGATGCCTCGTGCGACGGCGACGGCCAGCAGCATAGCCCGGCCAGCATTGTCGAGGGGCACCAACAGGAACACCAGGGCAACCAACAGCCAATTGCCCACCGGGCCACCGATACTCATGGAAAGAAATTGTTGCCGCGTGTTCTTGGCGAAATTAAAGCCAAAAATAAACGCGCCGGTGGGATTCGTGACCATGGGGGAGTATGACTTAGCGATTCGCGCCCCGGCAAAGTGCCCCCATTCATGAAAGATCGTCGCAATAATGGTCATGGCAGCGAAGGCATTCAGCACTGACAGCCCGGTAGCCAGGCTTAGCCCGCTGGTCATGGCCCAGGCATCAGCTGCGGCCCATAAAGTCATGGCCGCCAACAACGCGAGACCATGATTACGCGCCGCCAGTTTCAGACGCTGCAGGTCTGGCAGGCTGGCTGGTTTGGGGGTGCTGGCCCCCGCAATTTCGGGTGTGGCTTGGCTGGCTTCAGACATGGTGTTGTTCTCGCATTAAGGCGCCTCGTCGAAGGGCGCTGTCGATCAAAAGACGTTATTCTGGCACAGCTGTCGCGGCCTGCCTACTGGCAACTATTGATCCTTCTGCAACCATGCATTGAATGCGGGCGTTCTTTTTTCGCGAAAGGCACTAACGCCTTCGCGAGCATCAGGATGGTGGTCGGTAATCGCTGTTTTGGCCGCAATTTCGTCCAAAGACTGGGCAAAAGTTAACTCGGTGGCCTGGTAAATGGAGCGCTTCAACAGGCGCATAGAGACCTGTGGGCCATTCGCCAACTCCGTCGCCAGGGCCTGTACATGGGCTTGCAAATCCGCGTCTGCAACGACTTCATTCACCAGGCCCATTGACAGGGCGGTGTCAGCCTCGACGATACGTTTGCGCAAAATGAAGTCCAGGGTGGTGGTTAAGCCGAGATGCTGGAGTAACAGGTATTGCCCGCCCTCGTCAGGCAACAAGCCAAACCGCAAGGTGGCCGAACCCAGGCGTGCGGATTTCGCGGCGATCTTAAAGTCACAGGCTAGGGCTAGCGACAGGCCGGTCTGGATCGCCACGCCATTGATGGCAGCGATGGTGATCTTGTCCAGATTGCGAATAGCCACATTCAGCGCTTGGGACACTTGGCGCAAGCCGTTATAGGTACCAATCGCGTTATCGTGTCCTGGCGGGATGGGGGCCATCAGCGCATCGGGATTAGCATTTGGCGCGCTATAGGCCTGCAGATCGTCGCCGGCACAAAAACCGCGACCGGTACCGATAAAGACGATGACGCGAATCCCATTGTCCATTTGCGCCTGGGTTAATACTTCGATCAGGTCGCGCTTTTTGCCGACGCTCATACCATTGAGCTTGGCGGGTTCATTGAACTCGATCCAGGCGATGCCAGGTTCTTCTATGCGCACCTCAAAACCCGTGAATTTGCCTGTTTGCATAACTGACTCTCCATTTGAAGAATGACGGAAGACACCATCATTGGAATTTATCAAGGCCTTGTCAATCGGCATAAGCTTGATCACTCAGGCCCGCCAGTCTGCTGGTTCTGGATCTCATTACAATCTGTGGCGGTACAGACTCACATTAGGGGTCACCAAATACAATTGGAGTTTTCATTCGGCTTCGCCATCTATAAACTTTCGCCGACGATTGACCCGAAAGCACTAAGGGTTTCACGCGCCGCCACCGTCAGTAAGCGCGCGTCAAGAATAAGTGGGCGGCAGCGCCGAGAAATATGCGCTTAAATTGATATAGTGCTGTTTACCCCAAGGCCGCCCTTAATTGTTCCTGGAGCACGTCCATGTTATCTCAGCTTGATCGGCGACAAAGACACGGCCCAGCGGTCGATGCAGACCTGAAGACGTTTAAAGCCGAAGGCCAGATCAAAAGCGCTCGCACTGAGCTTCAAGATGTTGCCGTCAATGTCCTGGTACACGCCGCAGTTGAAGTTCGGACGAGATGTCTATGAACCCGAAAAGCGTGATTGCACTCATTCGTCATGGAGACTACCGGCAGCCAGAAGGGGTGCCCAGCGCATTGCTGCCGTATCCATTGACGCCTTTGGGCGAAGCGCAAGCCCGTGAGTGTGGAAAATTGATCTGGGAGTTCTGCGCCAGCCATCGCTTCAGCATCGACCCTCAGCTAGATTCATCCCGTCAGCTTCGCGCCT
>DGOD01000301.1 GCA_002389265.1 Gammaproteobacteria bacterium UBA4475
ACCTCTCTGGCAAGATAACCGCCCAGACTCCAGCCCACCAGTATGACGGGGGCGTTGGTATCCTGTACTTGCTTTCTTACCGCGTCGGTAAGGGTGCGGATCATCACCATGACATCACCGGTATTGATGCCTTGTTGCCAACCAGCACTGTTATAGCCCAGGTAAGCCAAATACTGGCGCAGTACCAGGGTGGAAAAATCCCCTGCGCCAAAGCCCGGGAAGACTAAAACCCGCTCTCCCTTGCCGCGGACCTGGGTGAGTAAATCTGGGGCATGGAGAAACAGGCGCGGGAACTCCAGCCAGCTGAACGCTTCGTTAAACAAGCGTATATTGGATGGTGGTGAAATGTTATGCATAGCTGGCTGCTAGCTCAATGTTGACTGAGTATTGATAGTGAATGCCATGTCTGAAAAAAACCAGGTCTGAGGCACTCGGTATCGACCGGTTTAGAGGACCTTTACTCGCTTGGGGCAACGCCTAACCGCGTGGCTCGTTAAACATCGCCGTGCGGCCGCCGTCAATCACCAGATCGTGGCTGGTGACGAATCGACTGGCATCGCTGGCGAGGTACAGTGCGCCCTCGGCGATATCCACAGCGAGGCCCGCCTGTTGCAATGGTACGGCTTTAGCCAGATTGGCAGTGAGCTTGGCCATTTTGGCTTCGTTTTCGGCGTCGGTGAGCGTGTTGGCTCGGGCCGAGCCACCATAAAATATCGGGGTGGCGATGGCGCCAGGAGAAATGGCGTTGACGCGAATATTTAAGGGGCCCAGTTCAACGCCTGCGAGGCGAGTATAGTGCGAGACGGCAGCCTTAATTGCGGAATAGAGAATGTCGCCCTGAAGGTGTCGAAGGCCAGCAATACTTGAGTTGTTGATAATCGAGCCGCCGCCATTGGCTGTCATTGGGCCAATGGCATGCTTGATGCCAAGAATCACACTGGATAAGAGCAGGCTGACACCATCCTGAATGTGTTCCGGTGTGACGCCTTGCAAGCCTGCGCCAACTGGTCCACCAGCGTTATTAAAGAGGATGTCGAGTTTGCCGAAATGCTTCACCGTTAGGGCGATGGCGGCGGCAATATCTGCTTCTTGGGTAATATCTGCCTTGCTGTAGATCACTTGACTACCCAGGCTGTCAGCGAGCTTTTGGCCTTTTTCTTCCGAGCGACCGACAATGACAACGCGCGCACCTTCGGCTGCAAATAGTTTGGCGGTGGCCGCCCCGATGCCACTGGTACCGCCTGTAATCAGTGCCACTTTGCCTGCGAGTCTATCAGTCATCATTCATCTTCCGTTTCAATAAGACAGTAAACCGTCAGGCTGTCTCAATTTGTTTTAGCTTGTTTGCGCGCCTTACGTGAGGGCTTGCTGCTCTTCTCGGCCTTGATTTTAGTATCGGCATTGCTCTTTTTGACAACCCTGGCCTTCTTTTTGACAGGGCCCATGCCTTCCGTGGGAACAGGTTTGGCATGTTTGGCCTTTACGGGCCTGACTTCCTGAGTCTCGACGACTTCCGCTGTGATCTTTTTGGCTCTGGTTGGCTTCGGCTTCTCTAGCGGCGCTGCTGGCTCAGTAGGGGCCATGACTTCGGGCTCAGGCTTTGCGGCGCGGGGCTTGTCGGATCTGGGCTTTTCGGCGCGGGGTGTCTTGCCAGTCTCGACTCGTGGTTTGGCGCGGGTAACCGCTGCAGTGCTGTCTTCATTGGTACGCGTAATCTTCATAGCGTGACCGCAAACCCGCACTTTTTTCAAATCGTGAAAGATATCTGCAGGCATACCTGAGGGCAGATCCACATAGCTGAATTCGTCATGGATATCGATATGGCCAATGTGTGCAGCATCCAATCCCGCCTCATTGGCGATGGCGCCAACGATGTTGCCAGGTTTAACTTCATGCTGGTGCCCAACCTCAATGCGGAAGCGCTCCAGGCCTTCAGGTGGCTTGCTGTCTCGAGCTCGCCTTGGTGGTCTGGCCTCGCTGCTGCGGGCGGTTCGACCGGGTCGGTCATTGGGTCGCGCTCGACTGTCTGGCTTATCGTCTCGTTCCGGCCGAGTGTGAGTGGGCTTGTCCGTGATCAACAGATCCCGATCGCCGATGGCCATTTTAGCTAATGCAGCGGCAATCTCTAATGCAGGAATATCATGTTCCTGCTGATATTGCTCCATGACGGTACGTAAATAGTCCAACTGCCCGGCGCCGAGGGTATCAGTGATGGTTTGCTTAAAAGCCGCGATGCGCTTGTTATTCACCATCTCGGTACTGGGAAGTTCCAGTTGCTCGATCTTCTGTCGAGTGGCGCGTTCAATAGCCGACAGCATTCGAGTCTCACGGGGCGCGACAAATAGAATCGCTTCACCGCGTCGCCCGGCGCGGCCGGTTCGACCGATTCGGTGGATATAGGCTTCAGTATCGTAGGGAATATCGTAGTTCACGACATGACTGATACGGTCGACGTCTAAGCCTCTGGCGGCTACATCGGTGGCGACGAGAATATCAAGGGAGCCGTTTTTCAGCCGCTTGATCATGTCTTCACGGGATTTCTGTACCATGTCGCCGTTCAGTGCCGAGGCGGAATAGCCTCTGGCCTCGAGTCGCTGGGCTAATTCGGTGGTTGCCAACTTGGTCCGCACGAAAATTAGCATGGCATCGAATGGCTCAACTTCAAGAATCCGGGTGAGCGCATCCAGCTTATGGGCATTGCTCACCAACCAGTAGCGCTGGGTAATGGTTTCGGCGGTGGCAGTCAGAGACTTGATTTCGACGACCTCGGGATCCCGCAGATATTTCTGTGAAATACGTTTAACTTCTTTGGGCATGGTCGCCGAAAACAAAGCCATTTGTCGCTCTTTTGGCATCTGCTCAAGAATCCACTCGACATCGTCAAGAAAGCCCATGCGTAACATCTCATCCGCTTCATCGAGGACCAAGGCTCGCAGACCTGATAGGTCGAGTGTGCGCTTGCGAATATGATCCATTATTCGTCCAGGTGTGCCGACGATGACATGTACGCCACGTTTTAACTGACGAATCTGGCCGGAATATTCCTGGCCGCCGTAGATCGGCAAAACATGGAAGCCTTTCATATGAGAGGCATAGCGTTGTAGTGCTTCGGCAACTTGAATGGCTAGTTCGCGGGTTGGGGTCAGCACCATCAATTGAACATGATTGTCTGTAACATCAACGCGGGATAACAGGGGTAAACCAAAAGCAGCGGTTTTTCCCGTGCCGGTCGGTGCATTGCCCAGCACATCGGTGCCGGCCATTAGCAACGGAATCGTCTTTGCCTGGATCGGTGACGGGGTTTCATACCCCACTTCATCCAACGCCTTAAGGAGCTCGGTGGGCAGGTTGAGATCACGAAATGTGGTGATCACTGGGATGGTTTCGGGCATAGGGGTTCCAGGCAAAAAAGACTAACGCGGATAAATGGGGTGGTTGGGGCGCGAGTATAGGGTTCTGAGGTTCGAATACAACACTTTATAGCTAAAAACATGAGTATTTTCCAGTTTCTCACGGGCAGGAAAGTAGAGATTGCACATCACTATCAAACAGCTTCAAGCCTTGTTTGAAAAAGCGCCCTAGATCCGCATCGGTCGGAAAGGTGTGATAGGTGCCAACCGGCAGTTGTGGCTTGCAATTGACGGGCTCGCCGAAGTGCAACAGTTCAATGTTTTTGATGATGGTTTTACAGCCGTCAGCATAGAGATTGAGCACGTGCCAGAGGTATGAGCGCTGGCGATCAACCGGCAGGCGAGTGGTGCTGATAATGCGCCCGGTATCGATGCTGCTGTCGTCGATATAGTGGAGGGTAGTGCCGAGTTCTGAAGCACCATTGAGCAGGCCCCAGAAAGAAGCCATGACACCGCGGTAGTCGGGCAGAGGACCTGAATGCAGGTTGATGATGCCGTGTCTGGGCAGAGCAATCACAGGCTGCCGCAGAATGACGCCATAACGGATAGAGACGATTAGATCAGGTTTGTCCGCAGCCAAAATGCTTTGGCCTGCGAGAGAGTTGATATGATTTAAGGTGTTGATGGGCCTACCGATCAGTCGGCCAAGGGCGCTGAATGATTGCAGTCTCGAGTCAGTGCTCGTGTGGCTATCCGATACATCGCTGAGGCTCTGCAATAGTGCTCGTTCAAATGACTGTAGGGCTTCTAGCGCCTGTGGTTTTGTGCCGACTTTGCCAACTCTGGATGACAAGTACACTGTGATGCGATGATCTTTAAGTTTGGGTAATAACAGGTTCAAGGCGAGATTGCTGGCGATGTCGTGGTTGGCTAGTAGCGTAATATTCACGAAAAAATTGTCCTGTGGTCATTGCGATGAACGTGGCTGTGCCATCAGAGTGTGGGCCGAGTACTCTGCGATAGCCAAGAAACTGCAGATTCTACTATAAGTGTAGATTCTGATTAATCCTCAGTGAGATGATTCGGCTCGCTGCATAGTCTCTCTAGCAGATGAATGTCTGTCTAGTATCGTCACCGCTGTGGTTAGTCGAAAGCCCAGTTCTGCAGAATGCTCATGGAGATGCGGTACTCACGGAAATCAAGTATCACGCCATCTTCGGTAATTTCGACTAGCAGTAATTCTGGGGCAATATACTCGTCTTCCCGCATCATTTGGCCATTGATGTTGACCAGCCGAAAATCATCAGAATACAGGTGGCTGGAGAATACCAGATCAGGAATTTGGCGCTGGATGTCTTCAGGAAGCTCACTGATTCGTTGCGGGGCAATAATTCGGTTTGAATCCAGACCAGTAAAGTCTGCTGCTGTAATGCGTTGCTCAGCCTCGAACAATGGCTGCGGGTTGTGTTTGGGTTCGACCAGTTTCGTAGTGCTACCTGTCGTCGACGCGTCAACCAGCGGCGCAAATGGTTCAGCTGGGATGATTGATGCTGTGGTCAAGACAGGGTGTTTGTCGTCGGTTTGGAAAACCCATAACCCGAGGCCGACGAAATTCAGTATAACCAAACATAAAGTGATGGCGATCCAAGGCATTTTACGAATCAATGAGGGTTGATTTGTTGGATGCACTGTCATCAGATCCGGTGTGCTCTGACTCTTTCGCTGTTGCTCGGATTTTTGTAAAGCATCAAGGATATAGGACATCAGTGACGGACTCCGGCGTTCAAGAACGGGATATCATTCCCAACGATACTGTTGAGTTGAATCCAGGTGCGGGCGCCCACCAGGCCGTCGGGATCAATGCCAGAGGTTCGTTGGAAATTCTTGATCCGCCGTTCCAGATTTAAGTCGAATAAAAATCCGACCTCTCCTGTGGGCTTGCCGGTATCTATGAAACTCAAGGTGTTTAGCAGTGCGTCAACACTGGTGCCGGAATCCCCGAGTTTCAGGGGTTGCTGATAGTTCGGTGGTGAACGCCAAAGCACGATGCTGTCTAAACGGCCCGCTGCTGCCAAGTCGCTTCTGGCAACTCGGACTTCCGCGTCACCGACTTGAAGTAGCGCATCGTCAGCGTCCAACTGCTTGAGTGTCACCCAACGTGGCGAATTTGCATCGCCTAGATCTACTGTGCCTAAATTCACGGCTAAAGGACGATTCATATGCGCTATCTCTGCCAGCTCTAGTTCTGCCTGGAAACAACTCAGACCTAGATCCAGAGCCGACTGGCAGATTGCCTGAGTGGTGTCTGCTGGCAGTTCTGCAGTCCAGATGCTGAGTACATTCAGCAATGCGGGTTCAGAACTGCTGTGGCCGCTGAGGCTGTCCAATGACTGCCTGATAAAGGCGGGTAAGCGCTGACTAGGCGTGTCTGAAACCGTCACTTGCGGTGGCAGGATGTCGGCTGACGGACTCAGTTGCGGTACTTGAGGCGGTGTGGGGGCGGTGATGGGGATGGGGGTATATTGCTCAGAGATAAAGACCATGCCGCCGAGAATGAGCAGCAGCGCGCCCAGCAAAGCCATAGATTTTTTTATCCGCGGTTTGCTGGTCCGACTGTCTGATTGCCCCAACACCTCTTGAGCCGCTTTGGTAACGATCGCCGGGTTCACGCGAGGTTGATTTTCCACATAGGCACCCAGTAGGGCGCGATCGCAAATCAGATTGATCAGCCGGGGTATACCTCCAGAAATTCGGTAGATTCGACGCACGCTGGCGGTTGTGAAAAGTGGTTGGTTGCCGCCTGCGACCGTAATGCGATGTTGGATGTATTCTGCGACCTCTCGTGAATTCAAGGCGTCGAGATGAAAGCGGGCAGTGACCCGTTGCGACAGTTGACGTAATTCCTGTTGCCCGAGCAGGCTCAACAATTCAGGCTGGCCGAGCAGGATAATCTGGAGTAATTTTCGCTGGTTAGTTTCCAGATTGGTTAGTAGTCGAAGTTGCTCAAGGACATCAACTGCCAGGTTCTGGGCTTCGTCGATGATGAGAATGGCTTTGCGGCCTGCTTGATGACTATCCAGTAAGAATAAATTGAGCTTGTCTACCAGCGTTTTTATGCTGGCCTCAGTACCATAGTTAATATTGAACTCATCGCAGATCGTCGCCAGTAGCTCTAGCGCGGTTTGTTTCGGGTTCAGCACCATGGCGATGTCGACGTCACTGGGTATCTGCGCTAACAGGCAACGGCAGACTGTGGTTTTGCCAGTGCCGACCTCACCGGTAAGTAAGATAAAGCCACCGTCGCTCTTGACCCCATATAGCAGGTGCGCAAGTGCCTCGCGATGGCGAGTGCTCATATACAAGTACTGTGGATTCGGTGCGATGGAAAACGGCGAATCCTGCAACCCAAAATAATGTTTATACATTCAATAAAACTTTAGCAATGAAGGCTGAATGGAAAATCGCTCTGGTATCAGCCGCAGGATATCAGGGCGCGCCGGTCTGGCCAACCGCTATAGTCGGGGCTAAGCTGACAATGGTGGGTGAAATCGATAAAAAGCAGGTGCCAAGAGTATGGGGAAAATGTCCGTGAGTAGGCTGATGTCTCTGGCGCGAGCACCTGTGGCGGCCTTGCTGTTACTGTTGATGCCTGTAATGGGTTGTAGCACGCTGGGTTATTATCAACAGGCCGTCAGTGGCCAACTGCGGCTGATCGTCAATCGACGTGATTTGGACACGGTGCTGAGTGATCCCGCGGTAAGGCCCGTTGTGAAGCAAAAGATCCTGCTGGCCAGGCAGGTCAGCCAATTTGCCGAACGGGAACTGGGGTTGCCCGTGGAGGATAGCTTTTCCACCTATGTTGATGTGGGTTCGCCCTACGTCGTGTGGAGTGTCTTCGCAGCAGCAGAGTTTTCGCTGGACCTACAAAAATTTTGTTACCCGATAGCTGGGTGCGTCAGTTACAAAGGCTATTTTTCGCCAGACTCAGCGGCTCAATTCAGCCAGTCTCTGGCGGCCCAAGGGTTGGACGTGTTTTATGGTGGCGTTGCCGCGTATTCGACGTTGGGTTGGTTCGCCGATCCGTTGTTAAATACCTTTATTGAACGGGATGACACCCGCCTTGCTGGGTTGCTATTCCATGAGCTTGCCCACAAAGCTGTCTATATTCCTGGTGATACTCGATTTAATGAGAGTTTTGCGACGGCTGTTGAGCGTGCGGCATTGCTTCGCTGGTTGCAGTTGCAGCAGCAAAGTAAAGCATTTGAAGACTATCTCGTCCTGGAACAACAACGAGCGCAGGTCCTGACCTTAATTAGTTCAGCTAAAGTTGATTTGGCAGCAATCTACGCCAGCACCGCAACGGATGCGGTCAAACGGGAAGGCAAGGCGGAGGTTTTTGAGGTTATGCGGGCTAGATACAAGGAGCTCGCGGCAGCCGGGCAAGTTGGTGGGGTTTTCAGCGAATGGATGGCGAGCGAGATCAATAATGCCGGAATCGGTGCATTAGCGGATTACAATGACTGGGTTGCGAGCTTCGAGGTGTGGCTCGCTAACTTAGACGGGAATTTGCCAGCGTTCTACCGTGAGGTACAACAGCTGGCAACGCTAGATCGATTGGAGCGCGACGCCTTCCTTAATCAGTTAGCAGCCACGCGCATACCAGAGTGATCACCACGGCGCCGGTCAGGTTCAGAACGAAACCCTCTTTGGCCATTACACTGGTGGGGAATCTGCCGGTGCTGAAGACGATGGTATTGGGTGCCGTGGCAACGGGTAGCATGAAGGCACAACTGGCACTCATGGCCGCAGGGACCATTAGCAGCGCAGGCTCCATGCCGGTTGCTACCGCTGCGGCAGCCAAAATTGGCATCATCAGACTGGTGGTGGCCGTATTGCTGGTCATCTCGGTCAGGAAAGTGATGGTCAGGCAGATAGTCGCCAGCATCAATAGAATGTGCCAGCCGGCAATGTCTGACAAGGCGGTGCCCAGTGCTTCACTCAGGCCCGAGACGATGAATCCTTTGGCGATCGCGATACCGCCGCCAAACAGGATGAGCATTCCCCAGGGTATTTTCCCTGCCGTTTCCCAGTTGAGTAGCTTTTCGCCTTTGCCGTCATTGATCAAAAACATAGCAACAACAGCCACCAGCGCCACGCTGGCATCGTTAGCGCCAGGTACGCCCAGCCACTCGCTCCAACCGCCGAATGGCTGACCTCGAGTCATCCAAGCGATTGCGGTCAGAGAGAAAACCAAAAAGACTCGGCGCTCTTCCGTATGCCAGACGCCGACAGCGGGCATATTAACGTGACCCTGATGCCGCAGATGCCGGGTGAGCCAAAGCCCAATGAGCGGCACCATAATCAGCACAACCGGAACGCCCCATGTCATCCAGGTGAAGAAGCCGATCTCGTTGCCGGTATATTGCAGGTATATCTCGCGGAAAATCAGGTTCGGTGGCGTGCCAATGGGCGTGCCAATGCCGCCGACGCTGGCGGCGTAAGCAATGCCTAACAGCAAGGGTGTTGGCAATTCAGCGTCGTCGGAGCGCTCGATCACAGCGAGAGCCACCGGTAATAGCATCAAGGTGGTTGCGGTATTGGATATCCACATGCTCAGTACTGCGGCGGCGGCCATGAAACCGAAGACCAGGCGGCGACTGCTCGTGCCGCCGAACAGGTGCACCATGTTGAGTGCGACCCTGCGGTGGGCACCGCTCTTCTCCATGGCTGTTGAGAGGATAAAACCTCCCATCAACAACAACACCAGTGGGCTACCATAGGCGGCGCCCACTTCGTTCGGAGTCAGAACGCCGAAGACGGGCAAAAGGGCCAACGGTATTAGCGAAGTCGCCGGAATCGGAATGGGCTCAAAAATCCACCAAATTGCGCATAGGGTCGTGATAGCGCCGGTCCAGCAGGCTTTAGCTTCCCAGCCAAAGAAGTTCAGAGCCATAAAGACCAAGGCGCTCGCGATAGGGCCGAGAATAAGTAATAAGGGTTTGATGTTTCCAGAGTTCATAATGGGCGGCACTCGTGAACGGTGACAAGTTGAATGACTGATTATACATGGCTTGGACCGCGGCCATAGTTTTGGCAATTGCCCGAGTATGTGTGATGATTCATGTATGGCTGAAACTATCTATTGGTATGACCTTGAAACCACCGGTATCGATCCTGCGAGGGATCGGGCTATTCAATTTGCGGGTATTCGCACTGACCTCGATTTGAACGTATTGGGTGAGCCTGTGAACCTGTTCTGCTATCCCGGTGACGATGTGGTGCCGTCACCGGATGCTATTGCAGTGACGGGCATTAACATGTCTGACTTGCAGCGCGATGGT
>DGOD01000339.1 GCA_002389265.1 Gammaproteobacteria bacterium UBA4475
AAAATTTTGGCCCAACGATTGAAACTTGATGATTTGGCACTCGAATCCAGGCGCTGGCCGAATGCGACCGTCACCGATGTGTTATCTGTGCGCTGGAATTCAGAATAGCGTCGTTTGTTGGTCGGTCAGATCTGACGGCGGTGAGCGGCTCTGAGAATCACCGACCTGATCCAGCCCCAGGTGCTTCAGGATCTTCTGAATAACATCAGGATCCTCAATGGACGCAATGATCCGAACCGGCCCACCACACCTTTCACACTTCTTCATATCAATGCGGAACGCCGCCCGGTTAACACACGTTTGAGTCGCTGAGCCCCCAAAAGAACAGTGGGTCATCGAGTAGGCCTTGGGTCTCGGGCTCTCTTGTTCTTCTAAAGGTTTTTGCGGAACGACATGCTCATGCAGTTTACTGTTCGGCGGAAGGCCGCCCCGCGATAACACGCCATGAAACCGGGTCAGGTTGACTCGCGGCTTGGGCACTAACGCCGATAAGGAAATAGTCTCAGCCGAGGTTGTGGCTTTGCATCTAATGGAATAGTCGAGGCAAGTTCTGGAAATCTAGCATTCATACGCTGGCCGATAATCGGCCTCATGTCGATGTTTTGTTCGAGGAAAGGTTAAAAGCTCAACAGACTTACTCCTGATCTCAGATCTCATGAAGCCTTTGACTAAAACCGAACTATTATTCTCATGCATGATCTGCTGGGCTAGTCTCTGAGAACCTCAAACCAAGGAGATTAAAAGTGAAACTTAATTTATTAGCTATTGTGGCTGGCTTATTGATTAGCCTTCAAGTTCATGCAGCACCTTCTTTCAAAATTTACGAAGTAACTGTACCCGCAAGTAAACAAGCTACGGTTCTGAGCTCAATTGATAAATTTATGAACTCTGAAAAGGGGAAAAGTTATAAAGGTGGATTACATGTGAACGCTATTCTGGCGAATGGAGTGAGCCCAGCCACTCATACATTCGTCCTGTTAATGGATAGCATGGCCGATATCGCTGCCTGGGAGAGTAGCTTGCCAGGCAACTCAGACATCATGGAGTTTTGGACAACGCTAGAAGCCAACTCTACACCTGTTGACGAATATATGGGAAGCCTGGTCAAGACTTGGGGAACTATCTCCAACGACGACCGTATCTGGATGGTGACCCGGTTCTACACAACAGATCCTATGAACATAGTCTCATCTATGGACAAAATGATCAGTGAAGTAGGGAAGAAATTTCCTGGACAAACCGCATTACATGCCTTGCCAATCGGCAACAGAAATGGTGCTAACAATAGTTTTTCCACTCACATGCTTGTAAACGGCTACAAGTCTGTTGCAGAAATGGAAGAGTGGACTAACTACATGAACACTCAGCCTGCTTGGGGTGCATTCCTTTCATCGGCGCGAAGCACGACGACTTGGCAAGGAACAGAGCTAGTCGAAAATGTTTTGGTCTACGACGACGCAATGGACCTGAAAAAGTTTCTCGATTAACACATCGACTAAAACATCAATTAATACGCTCTCCGGGGAGGGTGACGCGAGTGACCTTCCCCATCCTTAGTACCACCAGTTGGAGGCGATTATTTGACATTATGCTGCATGCAGCGTTAACACCCAGGGTGATAAAAATACGACCACTGGCAATGAAATGAGACGCTGGCATCTCAACAATTGGGTCCCGCCACAATACTGGGTTGAGTCAGGAGAACATATTTTGGGCTGATCGTTACCGGCAGGCGAGGGTGCCTGCAAGCTATCCCACTCAACGTTGCTCGGCTGGTCTAGCGCAGAGAAACGCTTGGTAGGTTTATTGTTTTATAGTTCTTGTGTTAGAGTTCACCGATCTAGCGCTGTTTTGAACATGCTGAGACTCGATGCCCCAAGCTAAACAAACAAGAGAATTCTTCACACGGGGTGCCACCAAGTATCTCGCTCTGACGGTCGTCTTGTTTTTCTTGTCTGTGCAGAGCCTTACACTGGCACATGCCCACAGCGGTGATCTCCAAAAGCACGTCGACTGTACCCTGTGCTTGAAGATCGGCTTTGGTCACGACATTCTCCCTGCTAGTAGCATAAACTTTGTTATTCCCACCCTGCGCCAGCGATTCAACCCGGTATTTGAAACTGCCATCGTCATCGCTCACGTCCCCGCAAACGCACGCGCACCGCCCTGCAACGCCTGAATCTTAGTCACCGCACCATGTGGTATCCCATGTGGTATTAATGCAACTTGTGCCTGAATGTGCCTGAGCCTTAGCGCATGGGCTGGGTTGTATACCTATCAAGATTTGCGTTTAGAGGTTCAATGTTATGCATTTATTTAAAATTCGCGTGCTCTGTGCCGCGGTTGCTGCCACCGGTGTCTCATATACTTATGGCCAAGATGCTCATACCAGTGTGGAGATGGAAGAGGTCATCGTCACAATGAGTCTGCAACGCACACGTGCCGAGACAGCGCTGCCTGTCAACGTCCTCAGTGGCGAAGCATTGAGAGAGAACGCCGCCAGTACGCTGGGTGAAACACTGAAAGAATTGGTGGGAGTGCACAGCGCCTCCTTCGGCACTGGCGTTGGCCTGCCTATCATCCGCGGGCAATCGGGTAATCGTGTACAGGTGTTGCAAGGTGGGGTGAGCAATATGGATGCGTCCGCCATTAGCCCGGACCATGCCAATAGTGTCGAGGCGGTGCTTGCCGAACGTATCGAGATAATCCGTGGCCCAGCGACTCTGCTCTATGGCAATGGCGCGATAGGTGGCGTGGTGAACGTGATCGATAACCGCATTCCCACCTCGGTGCCGCAGGCCCCCACAGGCCTGCTAGAAACGCGCAATGATAGTGCCTCGGACCAGCAAACAACGGTGCTAAAGCTTGAAGCTGGGGCAGGCGATTTTGCCTTTCATCTCGATGGTACCTATCGCGAGAGCAATAACACCGCCATCAATGGCTTCGCCATCAACCCAGACACCGTCGATGTTAGTGACGAGGAAGCACTGGAACAGCTGCTGGCAAGCAAGGGCCAGATCAGCAATTCGCAGACCCGCGCCGATGCCAATACGAGTGGTTTCTCTTGGCATTTCGATGGCGGCTATATCGGCGCGTCTGTCGCTCAATCTCGCAGCAATTACGGATTGCCAGCGGCTGCCCATGCCCATCACGAAGGTGAGGAACCAGTAGCCCACGACGAAGACGAACTTATCCATGAGGCCGAGTCAGGCATTCGCATTGCCATGCGGCAAGATCGCTATGACTTCGAGGGGCTGCGCGAGCTCGATGGCTTCTTCACCCAGGTACAAGGAAAGGTCAGTGTGGTGGACTACCAACATGCAGAGATTGAGGGCGATGGGGCGATCGGCACCGTCTACACCAATGAGGGTAGCGAAGGTCGCATCACGCTAACCCATCGTCCCATCGGTAACCTCAAGGGTGTTACCGGTATGCAGGTGGGCAGCAAGACCTTCAGTGCGATTGGCGAAGAAGCTTATATAGCAACCACTGATATCAAATCCCTTGGCCTGTTTAGCGTCCAGAGTCTGGATGTAGGTGACCTGACTTATGAGTTCGGTCTGCGTGCTGAGCAGCAAAGGTTGGAGCAGGTCGGGTCTGCTTGCGATGACAGCACCAATAGCTTTAG
Organism: Gammaproteobacteria bacterium UBA4475; assembly: GCA_002389265.1. Taxonomy (GTDB): domain Bacteria; phylum Pseudomonadota; class Gammaproteobacteria; order Pseudomonadales; family Azotimanducaceae; genus UBA4582. The sequence continues at coordinate 3,629 of DGOD01000339.1, forward strand.
CGGCAGTGCCTCGACCCTATGGCGCGTGCGTGATGATACGAACCTGATAGTATCACTGGCTCATTCCCAGCGGGCTGCCAGTGTTGAGGAGCGTTTCTCAAATATCAGCAATGATACTTGTGGTGAGCCAGAGCCCGAAGCGTTGATTGCCCATGCGGCAACGCAGCGTTTCGAGATAGGCGACCCCACCGTAGACAAAGAACAGTCCACCAATATTGAAATCGGTGTGCGCCGCCATCTAGGCACGGTTACCGGCAACCTCAACGTGTTTTACAACGATATTAAGGATTATCTGTACATGCGCGATACTGGGGTTTTCATCGACGATGTGGCTGTCGCCCGCATGACACAGGATGGCGCTGTCTTCACTGGCATGGAGGCAGAATTTACCCTTCCTGTCAGTCAAGGACCACACCATTTTACTGAATTGTCCTTCTCCGGCGACTTTGTGCGGGCACGCCTGGATAGTAACGGCAATGTGCCTCGCATCCCTCCCTTTCGTTATGGGGCAGAGGTCGCACATACCCACTTGGATTGGCGCTACAAGCTGCGAGTCACCCAAGTAGGCAAACAGTCAGACGTCGCGGTCAATGAGACTGCCACCAAAGGCTACACCATGCTGAACGCATCCGTTGACTATCATGCCAACGTGCTGGGAAGTGACCTGACCTTGTTCGGCAAGGCTAATAATCTGCTGGATAAGGAGGTGCGCAATCACGCATCGGTGCTCAAAGATGTGGCACCGGAGGCTGGGCGCAACATCGTGCTGGGGCTGCGGTTAGAGTTTTAGGGTAAGCCAGGTTTTTGGAACTTGAGGCTGTCGGCGCGCTTGTACAGGCTTCGGCCAAAACTTAAATGGGGTCGGGGTAAAATTTACATTTACTAATTTTACCCCGACCCCATTTATTCATTTACGACCATGTATTGACCAACCGCATTTGCGCATGGCCTCAACAGGTGAATCATACTGACTTTAGAACCTTAAGTTTGAGTTTCTATGTCAATGATTATGAATCCCGACTGGCATACAAAAACCGCAGAAGAAACCCTGTCTGCACTAGCGACAACGCCATCAGGGTTGAGTGAGCCCGATATTCATCAACGACTTGCCAGAGTGGGCTGCAACAAGCTGCCAGAGCCGAAGCGCAAGCAATTTTTTCTACGCTTCCTGACTCATTTTCACAATATTCTGATCTATGTGCTTTTAGGTGCCGCTGCCATTACGACCACACTGGGTCACCTTGCAGATACCGCCGTCATCATCGCCGTGGTCATCATCAATGCGCTTATCGGCTTTGTTCAGGAGGGTAAAGCGGAAAAGGCCATGGATGCGATACGGCAGATGCTGGCGTTGCAGGCAGAGGTTATACGAGCTGGCAAACGTCAAACAATAAAAGGTGAGGGCCTGGTACCCGGGGATATTGTGCTGCTGGAAGCCGGCAACAAGGTACCAGCAGATTTACGTTTCCTTGAGACTCACGGTTTGCAGATTCAGGAGTCGATTCTCACCGGTGAATCATTAGCGGTAGAAAAACAAACATCTCCGGTTGATGTTCAGGCCGCCCTCGGGGACCGCCTTTGCATGGGTTTCAGTGGCACAACAGTGACCCACGGTCAAGGTGTGGGGGTAGTGGTTGCCACGGCGGCCACCACGGAAATAGGGCGTATCAGTGGTTTGCTCTCTAAAGTGCAAACGCTGAACACACCCTTGGTGGAGCAGATGAGTGTTTTTGCTCGCTGGCTCACGGTTTTTATTCTCATGATTGCCGCAGTGATGTTGTTCTTTGGACACTTTGTATTGCAGCATGACTTTAACGAGCTGTTTATCGCCGTTGTGGGCCTTTCGGTAGCGGCGATACCCGAGGGTCTGCCTGCCGTGTTGACCATCACTCTAGCCGTTGGGGTGCAAGCCATGGCGCAGCGTAATGCTATTGTCAGGCGGCTGCCGGCGATCGAAACGCTGGGTTCGGTATCGGTGATCTGCTCCGACAAGACCGGTACGCTGACACGCAACGAGATGAACGTGATTACCGTGGTTACCCGTGAAGCCGGTTTTGAGATCACAGGCGTCGGTTACGAACCCGTCGGTGATATTAAGCGCGACGGGCAAGCTGTTGAGCCGAAAGTTTATCCCGTATTCCGATACCTGGGCCTGGCCGCCGGGCTCTGCAATGATGCAGAGTTGGTGAAGGATGAAAACAGTTGGATTGGGCAAGGCGAGCCCATGGAGGCTGCCTTGCTGGCATTGTTCGGGAAAATTCGTGCAGATGACGTTGAAGCTCGTAAACAATGGTCGCGAACCGACGTGATACCTTTTGATACCAGCCATAAATACATGGCTACAATGAATCATGATCATGAGAACCATGCCTTTATCTTCGTCAAGGGCGCTCCGGAAACCATCCTTGCTATGTGCAGCGCGCAACAAGTTGGTACTGATGAAACCACGGCGCTGGAGGCTGATTACTGGTATGAGCGGGCCAGTGTAATTGCCAGCCACGGGCAACGGGTTCTGGGCTTTGCACTCAAAGAGGTGAGCCCAGAACATACCGTGCTGAATAAATCAGACATCGAGGATTCACTGGTGTTTTTAGGCCTGGCCGGATTGATAGATCCTCCGCGGCCTGAAGCCGTAGCTGCAATTGCTGAGTGCCAGCAAGCGGGTATTGATGTGAAAATGATTACCGGTGATCACGCCGGGACCGCAGCGGCGATCGGTAAGCAACTTGGTTTGTGGCATGCAGACAAAGTATTAACGGGTGCAGAACTGGATGAGCTGGATGATGTGGCACTCGAATCTGTCATTAGTACCACTGGCATTTTTGCCCGCACCAGTCCTGAACACAAGCTGCGCCTGGTGATGGCGCTACAGGCCAACAACATGACCGTGGCCATGACCGGTGACGGCGTAAATGATGCTCCCGCACTGAAACGCGCCGGTGTTGGTATTGCCATGGGTAAAAGTGGCAGCGAAGCGGCAAAGGAGGCTGCGGAAATTGTCCTTGCCGATGATAACTTTGCGACTATCGTTGCCGCCGTAAGAGAAGGCCGAAAGGTGTACGATAATATCAAGAAGGTTATCAGTTGGACTCTGCCAACCAATGCTGGCGAAGCGATGACGATCATACTTGCCTTGTTGCTGGGTTTGAGCCTGCCAATTACTCCGATTCAAATTCTTTGGATCAATATGATTACCGCCGTCACCCTCGGCATCGCCCTGGCTTTCGAACCAGCGGAAGCTGGCGTCATGCGCCGTCGGCCAAGACAACGTCAGCAACGGTTGCTGGGTGGTGGTCTGCTATGGCATATCGTGCTCGTCGCCAGTTTGTTTCTGGTAAGTGTATTTGGTGTTTATGAATATGCGCTTCTGCAGGGTTATTCACAGAACCTGGCTCGCACCATTGCCATGAACATGCTGGTGGTACTGGAAATCTTCCACCTTTTATTCATCCGCAATATGCACACAAAGTCACTAAGCTGGCAGGGTATGCGTGGCACCCCCGTTTTATGGCTATCGATAGCCACTGTGACTATCGGCCAAGCCGCAATAACCTATATGCCTTGGCTGCAAGGTGTTTTTAAAACAGAAGCAGTGAGCCCTTTTGAAGTGCTATTGATCGTCGGTTCAGGCGTGGTTTTGTTTATGATCATTGAGTGTGAAAAACAATTTAGACTGCGTGTGCTGAACAAACGATTTTAGCCTTGGGCAACAGCCCTCTGGCATTTGGCGAGAGCTGTCGAGTTTAGACTGTATCGTCGTTTGCTGCCATTGGCACAGTTCCCGAATCGATGACCTGCCGGCCGGCACGAACAACGATGAGGTCT
>DGOD01000128.1 GCA_002389265.1 Gammaproteobacteria bacterium UBA4475
GACGTTTCACTACCTTATGGCGGGCAAAACCATTCGCCAAGACCTGGAAAACGCACCTATATAACTACGCGTTTTGGTTAATCGAGTCGCTAACGACGATGTAAGTCGGCGATTGGCCGACTTCAGACGCTGAAGACTCTTCGCTGGTTAGGGCAGGGTACGGATCTGAATGGCGTCGATGCCAGAGCCCGCTAAGACATCTGAGATCACCACCACCTTATCGCCGGCGGATAAGCCTACGCGTTTCTTCAGAACGTTAAACGTGGTCTGCAGGGTCTTCTCAGGATCGCTGGAAAATGCGGTTCTAAAGGGCGATAGATTACGATTGAGCATCAGCCGTCGACGGGTTTGACTGTCGTTGGTAAACGCGTAGATGCGCGTATTCTGTGGGTGACAGTTGGTGATGTAGTCAGCCATATAGCCCCTGCGCGTGATGACAATAATGCCCATGGCGCCCAGCGACTCAGCGAGATTAACGGCAGTCAGGGCCAAGTGTTGCTTGTCGCCACGACAAATGAGATTACGAGTAAATTCGAGACCCTGGGTTTTTTCTGCGGCACTGGCAATCGCAACCAGCTGCTCGACACAACGCACGGGGTATTTACCCACCGTGGTTTCGCCAGATAGCATCACCGCGTCCACTTCTTCGTAGATCGCGTTGGCCACATCGGTCACCTCAGCACGAGTTGGAATCGGATTTTCAATCATGGATTCCAGCAGGTGGGTGGCGACGATAACACGCTTGCCTTGTTCTGCGCATAAACGAGCGATACGACGCTGAACATTGGGTAGTTCGGCAACGTTGATTTCCACTCCAAGGTCGCCTCGCGCCACCATGATGCCGTCGGCCTCGGCGATGATCTCTTCGAGGTTATTCACTCCTGACTGATCTTCGATTTTCGCAATAATCTTCATTTTACCGGCCTTGTCGCCCATCAGTGCCCGTAATTCGCGTACATCGGCGGCCTCACGCACAAAGGACAGCGCGATAAAATCCAGTTCGTGCTCAATGGCAAACAGGATATCCGCACGATCCTTCTTGGTGATCGCTGGTAGATTGACGCGAATACCTGGCAAATTTACATGACGTTTGCTCTTTAATATTCCGCCGTCTATTACTCGGCAACTCATTAAGCCATCGCTGTGTTTTTCCAAGACTTCAAGATTGATGATCCCGTTGTCGACGGTAATGCGGTCACCCACCTTGACGGTCTCTATCAGGTCGTCGTAATGAATATGGAACGAGGTCTCTTCGACATTGACCGAATCGCGAATCGTAATAGAAATCACAGCGCCGTTTTTGAGTTCAAGCTCTTTGACGAGATCTCCGGTTCTGATCTCAGGACCCTGGGTATCCATCAAAATAGCGATGGGGAAGTCAATCTTGCGATTCAGGGTTTTGATAGATTTGATCACCTGCGCCGCCGACTCATGGTCGCCGTGGGACATGTTAAGACGCACAATATCCATGCCAGCAGCGGCCATTTTTTCGAGCATAGGATAAGACGCCGTTGCCGGCCCGATGGTACAAATGATTTTGGTCTTTCTCATAGTTAATGCGCACGATCTGAAAGCCCGCTATCTTACAGCATTGATTGATACTTGTGGAAAAGTTGGATAGGGCAGTTCCTGCTGATGTGGATTGCAGCTAGAACAGCGATAGTTGACTGTCCTGTGTGCCGTCGTCAGTGTCGGCAAAGCTGACACCAAGACCCAGTAAGCGAATCTGTTGACCGGTACCACGCAGCCATGCCAATGGTAACAGTTCGGCAAACAATTGAGGATTCAACACCTGGCTAGTGCGTTCTATGGTGGTGCTGCGAAAATCTGCGAACTTAAGTTTGACCTGCTGGTTGCGGATCGGTCGATCGGGGTGGTGCGCCAACCGAGTCTCGAGTTCTAGATAGAGTTGTTGCAAGATCACCTGGGCCTCCTCAAGCGTGGCAACGTCAACGGCAAAGGTGCGCTCAACACTTTGCGACTTGCGCACCCAGTTGGTGACCAACGGTCGCTCGTCAATACCCATAGAGCGCCGATAAATCGTCGCGCCGCTGCTGCCAAATCGCCGCATCATCTCTGCTTCACCGAAATTACGAACGTCGCTGCAGGTCTTAAGGCCCAGATTTGCGAGACGTTCAACGCTGACTTTGCCGACACCAGGAATCTTACCTAAGGGTAATTGGCGGACGAAGGCGTCAACCTCTTCCGGCGTGACGACCCGTTGGCCGTTAGGTTTGTTTTCGTCACTGCAGATCTTTGCCAAAAACTTATTCGGTGCAATACCCGCTGACGCGGTTAACTGCAGCTCGGTATAAATCGTGCGGCGAATATCCTCGGCGATGCGTGTGGCACTGCCATCGAACAACTCGCTGTCACTCACATCAAGAAATGCTTCGTCCAGACTTAACGGCTCGATTTTGTCAGTATAGCGATTGAAAATGGCGCGCAGCGCTTGAGACACGGCCTTGTAGTGGGACATCCGAACGGGTAAAAGTGTCAAGCTCGGGCACAGGCGCAGGGCATAAGCGGTAGCCATGGCTGAATGGACACCATAGGCCCGGGCTTCATAATTACAGGTCGTAATGACCCCGCGACGATCCGCGGCGCCGCCAACAGCCAACGGAATACCAACCAGCGCAGGGTTGTCCCGCATCTCTACGGCGGCATAAAAGCAGTCCATATCGATATGAATAATTTTACGAGGTCGGTTAGGTATCTCAGTCACTGGTCAGTTCGGATTTTGGCCGGGTCAAAGATAGACAGTGTATACAGACCTGATATGGACGACCAGTAGACGCTCACTTGAGGTATACTCAAGCGTCAGTAAGTCGCCGGATGAAAATACCAAAATACATGGATATCAATGAAGTACGACTACAGTTTAGTGCCGCCATCGCGGAAATCCTTGATGGCTGCCAGATTGTCGATAATTTTGTCGATAAGGATATGTTTCGAGTCTATATCCTGACAGTTTGGGGTAATGCGGTGCTGGACCCGGAGCGCAGCGGTATTGCTGTGGAGGACCTGAGTGTGCTCCATGACTACCTAAATGAAGAATTGGCTGCCGTGCTCGGTAAGGATGCGACATTGACGAGTTGCTACGAATATATTATGAGCAAACCAGGTGAAGATAGCCTGATTAGGCTCCAGATCGCTGCGGAACATAAGGCGTTTTTACACCACTTTGCCGCACTGATATTATCCCAGGCATAGACGCCACAACGACGACACGAGGACGAGAGATGGATCGACTAGCTGGAAAATGCTGCATTGTAACGGGTGCAGGAAGCGGTATCGGTCGTGCCAGTGCCAGGCGTTTCGCTCTGGAAGGCGCGAAGGTTTTAGCGGTCGACATCAACGCAGATGGACTGGCTGAGACCCTTACAGATGCCGCGGGCGATATTCGTAGTCTAGAGGCTGATGTGTCCACTGAAGCGGGCGTGCAGACTTACATTGATGCCTGTATCAGTCAGTTTGGTGGCCTGGATGTGATCTATGCCAATGCCGGTATCAGCGGTGGTGCCGTGCCGTTGCTGGACCAGACCGAGGCCATGTGGCAGAACATACTCCAAGTCAACTTGATCGGGCCGTTCCTCGCCGTCAAGCTGGGCGGTTCCTACATGGCGAGCCAGGGGCAGGGCAGTATCATTTGTACCGCATCCGTCGCTGGCCTACGTGCCAACGCCGGTGGCATTCCTTATTCGGCCAGTAAAGCCGGGGTCGTGAGTCTCGTGCAGACCGCCAGTAATACTTTCGCGGGGACCGGTGTGCGAGTCAACGCGATCTGCCCGGGTTTGATCGAAACCGGTATGACCCGGCCGACCTTTGAACGCGCCAGAGAAAGAGGCACGCAGGAACGCATTGGCCAGCTGAATCCTACTCGGCGCTATGGAGTCCCAGACGAGATTGCCAATATGGCGCTGTTCCTAGCCAGTGACGAAGCCAGCTACGTTAATGGCCAGGCCATAGCGGTCGACGGCGGATTATCCAGCACGCACCCATTTGTGCCAGCGCGCAAGTAGATCAGCCCTCAAACCCGTCGGGTGTAGTGGTCCACCACCATTGCCCCGATAAGATCCCCTTCGACATTGACCGCTGTACGTAAGGTGTCGAGAGGGCGCTCAATGACCAGCAAAATAGCGATAGCTTCCAATGGAATACCAACGGCAATAAGGACCATCTGCATGCCAGACATAGACGCAGTCGGCATCCCGGGTGCTCCGATGGAGGAAATCATCGCCATCAAGAAGATCGTGACCACGGCGATATTACTCAACTCAATACCGTACAGATACGCCAGAAAGATCGCGGCCACTGCTTCAAACAGCGCTGTGCCGTCCATATTCATGGTGGCTCCCAGCGGCAAAACGAAACTGCTCACCGAGGGGTGAATGCCCAGTTCCTCGTCACAGGTTTGCATGGAAACAGGCAGTGTCGCCGAACTCGAGGAAGTACTGAAGGCCACGAGCAAGGGTCGGCTGATTTGGCGCAGGGTTTTTAAGGGAGATCGGCGAGCAAACACCAGGCCGATAGTGGGCAGGACAATTAGCCCATGCACTAATGTCAGCATGACCACGAGGCCCGCAAAGCCAAATAGCTGGCTGAGAAAGTTAGCCGTATGCCCGTCTCCAGCGTTCAGTTTAACCGTAAAGTCGAACATGATGGCAAAGATGCCGAAGGGTAGCAGGCGAATAATCCAGCCTAAAATTTTGAAGAT
>DGOD01000219.1:0-257 GCA_002389265.1 Gammaproteobacteria bacterium UBA4475
GCGCAAGGGTTGAGAAAATAAATGTCCACTTCCAGCCACTGACCAAGGGCTTGGAATGTCGCCAAGTGCATGGGCGGCAAAGCCGATAATCCAAAGATAGAGATGCGCTGTGGCAGTTGCTGTGGTCGCACCGTCAGGTTTGCGAGTACGTTCATCAACTGTTGGTGTAGGTCTGCGCGGTGGGCCTCGGTGGTGCCCGCCCGTAACAGTCGCCACAGTGGGGCTTGCCACACAGGATCCGGTAGCGTGTCTTGTAG
>DGOD01000219.1:281-10561 GCA_002389265.1 Gammaproteobacteria bacterium UBA4475
GTGCCTGGCTGGTTTGACTCCCACTGCTGAATCCAATCTGGCCGATATACCAAGTACTGATCAAACAAGTCAGCGATCTGGGCGGCGAGTTGGAAACGTCGAAGCTGCGGGTCACCATCGCCGTTCAGATAATGCTTGATAGGGGCAAATACGGCGTCGTCCTGGGCCTCGAGCAGTTGCATTACATGCCAGGTGAGCTGCTCTCGCTGAAAGTAGCTGCGGGCCTCAAGCCCTTCGCTGGGTAACAGCCATTGATACAGTTGCCAAATAAAATCTGCCGGTAACCGACAGTCAATATTGGCCGCAATACCAGCTCGCTCAGCGGTCTGAAACTTCAACCATTGGCCGATACCGTAGCTCTGAACTAACACCACCGCGGGCTCGAAGGGGTCTGCAACCTGGTCGCGGGTGCGGGCACAAAATACATCGACCAGGGTGGTCATACTGTTTGACTGCAAGAGCTGCAACATGAATAGCTTATTCTCAGAGGGTCCGATGATTGTACGAGAAAAGCCCCGTCGACGCATGACATATGACATGATTGGTGGTGAACCAACAGGAGCGCTAGCATAGTAAAAGATAATCTGTATTCTAGGTAAATAAGAACAAGCCGTCCGTTGATTGTTTGGTAAAGATAACAGTCAGGCTCAAGTTGGTATTTCAATAAATGTTAATCACGGTTAGTTAATAGTCGTTAACAATAAAAAAGAGGTCAAAGAATGAAGCCAGTTACAATTCAATCTGTCGTCGGCATTTTGGTAGCGCTACTCGTCGGTGGTTTTATCGCCTTTGCCGGTAGTCACGATAGCGTCACGCTGGCCGGTGTACCGGTGTTTGCACTTTGTGCCGTGATCGCCTTTGCGGTTCAATGGGTGGTGTTTATCCCATCCTACCTGTTCCAAACGGAACATTTTTACGACCTGACCGGTGGGATCACTTACCTGTCATTGGTTGCCCTAGTCGTCATCGCAAACCCTTATCTAGACTGGCGCGGCGGTCTGATCGCCTTGATGGTGGGGATTTGGGCGATTCGACTGTCAACATTTTTGTTTGCGCGGGTCCGCGCCGATGGCTTTGACCGGCGGTTTACGCGCATGAAGACGTTACCCATGCAGTTTCTGATGACCTGGACACTGCAAGGCTTGTGGGTGTTTGTGACGTTTTCTGCCGGTTTGGCGGCGATGACCTCTATCGCTCAGGCGCCACTGGGCATCTTTGCCTTGGTGGGTACCAGTCTTTGGTTGGTGGGGTTTGTTATTGAAGTGGTCGCCGATGCCCAGAAGCGCCAGTTTCGCCGCAACCCCGAGGCGGGCGGGCGCTTTATTACCACCGGCCTGTGGGCCTGGTCGCGCCACCCCAATTACTTCGGCGAGATTATACTGTGGGTCGGTATCGCCTTGGTGGCCTTGCCAGCCCTGTCAGGCTGGCAGCTGGCGACGCTAATATCGCCGATATTTGTCTTCGTTCTGCTCAACTATGTGAGCGGCGTGCGCATGCTAGAGGCCAGCGCTGATAAGCGCTGGGGCAGTGATCCTGAGTACCAGGCTTACAAGACGCGAACCTCAGTGCTGATTCCCCTGCCGCCACGGATGTGATATCAAGAGGGTGTTTTTTGAACATCCCGTGAGTCGGCCAGTGAACCGCAGAGCCTGTCTATGTATAAAACCCTGAGTGTCATGACGCTGGCGCAGATCTTTGCCCAGTGTGGAGCCCCGATTGTCGTGCTGCTGGGCGGCATTGTTGGCGCGCATTTGGCCACCGACCCCGGCCTCGCCACGCTGCCCATCGCGTTTATGATCGTCGGTGTCGCTGTCTCTGCTATTCCGGCAGCCTTGCTGATGAGTCGATTCGGCCGCAAACGCTGCTTTCTGGCATCGGCGGTGTCGGCCACCGGGGCTGGGTTACTGGCGGCCTATGCCATTTCGATCGAGGCCTTCTGGTTGTTCTGCGCCGCCACCTTTCTGATCGGCAGCAACAACGCGTTTATCCAACAATACCGGTTTGCCGTCGCAGAGACGGTGCCTGCAGAGAAATTAGGCCGCTCCTTGTCTATTCTCATGTTGGCCGGCGTAGCGGCGGCGTGGCTAGGGCCTTGGGTAGCCGAGCGGTTACACAATTGGTCTGATTGGGGTGAGTTCAGCGGCTCCTTTATGGGCTTGAGCCTGCTTATGAGCATCAGCGTGTTGGTCCTGGCATTTTACGAAAATATACCCTTGGAAGTTAAAGTCATCGATGCACCGCAGCGCCCGCTACCCAGAATTCTGGCCCAGCCAACCTTCCTGCTGGCCGCCAGTGCGGGTGCGGTGGCTTACGCGATGATGAGTCTGATTATGACTGCCACGCCGGTGAGCATGCACCAGATCGACCATTTCAATCTCAGTGACACCACCTGGGTGATCCAAAGTCATGTCATGGCGATGTTCCTGCCTTCACTGTTCAGTGGGCTGCTGATCGATCGTGTCGGGCCGACGCGCGTCATCTTGCTGGGGCTGGTGCTGATGGTCGCCTGTTTGTGTGTGGCGTATGTTGATCGCCATTTGCTGCACTATTGGATATCGTTAGTACTACTTGGCATTGGCTGGAACTTGCTGTTCTTGGGCGGCACGACCCTGCTAACCAGCACCTATCAGCCGGCAGAGCGGTTTAAGGTGCAGGCGCTCAATGACTTTCTGATCTTTTCGCTGCAGGCCATGGCCGCGCTGGGTTCAGGCTATATTCTATTGTCCTATGGTTGGCACGCGTTGCTGTACGTTTGCGTGCCGTTGTTACTCGCCATGGTAGTGATTCTTTGGCAGACCCGCGGCCAGTCGGCGGCTATCGCGCCAAGGGCAGTATAACTGTTGCGGCGCTGGCAGGTAGGGATGAACTTGATTCTCTGTTGGCGGGCCAGGCTGCAGATTCAACGAACGATTTCCATAACGATTGCTAGAGCGATTGCTAGAGCGAGTGCTTAGAGCAAGAGCCAAAACCCAAGGAGGAGCCGCAGTATGAGTGAAGGGTTTTTATTTGCCGGACTCAAGGTCCTGGATGTCGGTAGCTGGATTGCCGGTCCGGTGGCAGCAACGATGCTCGCTGACTTTGGCGCCGATGTCATCAAAATTGAGATGCCCGGTGTGGGTGATCAGTATCGGCAGTTGTCGGCGGCGGCGAACACCCCCGTGGCTGACAGTAACTATATGTGGCAGATGGACGGCAGAAACAAGCGTAGCCTGGCACTCAACTTAAAGACTGAGGCGGGCATGACCATCCTGCATCAGTTAATTGCCGAGTGCGATATCTACATTACCAATCATCCGCTTCCCATGCGGCGTGCCTTACAACTGAATTACGAGGACCTCAAGCCGCTGAATCCTTCAATGATTTATGCCTCGCTGACGGCCTATGGTGAGACCGGCCCCGACAAGGATATGGAGGGTTTTGACTTGGTGGCTTACTGGGCTCGAACTGGTCTGATGGACCTGGTGCGTGCTCCCGGTGCGGCGCCCACCCAAGCACTGCCGGGTATGGGTGATCACCCGTCGGCAGTGTCTCTGTATGCCGGTATTGTCACGGCCTTGTTGAAGCGGGAACGCTCCGGCGAAGGCAGCATGGTCCACACGTCGCTGCTAGCCAACGGTCTATGGTCTATGGCTTGCATTGCCCAAGGCGGGTTCGCCGGCGGCTCGTTCGACAGTTATCGCGCGCTGAAGGCGACTCACCTGTTTGCCACCACCCTGTATCGCACCCTGGACGATCGCTGGTTGCAGTTCACCATGGTGCGCGCGCCGGAAGATGTGGTGCGTTTATTTGAGACCATTGGCTTGGCTGACATCATTCGCGAGGAGCGCTTTACGACGCCGGAAGGCCGGTTTGAGCATGGCGAAGAGCTGGCGCGACTGGTGCAGGATGTTTTGAGCCTGCACGACTCTGAGTATTGGCTGGCGCGGTTTGCGGCCGCGGGTATCAACGCCAACCGGGTGGGTGTAATAGAGGAAACCCTGAACGATGAGATGCTGAAACTCAATGGCATGGTGGTTGCGCCCGAAGATGACGACATGGGTCTGCCCTGGGTGATCAATCATCCCGTCAAGATCGACCAGATCAAGCAGGTGGGTCCCAAACGGGCCCCAGATATTGGCGAGCATTCGGCGCAGATTCTCGAATCATTAGGCTATGACAGCGCCCAGATTAACGTGTTGCGCGATTCCGGGGTGATTTAGCACCGGTTTACTGCGGCTCAAGCCTGGACCTTGGGCTTGGGTTCGAGTTCGAGTGGGGGCTCGGGTTGGGCGGCGACCACCACGAGAACATCACAGCGCACCTGCTGGAGTATCTGCTCAGCCGTATTGCTCAGCAGTATCATCTTTGGCCCGGTGCTCTGCGCCGTGCCCACAACCAGTACCTGAGCATCCAGCGCGTGACATAAGCCCGTGATGACGTTAGCCGGTTCGCCTTCGCGGGAATGTGCGTGCGCGCCAGTGATCTTGAGGCGGGCGGTCAGCGCCTCAATATTCTGGTCAGTTTGTTTTTGCACATTGTCGCGAACCTTGTTGAAATCAATGGCCACACTGATGGGGCCCAGCCACCGCTCGACACTGGGAAAGGCCGACGCGACATGCAGCTGGCCCCTTAATATTGCCGTTAATTGCTGTGCATTGTTCAATATTGAATCGCAGAGCGCCGATGGCTCGTCGTGGCTGGCGTCTACAGCGGCAATGATATTCGGCCGTTGGGTCCAGTTGATGGGTGTGACTAACATTACCGGGCAGGTGCTGTGGCGCAACAGGTGCCAGTCGCTGGGTGTGCGAATAAACCCAAGGGTTGAGCTCGCCATGGATTTGATAATCAGATCGGCATCGATTTGTTCAGCGATGGCGAGAATCACTGGCCAATCCCGTGTTTGCCAGACGACTGAGCAAGACATGCTCACGGTCTTGGGCGCGTCGGCCTGCCACGCGGCGATCATCTCCAAGACCTCGTCCTCGGCGTCGCGCAAGACCGCGCTCTTGAGTGCCTCGCGGGTCTCCACTTCGTGTAGGGTTAAGTCGGCAAAGGTCTCATGCACCACTCGCACCACATGCAGCGCGGCGTCGAGGCTGACGGCGATGCGCGCGGCCTTGGCCAGGGTGATCTCGCCGTCGTCGGTGCTGTGAATGGCCACCAGCAATTGATTAGAGATTGGCATAAGTTGAGCCTCGCCCTCGTTATAGGGGCCAAAACCATTAATCTAACGGTTTCGCGGTTCGGCACCCTTGACCCGAGTCAAGAGCGGCTGGCGAGGGCTTATGTTCATGCCCTTGCCAGATGCAGGGCTAAACGTGGCATACTCATATTGAGCCCCATATTGAGCCCCATATTGAGGCTCAAATTGATACCCAAAACGCAACAGCGACATGAATCCAACAACTCAGGCGATGACTATGCGCACAGGCACTTTATCCACTCGAATATGTGAAGAGTATGGTATCAAATATCCCATATTCGGTTTTGCCCACAGTGTTGACGCGGTGATCGCCATCACCAATGCCGGTGGGCTGGGGGTCTTCGGTGGTACTCGATCGACACCCGAGGAAATTGAGGAAGCCATGGTCAAGATTCGGCGCGCAGTCGGTAGCAAGCCTTTCGGCATTGACCTGGTCTTGCCGCCGGGTATGCCGCAAGTAGATAACCGGGCGGCCATAGAGGCCGAACTGCCTGCCGAACATCGCGAGTTTGTGCAGCAGATCTATACCAAATATGCCGTGCCGCCGGCTACGCGCCCGGGCATGCGTTCGCGGTTTGTGCGCTCCACCGAAATGGAAGATCGGCAGTTAGCCGCGATTATGGCATCAGATGTTGATCTGTTTGCCTGTGGTATCGGCGCGCCACCCAGAGCCATCGATCAGGCGAAAGCGACGGGTAAAAAAACCTGTGCCTTGGTGGGCAGCCCCCATCATGTAGAGCGCGCGGTCAGAACGGGGATTGATTTGATTGTCGCCCAGGGGTACGACGCTGGTGCCCATACCGGTCCTATCGGCACCTTCTCCCTGGTGCCGCAAATTGTCGATGCCGCCGGCGATCTGCCGGTGCTGGCGGCTGGTGGCGTGGCCACGGGACGGCACATCGCCGCCTCTCTGGCGCTGGGTGCCGTGGGTGTCTGGATTGGCACCGCCTGGTTGACAACGCAGGAGCACCAAGATCACTTGTCGCCCCTTGAGCAGCAGAAGCTATTAGCCGCAACCGGTGCTGATACAGTGATTTCGCGGGCCGACAGCGGCAAAACCCTGCGCCAGATTCGCTCCGCGTGGAGCCAGGAGTGGGACAACGACAAGGCGCCGCGCCCATTGAAGATGCCGTTACAGGATATTCTGGTGGGTGATCTTTTGGGCGCCATTGATGAGCATGGCATTGAAGCGCTGGTGCACAGTCCGGCGGGGCAGGGCATTGGTTGGTTTAATCAGATCACCAGCGTCAAGGCGGTGGTTGACCAGCTCGTCACCGAGACCGAGCAAGCCTTGAGTGCCATGGGCATTCCCCGCGCCTAGATTGCAAGCGTCTTCGAAGCGCGCTAGGATATTGAGGATACTTCTGTTGTCATTGTTGAATACCATGCCAAAACAACAAGCCACCTGCGCCATGTGCCAATTGATACGCACCTACCTGTTGATTGCGGTGCCGTTGATTGCGCTGTTCTGGTTTCAGCCAGAAATGAATCTGCTGAAGGGCATCAGCCTGACTAACTTGGCATCAGCTTTTTTCGGTGTCGCGTTCCTAGTAACGGTTGGCTGGAAGGCTTACCACGAATTTTGGAAAGACCGAGACCGTGGCTAAGCAAGGTCCTGATTGTTGGCGCTGCCAGCACTTCTTTATCACCTGGGACAGTCGTCATCCATACGGCTGCCATGATATGGGTTTCAAATCGAAGATACTGCCGGCGATGGAAGTCTTTACTGTGAACGGTACCCATTGCCTGTCATTTAAGCCTAAACCGACGGATCCAGCGGCTAAAAACACGACTGCCAGCGGTCACCGCCGGGTTAGCAAGGCGAACAAGCATCTCGGTCAACATATCAATATCAAGGGCTAGCACCTAAGTTGGCCATAAGCCGTTAAGGCGTCTAGCCGTCACGGTCTAGTACCAATAAGAACGGTAACTCGGTGTTCCGCGCCTGCCGGCAGTACATCGTGCCTTGAAACAGATAAGTCGAGCAGCGTAATGAATCGTGGCTCCAGGTTTCGCTGGAGGTCCAGTAGTTGTTGACCTCAATGCCCTTGAAGACGTTGGGGTTGACCGATGGGCTTTGGCAGGCTGATTGCTGAATAGACAGCATCTCTTCGTTGTTCGCGATCCGCCAGGCTTTACCTGATTTTTCAGCAAATTCCTGGGCATAAGCCATGGCGTCGTCCCAAGCAAGTTTGGTCGGGTCGCCTTGACAGCGGGCGCCGCTAAATCGCTGGCCCGCCGCGCAGCGATACCACAGCGTATCGGTCGCTGTTTGTTTCGCCAGGCCATTATCATCGGTGATAAAGCCGCTGCGGTCGCCAGGTTCGAAGTAGTCCAGGCAAGAGGGGGTGGTAGCATAAAAGTCGCAGCCCGTCAGTCCCAGGCTGATAAGGACAAGGCCCAGCAGGTGGCGAGGTCTGATGATTGAAATCGGCATAATGGACGTCTCCTGCACCTAACAGATTGTTAGGCGCTAGCTGTTGGCTAGTGTTTCACCCTGGGAATAGTAAGTCGCGCAGGATAGCGGCGCAACCTAATAACGCGGAGCCCTTTTTCCCAGGTATTTGCCGGTTGCCGGTTGCACTTGGTCGGATTGCGGTCATTAATTACTGAACTTTTCGGCGTATGTGTCGATAGACCAAGTAATCAAAGCGGGCCGATAACTGCAGGCTATTGCTGCTGGCTAAAAAAAGTTCACAGAGGTATTGTCGCGTCTGAGGATTGAATTGCGACAGGTAAGGAGAAAGAAGGATGGATTTAGCGACGATTATTGGCCTGTTGGGCGCGTTCGGGTTGATTTTTGCCTCGATTAGTCAGCCTGCGGCGTTTATTGATGTCCCGTCGATCATGATCGTCGTGTTAGGGTCCATCATGGTGGTGATGTTGCGGTCTTCTCTGGGAGAGTTTCTCGGTGCCATGGCCGTCATGGGCAAAACCTTTAAAAACAAGCTCGATAAGCCCGATGAATTGATTACGCAAATCGTCGAACTGGCCACCATCGCCCGTAAAGACGGCATGATAGCCCTAGAAGGCCAGGAAATACCTAACCCGTTTCTCGCCAAAGCCATCGGTATGCTGGTAGATGGTACTGATCCCGATATCATCAAAAAATCCCTGGAAAACGAAATTGATGCCACGAAATTGCGGCACAAGATGGGCCAGAGCATTTTTTCAGCTTGGGGTGAAGTGGCGCCAGCCATGGGCATGATCGGCACCCTGATTGGGCTGGTACAGATGCTCGGCAACATGTCAGATCCTAAGTCGATTGGCCCGGCGATGGCGGTGGCGCTACTCACCACCATGTACGGCGCTATTCTTGCCAATGTCATTTGTTTGCCCATGGCGATGAAGTTGGGCAATCAGGCCGAACTTGAGGCCGCGCAGAGCAATTTGATTGTTGAAGGCGTCATGTTTATCCAGGGCGGCGGTAACCCGCGGGTTCTAAACGATTACTTAGGGTCCTTCGTTTCGCCGAAAATCAGGGCGAAACTCGGTGAGCCTGCCTAGGGGCTGTCCAGATGTCGGAAACAGATGTGGAGCCAGTCCCCAGCGGTGAGTTACTGCTGGAGCCTGAGGAGGAAAAGCCCGAAGAGTGCGAGGAGTGTAAATCAGGCGCGCCCGCCTGGATGGCCACTTTTGCCGATATGGCGACCTTGTTGATGGCCTTTTTCGTGCTGATTTTGTCCTTTGCTGATACCGAAGTGCCGAAGTTTAATCAGATCAATGGCTCCATGAAAATGGCCTTTGGTATCAAAAAGATCACGCCGACAATTCGCATTCCTTCGGGTCGCAGTTTGATGGTCGAAGAATTCACGCCGGCAGTTGCGGCACCTACGGTCGTCAAAACCAAGGTGCAGATGGCCAAGAATCCGACCGCAAAACTGATTCAAAAGAAAACCTCTGATGAGGCTGAAGATTTTGAGATTGAAAAGGCGTTTCGCAACGTCGAAGCGGCATTGGCCGAAGAAATAGAAGGCGGGCAGGTGACCGTGCGCGTCAAAGACGACAAGGTGGTGGTCGAGCTGCAGGCGCAGAGCTCGGCGGGTGGATCTGGTGGTGAAGGTCAAAGCACTGACAGCACGGGGGCTGTATCGCAACAGACCCTAGAAATAGCTGCCAAGGTGGCTGCGGTCCAGTCAACCACCGCCGCCGAAGTGCAGCTCTTTGCCGGCGCCACAGCCGCAGCAGCCGCGTCAAACGGTCAAGGTGCTACCAGTGACTCGGGTCGCGGTGCCGAGTCCGGCGGAGCAGGGCAGGCAGTCAGTGTGGATACGCGGCTTGAAAAAATTCGCTTGGAACTTGACCAACAAATTAACCAAGGTTTGGTGGCGGTCGAGAAGGTCGGTGATGCCATCATGATTCGTCTCGAGGGCCAGGGTTCGTTTATTTCCGGCAGTGCGGATTTACAGCCGCAGTTCATGAGTCTGTTGGCGCGAGTCGGACGCACCGTGAGTGATAGTAAGGGTGGTATCAGAATCGAAGGTCACACGGATAATGTCCCTATCGGCTTCAGTGACCGTTTTAAGTCAAATTGGGATCTTTCAGCAGCCCGTTCGGCGTCGGTTGCCTCTTACATCACCGGCTCGGGTATTGACCAGGAGCGCGTGACCGTAGCTGGATTTGCTGACACCCGACCCCTGGAAAGTAACGACACGCCTGCGGGCCGGGCAAAAAATCGGCGCATCGAGATTATCGTTGAGGGCTAACCAGCCCCTGAAAATCAAGAGCGAAAAAATGAGTGTGGGAAAAATAGCGTGACAGAAGCAGAACTCCCAGAAGAGGCAGAGGCAGAGGACGCAGTTCCGAAGCTTAAGCGCCCGCCGCCGCTACCGGCACCTGATCCCGACTGTGAGGAATGCAAGTCGGGCGCGCCCGCGTGGATCGCCACCTTTGCCGATATGGCCACGTTATTGATGGCGTTCTTTGTACTCATTTTGTCCTTTGCCCATATGAATGTACCGAAATTCAAGAACGTCAGTGGTTCTATGAACTCCACCTTTGGCGTGCAGCGCTCGGTGCCAGTGGTTGAACCGCCCACCGCAGACAATATCATTGCGCAGAATTATCGAACCGCCAAGGTTGAGCCGTCACTGAGCAA
>DGOD01000181.1 GCA_002389265.1 Gammaproteobacteria bacterium UBA4475
CTTTTCAGTGGCTGAGGAGATCGCCATATCCTGGGCTTGATGTGTTAATTATTCGTTTATTGGAGTGTGATAGATGAACAATGAAAAATTAGAAAATTTGTGGCAAGAGCTAAAGACCGAGCGCGACGAACTGCGCGTCCAAATGCATCTCGCGAAGGCTGAGTTGCGTGACGAATGGGAAGAGCTGGAAGAGCAGTACGCAGCGGCGCAGAAAAAATTCGACGATGTTAAGAAGGGGACTGGCGAGATGGCGAGTGAGGCCAAAACTGCCATGTCTATCATCGTTGATGAGATCAGTACGGCTTACCAAAGAGTCAAGCTGCGCCTGCGACAGCAGTAAAGAGAGTCTGGGAATCCATAGGATGGTAAAAAACTATCCGCTGTTGGCGCTTGCTGCTCAAGACTGTCGTTGGCGCTGTGACCCCGATGTTTTAGGATTTAAGACGACCGCGGAATTGCACCCGGAACACCGTATTTTGGGTCAAGCTGATGCCGTTGATGCGCTCAGGTACGGTCTAGATAGCAGGGTTCATGGAAATAATGTTTTCGTCCGCGGCTTATCTGGCTTTGGTCGTATCGCACTTATCCACGAAATTATTGCCGAAACCGCGAAGGGTGCTATCAAAGTATCCGATCATTGCTATGTTCATAATTTCGAGCAACCAGATCAGCCAAAATTGTTGGACCTGCCAACGGGTATGGGCCGACCTTTTACAGAAGCGATGGATGAGTTCGCAACGTTCGTCGAAGTAGAGCTTCCCGCCTATTTGAATTCCGATCTCGTTAAATCCAAACAGAAGCATTTGGTGGCTGTCACCCAGGAGGAAATCCAACGAATCGGCAGTCCCTTTGATGAAGCGCTGCACCAAGCTGGGCTGGCTATGGTGCCCATGACCATGGGGCAGAATATGTTGCCGGTGATATTACCAGTCATCGATAAAAAGCCGGTGCCTTACGACGAGCTCGAACAAATGCGCCGAGATGGCTTGTTAACGGCTGACCAGATCAGCGCCTTGTCAAAGAAGGTCGCTGAGTTTGAATTGAAGTTTGCCGATCTGGGTCAGAGTATTGGAGAAGTTCAGTTACAGCATCAGCAGGCGTGGCAGAATTTGATTGTTGATGAGGCCCGTCAGTTCGTCGGTGCCCGAGTCGCGGCGCTGACTCGAACTTTTAATATCACCAGTGTGCTGGGGTTTCTCGACGAAATCGTCACCGATTTAGTCACCCACCGACTCAAGGAGCCAAGTGCAACCTTGGATTTTTCGAGGCTTTACCGTGTGAACTTAGTGACAAGTCACGCAACTGACGCGCCTTTCCCGGTGATTAGCCTGACTAACCCCACGTTGACCAATCTGGTGGGCCAAATTGATCGGGAAGTCACCGCCAGTACGATGCTGATGCATTCAGATCATTTGATGATTAAACCGGGTGCACTCCTTGAAGCCGATGGCGGCTACCTGATTATAGAAGCTCAGGAAATTCTTTCAGAACCGGGCGCGTGGGCAACGCTCCTGCGAACGCTGAAAACAGGTTTGCTTGAAGTCAGTAATCCTGATCCGCTGGGACTTTGGGGTGTCCCACAGCTACGCCCGCAACCCATCAAAATCGACGTTAAGGTAGTGCTCGTGGGTGATCCTGCCCTATATTTTCTGCTGGAAGAGTACGAGCCAAGGTTTGCGCCATTATTCAAGGTGCTGGCGGATTTCAGCGATACGCTGACTCGTGATCAGGCTGGTTATTCGGCGTATGCGAATGTCGTCGCCCGCCTGGTCAAAAGCGACCAGCTTCTGGCTTTCACGGCGGAAGCTGTAGCGGGTCTCATCGAGCAGGGTGCGAGAATCTGCGCGCAGCAGGGCCAGTTGAGCAGCCGTTTTGGCAGGATAGCCGACATTGCTCGAGAGGCCTCGTTCATCGCCCGCCGCGACGGTAACTCGATCGTCGATGCCAAGCATATCAAACTCAGTATTACCCAGGGCCGCCGCCGGGCCGAAATTCCTGCGCGGCGGTTCAAGCGTTTGTTAGCTGAGGGTAGCCTGCGAATTGATGTGGCGGGCAAAGTCATCGGCCAGATGAACGGATTGGCGGTGACTTCTGCGGGTCCTGTGATTTATGGCTTCCCTACTCGAATTACCGCGTCTATCGGTCCGGGAAATGCGGGTGCGGTGAACATCGAGCGCGAGTCGGACTTATCCGGGGCGGTACACACTAAGGGCTTTCTCATTTTGTCAGGTCTGTTGCGTTTTCTGCTGCGGCTAAAGCATCCAATGGCATTCTCGGCTGGGATTGCCTTTGAGCAAACCTACGGCGGCATTGATGGTGACTCGGCCTCTGGCGCTGAAATTTGCTGTTTGATCAGCGCCCTCACCGACTTGCCGATTCGGCAGGATCTAGCCATGACAGGGGCTGTAGACCAAAAGGGCAATATTTTGCCCGTTGGTGCTGTCAGCGAAAAGATCGAAGGCTTCTTTGAGGCTTGCCAGACCGTGGGCGCAACAGGTACCCAAGGGGTCATCATCCCCGCGGCGAATTCTCGAGAAATGATGCTCAGAGAGGACGTGCTTGAAGCGGTAGGGGCGGGGCAGTTTATGATTTATGCCGTGTCTAATATTTATCAGGCTCTCGGGCTGTTGCTTGATCGAGCCCCGGGTGAGGCGCTCGACCTTGAATATACCCAAGATACTATTCTCGCCATCGCCCAACATCGTGCGCACGAATACTGGGAAATCGCAAAAAGTCACAGGAGTTCGGACTAAAAGTGTTCGAAACAGACCGAAATACCCGTCTTTAAGCATTCCATGGTTTAGTCTTCAGTGCTTTTTCTGTATCTTTACCCGTCCTGAATTCGATACGAAGTAGAACCGATGAATAGCCGCGAATTGCGTAAGGCGTTTCTGGATTATTTTGCCAGCCAAGGCCACACGATTGTTGATAGCTCCTCTTTAGTACCTGACAACGACCCGACGCTGTTATTCACTAATGCCGGCATGGTTCAGTTTAAGGAAGCACTGGCGTTTCGTGAAAACCGTGGCTATACCCGGGCAACCAGTTGCCAGCGCTGCATTCGGGCGGGTGGCAAGCACAATGATCTGGATAATGTCGGCTATACCGCCCGCCACCATACGTTCTTTGAGATGCTGGGCAACTTCAGTTTCGGTGATTACTTCAAGAAAGAGGCTATCGAGTTTGCCTGGGAGTTTCTGACCGAGGTGGTTAAACTGCCACCTGAACGTCTCTGGGTCACCGTGCATACCGACGACGATGAGGCCGAAGCAATCTGGATCAATCATATTGGCTTCGATCCTAAGCGCATTACGCGCCTGGGAGACGATGATAACTTTTGGACCATGGGTGATACAGGGCCCTGTGGTCCCAGTTCAGAGATCTTTTGGGATCATGGCCCGTCTGTTCCTGGTGGCCCGCCTGGCAGTCCTGACGGCGACCTGGATCGTTATATTGAGATTTGGAATCTGGTATTCACCCAGTTTGACCGATCTGCTGACGGCACCCTGACACCGTTACCCAAGCCTTGTGTTGATACGGGCATGGGTCTCGAACGCTTAGCGGCAGTACTGCAGGATGTGCACACCAACTATGACATTGATCTGTTCCAGGCCCTCATTCATCGCGCTGCGAGTCTGCTGAATTGTACTGATCTGCAGAATCCCTCGCTCAAGGTCATTGCCGATCATATTCGAGCCGCCGCGTTCCTCGTCGCAGATGGTGTCTTGCCGTCGAATGAAGGCCGGGGCTATGTCATGCGCAGGATCATTCGTCGCGCTTTGCGGCATGGCCATAAACTGCAGTCAACGCAGCCCTTCTTTCATCAATTGGTGGGCTGTCTGGTAGAGCAAATGGGAGATGCTTATCCCCTGTTACGTGCCACCCAAGGGCAGATCGAGCGCGTGTTACTGAAGGAAGAACAGCAGTTTGAGCTGACATTGGATCATGGCATGCGAATTCTCACCGAGGCGATTGGTACGCTCCAGGGGAATGAAATTCCAGGTGAAGTAGTCTTTAAACTCTATGACACGTTTGGTTTTCCCACGGACCTAACCGCCGATATCGCCCGCGAGCGCGATCTGCAATTGGACATGCCGGGATTCGAGCGCGCCATGGAAGCTCAGCGGCAGCGAGCCCGTGCGGCGAGCAAATTTGGTGCGGTAGATATCGCCCATTATCAGGTGGACTCGACTACAGAGTTTGTTGGCTACAGTACTTTGCACGGCAAGAGTAAAGTGGTGGCGTTGTTTCTTGGAGACAGCGCGGTAGATTCCTTGACTGCTGATGATGAAGGGGTTGTCGTACTGGATAGTACGCCTTTCTATGCGGAATCAGGTGGCCAGGTTGGCGACAGTGGTCGGCTGTTAGGGAGTGATTTGGTGTTTGATGTTGTAGATACCATCAAGGCTGGCAATGCCTTTTTACATAAGGGTAAGTTGCTCGAGGGGTCGCTTACGGTGGGCGATGTGCTGAGCGCAGAGGTTGATCGCCTGCAGCGCGACGCGACTCGCTTGAACCATTCGGCGACGCACTTGCTCCATGCTGCGCTCAAAGAGGTGCTCGGCGAGCATGTTAATCAGCGTGGTTCTTTGGTCGATGCGGAGCGTTTTCGATTTGATTTCTCGCACTTCGAACCGATGACTCGAGTGGAAATTGGCAAGATCGAGCGTATTGTGAATGAGCAGATTCAGCGTAACTCTGAGATCGAGACCGAAATAATGGACCTCGAAGCCGCGCGTGCGAAGGGTGCCATGGCCTTGTTCGGTGAGAAATACTCTGAACAGGTGCGGGTTTTGACCATGGGTGAGGGATTCTCCATTGAATTGTGCGGTGGCACCCACGCCAGCCGGACTGGGGATATCGGGATTTTTCGAATTGTTACCGAACAAGGTATCGCCTCAGGGGTCCGTCGTATTGAAGGCGTCACTGGCTTGCGCGCGCTGGAGCGCATCGAAGGCCTGGAAGCATCGTTGGCTGAGACCGCCGCGCTGTTGCGCGCAGACCAAGGCGGGATCGTGGCCAAGGTACGGTCGCTGCTTGAGCAGAATAAGAAGCTCGAGAAAGAGGTGGCTCAGTTGTCGATGAAGCTGGCGAGTGGTGCCGGCAGCGATCTGGCTGATGCGGTTATCGAGATCCATGGCGTCAAGGTGATCGTGAAAGACTTAGATGGCAGCGATCCGAAAGCACTGCCCGACGTGCTGGATCAGTTGAAGAACAAGCTTCAATCAGGTGTTGTTGTCCTGGCCTGTGTGACCGACGGTAAAGTCGCCATGATCGCTGGCGTGACCAAGGATTTAACGGCGCGCGTTAATGCTGGAGCGCTGGTGAATCATGTCGCCACTCAGGTCGGCGGTAAAGGCGGTGGTAGACCAGACATGGCTAGGGCCGGCGGTACTGAACCCCAAGGTCTGGCCGCTGCGCTAGCATCGGTGACGCCCTACCTTGAGGAAGTTTTGGGCTAAACCGATTGTTTCTGCTGGGTTTCAGCGGCTAGAATGGCGATGCCGTTAATGACTCAGGTAGTTAATGATGAGCAGCTGACGGCTAGTAATAAAGGTCTTAATATTGGATGTGACGCTTGGGAGTGGGTAGCCTCAGCATCATCGTTAACGCTTTACCCTCGGCACTCTGTATGTCTTTAATCGTTCAAAAGTATGGTGGGACTTCGGTGGCGACCGTCGCTCATCTCGACAACGTTGCTCGAAGAATTATCGCGACCCAAGCAAAAGGTCATGATGTGGTGGTGGTTGTGTCTGCCATGGGCCACGAGACCGATCGGTTGGATGATTTGGCGCGCCAGGTAGGTATTACTCCGGAAACCCATCGAGAAGTCGATGTGCTGCTGTCTACTGGCGAGCAGGTAACCACCGCATTGCTGTCGATGGTGTTGGCTAATCACGGTTGCCGCGCGCGCTCCTATACTGGCGGTCAAATTAAGATCCTGACGGATTCAGCTCACACCAAGGCCCGTATCCTGGATATTGAGTGCGAACGCCTCCAGGCAGACTTGGATAGCGGCGTCGTTGCTGTTGTCGCTGGTTTTCAGGGTGTTGATGTGCAAGGCCGCATCACGACCCTGGGGCGGGGTGGTTCAGACACGACAGCGGTGGCATTGGCGGCGGCTTTAGGCGCTGACGAATGTCAAATTTATACGGATGTGGATGGTGTCTACACCACGGATCCACGAGTTGTCGACAGCGCTCGTTGCCTGGAACGACTGACCTTTGAGGAGATGCTTGAGCTGGCGAGTCTCGGTTCCGGAGTGCTGCATACTCGGGCAGTGGAGTTTGCCAGCAAATATAAGGTACCAATCCGCGTGCTCTCGAGCTTTAACGACTCAAAAGGCACACTAATTACGAATGAGGATGATTCAGGTATGGAACAACCGATTATTTCCGGCATCGCATTTACCCAGGATGAGGCCAAGCTTACGGTGTTGGGTGTCAAGGATGTCCCTGGTATTGCCTCAAAGATCCTTGGGCCTATCAGTGATGCGAATATTGAAGTAGATATGATTGTCCAGAACGTCGCTGCTGACATGAGTACAGATTTTACCTTTACCGTCAGCCGAACTGACTACGATCAGGCGTTGTTAGTCCTGCAGAGCGTGGCAAGCCAGATCGATGCCAGGGAAATTAGTGGCGACAATAAAATTGCCAAGGTGTCTCTTGTCGGTGTTGGTATGCGTTCTCATGCGGGGGTTGCAACGAAAATGTTCCGTACGCTGGCCTCAGAATCCATCAATATACAAATGATATCGACTTCAGAAATCAAAATCTCTGTGGTAATTGACGAGAAGTATTTAGAGTTGGCGGTTCGAGCATTGCACGCAGCATTCGAGCTTGAGTGAGTTTCTATTCGAACACCTTCGTTGGGCCGAAAGCATAACGCGAGGCTAAAGCGCATGCCCAAGGACGAAAGGCATCAAAAAAGGCCGGTAAATAGTTTGTTTTTCCATTAAAGTAAAAGGCCCATCAGCGAGAGGTTCAAATCGCTCGATGGTTTAATGAGCTGGTGTATACAGCTCGCGTGAGGCGAAAGCCAGATTGTGTATAGAGTAATTGTAGTGGTGGCGTGAACCGGAGGTTCCGATGTTAATATTAACGCGGCGAGTTGGCGAAATCCTGATGATCGGTGATGAGGTCACGGTAACAGTCTTGGGTGTAAAAGGTAATCAGGTGCGGATAGGTGTTGATGCGCCGAAGCATGTTGCTGTTCACCGCGAAGAGATTTATCAGCGCATTCAGGCTGAAGGCGAAGATCTCGACGGCACCGAAGCGCCAGAAGAGTAATCTGGCACGGCCATCGGGTCATCTGTCGATCAGGAGATTTGCGGAACGTGCGAAGGCAAACCGACAATGGCCGGTCGGGTGCACGCCCGGGGCCGATCATTCCAGCGTGGTCCAGCAGCTAGCGACCAAGGTAGCCCTCCCCCCGCACAACCTGCCAAAATATCTGGGTGACCTTACCGTAAGCTTAGCCAGTGAGATTGTACTGGCCTCCGCAAAGTTACTCACCCTTCGAGCATGGCGAATAAACCGGAGTCATCGGCACGACGGCCTTTTGATGCCAGTCTAAATTGACGCTTTTAATCTGCAGTCTTAAGCTGCAGTCTATGCCTCTGTATCAGGCGTAAGTCACATTCTTCAGCAGGTTAAAGTACCCATGTTGGAACTTTATGTCTTGGTAATAGCCTTTGTTCAATAACATATTGTGCAGTGTCCGCAGGCGATATATGGGCACTGATGCCAGCATGTGATGCTCAAGGTGGTAGCTCACCTGGTGAGGCGCAATCAAAAAGCGCTCTAACGGATTGAGATACAGTGTCCGGGTATTCTGCCGTGGGTCTTGGTCTAACAGGTTTGGTACCCCGGCATGCTCGCCAATTTGTCGGATTCTAACGACCAACATATGGCTGGTCATGAACGCAAGAATCCAAACCAGATAAAGCCAGGCGTGACCGAAGGCGGTAAGAATGGCGAGCAGCGCCAAGTTAACGCCGATACTACGAATCATATATTCTCTAACCTCCGGCTTTAATTCATTCAGGCGGCTGACACCGCGGTAGATAGATTTGATTCTGCGCCAGCCTAGCTGTCCCGTCAGATCGCGAATGACCTTGCGTTTCAGGCTGGTTCGACTGATGGGATATGCCTGGTAGTTAGGTGCATCAGGGTCATCAATAGTGCCGGCAGATTGATGATGTTTTAAATGGGTCTTCATGTAACTCTTACGGTCAGAGAACACCCAATACCCCGAGAGCCATTTGCTCGCAAAATCATTCAGTCGACTTGAGTTGAATAATGACTGATGGCCAGTCTCGTGGACGATGATGCCGAGGCCCAGTTGTCTGGCACCAAGGACAAAAAGTCCAATCAATAAGCTGACTGGGTTCGGGTAATTGGCAAGCAAAACGAAGGTGAGGATAATCACCAGCCAGTCAAAGCCGACGATGCTGGCGCCGCGCCAGTTACTACGTTGAGTGACCTGGCGAAATTCTTCTGGGGTCAGTAATTCTTTAATAGGTTGCACGGTCGGTAATGCTCCAGAGTTTATTGGAAGGCCAATTTTGCGGTAGGTATACTAGAAGGTTTGTCAGTCTCGGCGTCTGCCCATAGCTCGCGACCCATGCGGTCATAGTCGAGCATGGCCTGCCAGAGTGCTTGTCGAGGCTCGCTTGCAAGAAATTCTGCGGGTAATAACGGATCCTTGGCGAGGACTTGAATGGCGTGGCCGCCCAAATAGAACGTCTCTTTCATCGCGGTTTGTCTTGGCAGGCGGTGCAAGGTGGCCATGCTCTCACTCAAGGATTGATGGGTCTGTAGGTACGACTTGGTTAGGGCTGCTACATCGAACTGTGCGTGCCAATGCTTCTGCCAACGGGCATGGATGGTAGCATTACTGGCGAGCACGGTATCGGCACTGATGCCGAGCTGGAACAAACGCTGTTCCAGCAGCCGATGAGTCAAGGCCAGGTTGTCTGGCCGAACCCAGCACTCAGAAGACGCGGGTCGAAAACCGTGGCTGTACAATGCCCAGTGGTGACGGCTCTGGTTGTTAGCGTCCGCATTGGCGCTACTGGCAGCGAGGAGCCAGGTGTGTGTCCATGGTTTGGTGCGGTCCTCGCCGAGTCGCCAGGATTCTATAAAGTCATTTACTGGATCGAGAGCTTCAGCCAAGCGGTAAGCGCCTCTGGCAAAGTTAACAATTGAACCTTTTGCGGCCAGTCGCGACAGGTTCACTCGCATCTGGTTTTCGCTGCAACCAAACATGGCGCCGGTCGCCATAATATTCGCGACGCTGGTACCGCGTTCCATGTAAGTGCGCAGTAGGTCGAGGATGATGTTGACGGGTTTCATAGCCGGCTTCGCAAGATATAAGCATCGTGGATGATGTGCTCCCAGTGTAATCCTAGTGAGCCGAATATTACAGCTTCCGTCGATTATTTAGTGAATTGTGTAATATTGATGGCGGCGATTCACAGTGGTTACTTTCAGATGAGGGCAAATCATGAGATTAGCGGGGCTCAAGAGTGAATTGATGGGGTCTAATCGCGAGTTAAGCGAGAAGCAAGTTGACGGGACCTAGTCACATCATGATAATACGCGTTCTTTGCGCTGGTAGCTCAGCTGGATAGAGTACCTGGCTACGAACCAGGGGGTCGGAGGTTCGAATCCTTCCGGGCGCGCCA
>DGOD01000194.1 GCA_002389265.1 Gammaproteobacteria bacterium UBA4475
TGGGCTTAATCGACGTCCTCGTTCGCACGTTCGCTTGCAACCTCACGCGCACCCTGGTTCGCACCCTTATTCGAAAAACGTGTAGGTTGCAGGCTGTGTTTAATCTTTTCGAGATGCGACAACAACTCGGGGCCTCGGCGCAGGGTCACCCCAGTGGCCAGAACATCCAGAATAACCAGGTGCACCAAGCGTGAAGCCATAGGCATGTATTCATCAGTGTTCTCAGCCACATCGACCTCTAAGGTTAAGGTGCAGGCCTTCGCCAACGGCGAACCGGGCACTGTCAGGCCAATCACCGTCGAACCGCAACTGCGCGCTAACGTCGCAACATCAACGATTTCTTTAGTGCGGCCCGTATGCGAGATACAAAAAAACACATCGCCCGTGGCGCCCGTGGACGCCAGCATGCGCTGCATCAACACATCATCGTGAAAGGCTACGGGGATATTAAAGCGGAAGAACTTATGTTCAGCATCCCGGGCCACTGACCCTGACGCACCCAGACCAAAAAAATAGATCCTTCGAGCCTGAATGAGCTCATCCACCACTTGGTTGATGCGCGAGTGGCTGATCTTGTCTCTGGCCTTTGCCAGCTGGTTAATAGTACTGTCGAATATTTTCGGTGTGTAGCTGTCGACTTCATCGCCTGGATCAACATTGCGGTTCATAAACCGCACCCCCGACACCAGAGACTTCGCCAACCGCAGCTTAAAGTCAGGAAATCCCTTCGCCTTAAAACGTTTACAGAAACGATTGACGCTGGGTTCACTCACCGCTGCCAGGGCGGCCAAAGCCGCGATACTGGAGCGGGTCGCACGATCAGGATCTGCCAGAATAGCCGTCGCCACTTTGCGCTCCGACTTATTTAAGTCTGGCATGGCATCTGTGATGACATTAATAAGATTTTGCTCGTGCACCTTATTTCACCCTCATTACGAACTCAATTTTTGTATTCTGAGAAACAAGCCAAACATTTTAGGTACTTCCTCCTTTAACGCCCTGACATTCAATTGCGCAAGTCGGGTGTGAAATAGATGCTCACCGGCGTTTGCTCTTGGCGCAGAATCGCCCGCACTGGCAGCGCTTGAACATCGTCACCGGCAAGCGCGGCAGCCAGCACACGACGTTTTTTCTCACCGCACAGGTGTAAAATAATACGGCGGCTAGCGAGTAAGCGCGTCAAAGTCAGGCTCATGCGTTCATGTGGGGCGTGCAAAGGCGTCATCGCGATGCAGGCCTGACCAGAATTCAGCTCAAGTCCGCGCGCCAAATTCGCTGCGCCCGGGAACAGCGATGCCGTATGACCATCCTCACCCATACCGAGAATCACTACCGAAAATTTCCCAAGACTGCCCAGCAATTCGCTCGCTACCGTCTCACCCTCAGCCGCAGTGAGCGCGGCATTTTTGAGACCAACAAAATTGGCGGCGCTGGCCGCGTTCACCAGCAAGTTATCCCGCACCAGCTTTTCATTACTGTCAGCGTCGTCAGCATCAACCCAGCGCTCGTCAGCCAGCGTCACTGTTACTTTCGACCAGGCTAGTGTCTGACGGGATAACAACTGCATAAAACCCAGGGGCGTTCGACCACCGGACACCACAAGTATAGCGCTACCCTGCTGTTTGAGGTCCGCTGCCAGGGTAGCTGCAACATCCGCCACCAGCGCCTCATTCAATAACTCGACACTCGCAAATTCACGTTGGTCTCGCATCAGGACTCATGCCAGCTACGCTGGTCCTTCTCGATCAGCATTTCAGCTTTTGATGGCCCCCAGGAACCGGCACTGTAGCCTTTCACACCCAGGCCCTTTTTATGCCAGGCGTCCAGCAGCGTATCACACCAATGCCAGGAGGCTTCTATTTCATCACGGCTGACAAACAACCACTGATCGCCTTTCATCACCTCAAGAAACAGGCGCTCATAGGCATCAGCAATTCTTGACTCTCCTGACGAATCAAAAAAGTCCAGATTCAGGGTACGTTTTTCCAGACTCATACGCTCTTTCAGGCTTTGCTTCTTCGACACCATCTCCAGCTCAATACCCTCGTTAGGTTGCAAGCGAATGATCAATCGATTATGGGCGCCGTGGTTACTGTCAGGAAATATGGCGTGAGGATGGTCTTTATAGGTGATGACAACCTCAGTGACTTTGCCGTTCATACGCTTTCCCGTTCGCAGGTAAAAAGGTACGCCGGCCCAGCGCCAGTTATCGATGTAAGTTTTCAGGGCAACGAAGGTTTCAGTGTCACTGCTCTCACGCTCACTGCCTTCCTCCTCCATGTAACCCACTACTGGTTTACCGTTAATCCAGCCGGCCGTGTACTGGCCACGGACAGCTTGGTCAGCGACAGTGTCAACAGTGATCGGGCTCAAGGCCCGTAGAATTTTGACTTTCTCAGCCCTGATTTCATCGGCCTGTAGTGAGTTGGGCGGCTCCATCGCCACCATACACAACAGTTGTAGCAGATGGTTCTGAATCATATCCCGCAGCTGGCCGACATTATCGTAATAACCCCA
Source organism: Gammaproteobacteria bacterium UBA4475 (assembly GCA_002389265.1). GTDB lineage: Bacteria > Pseudomonadota > Gammaproteobacteria > Pseudomonadales > Azotimanducaceae > UBA4582. The sequence goes on from DGOD01000194.1 coordinate 2,518, forward strand.
ACGCCCCTCAATACCGACGGTTTCTGCTGCCGTAATCTGGATATGATCAATGCAGCTGTTGTCCCACTGAGAGTTGATCATACGATTCGCAAACCGCAGTGCCAGCAGGTTCTGTACAGTTTCTTTACCCAAGTAGTGATCAATGCGGTAGATATTGCGTTCGTCAAAACAATCGGCCACGGCGCTGTTGACGTCTTGTGAACTTTTCAGGTCGTGGCCAATCGGCTTTTCGAGCACGATGCGGGAATCCGCCGCCACACAACCCGCCGCGTTTAGATGCTTGGAGATGGGACTAAACAGACTCGGCGGTGTCGCCAGGTAGTAGATGGCGGTGCGTTCGGCGAGTAACCATTGCTTGAGCACCAGGAATTGTTTCTTCTGGGAAAAATCAATTTTGATGTAGTGCAGCCGAAGGCTGAAACGTCGCCAGATCGTCTTGTCCAAGGTCGTCTCACCAAAGGTCGTCTCACCAAAAGCTTGGGCAAGCACAACCTGCAACTGCTCAATGAAGACCGGTGTACTGACATCATCCCTGGCTAGCGCTGCTATTCGAACGCTGTCATCCAACAGGCCGGCTCGGTCTAGTTGGTATAACGCCGGGAACAACTTACGATTAGACAGGTCGCCCAAAGCGCCAAATATTACCAAATCATTTTTACTGCTCATGCTCAATCCTACGAAGCGTTATTCTAAAAAACCCGGCCCTAACAAGTTCAATCAGGACTTAAGTCAGCACTGCAATGGTCTACATCCTCACCATTGTCAGCGGCTCGCACAAAACTCAACGGTTTCTCGAGCCAGACGCTCAATGTCGGCCCAGCGTTGCTCCGCAATCAGGTTGGCGGGCAGAACCCAGGACCCACCGACACATAACACGTTCGGCAACCTCAGGTAGTCCAGCGCATTTGCCAGGCCAATACCACCGGTGGGACAAAATCGAGCATC
>DGOD01000036.1 GCA_002389265.1 Gammaproteobacteria bacterium UBA4475
CGCTGACCCACGGTTTGCGCCGCTGCCTGCTGGCTGGAAGTCAGACAGTGATTTTTGTCTGCCGTTTCAAGGCGCGGAGTCTCTGCGTCAAGCCGGCACGCGAGTCGCCGCCCATATTCAACATGCGTGGCAAGCCTTGATGCACAACGAGCTCAAGCTGATCGTCGGCCACGGCGCTGCCATTAGGCACGCATGCGCGCAATTAGGCATTCTCAGCGAGGCTGATGTCGCTGATCTATCCATGCATCATGCACAGCCGGTTTTTGTGAGTTGCGACGAGCAGGGTAAGTGGCACCGCGTAGCGGGTGAGTGGAAGGTTCGGCAGCATGCCGGTGATGAGTTGGGCGAGTAACGGGGCCTGCTGGCCCCGAACCCTAGCCTTATAAAAGCGCGCTATTTAAGGCGCGTTATTATAGAGGCGTTCTTAAAACTCACGCTTAAAACTCACGCTTAAAACTCAAGAATGGCCCGACCGCTGATTTTGCCTGTTTCCAGCGCATGAGTGGCCTCGTTGATCTGGTCCAGGCTAAAACGCTCGGTCACCATCGCATCGAGATCCAGCTGGCCATTGGCAAACCAATCCAGATACTTCGGGAAGTCTCGATCAGGAGAACAACTGCCGCCGATACTACCAACAAACTTCTTCTCGTTAATCAGCATGTCAACCGCATTGAGTTGCACCGGTGTCTGTGGCACCCCAACCAGCACTGCCGTGCCGCCGGTTCGTGCGCCGAAAGTACCGTCTCTAACTGCCGGTACGATTTGCTCCATGGTTTGTTTCAAGCCAATACAGTCAAACGCATAGTCAGCGCCAGAGACGGGCATGCCCATAAAATTACGTTTTGATGGGTTGGTTGTCAGATCCTTAATCTGCTGGATGGGGTCACCCTGACCGGCATTAATGGTATGGGTTGCACCAAACTGCTGGGCAAAGGCCAGCTTCTTATCATCCAGGTCGACTGCAATGATCGGGTTGGCACCCACAGCTTTGGCCGCGACAACGGCTGACAAGCCTACACCGCCGACACCGAAAATTACCACGCTTTCTCCAGCCTTGACGCCGGCGGTGTTTTCCACGGCGCCCGCACCAGTCATCACGGCACAGCCAATGATGGCAGTGACATCTCGTTTGGTATCATTCGCGACCTTGACCACATATTGCTCATCAGCAATGGTGGTATCAGCCCAGGTAAAGACGTTTTGCGAACGAGCGACGCTGCCATCTGGCAGCGTCAGGGTCGCCGACTCAGGTGCACGATCAGTGCCGTTAGCATTCCGAGGCACCCAGGTGACCATCACCATATCGCCCGCCGCGACATGCTCAACGGCACTGCCCACCTGCAACACAATCCCGGTAGACTCGTGGCCGAGAACAACGGGGTTAGCGCGTGGATTGTGCATCTGATGGAGTTGGCTATGGCAAACACCGCTCGCATACTGTTTGACAACCACTTGGTAGGGCCCTGGATCCGGTAAGTCCAAATTAACAATCTGGAGCGGTCCTGGTTGCTGAGGCAGGACAACGACGCGAGCTGGAGTAGGCATAATAGGATTCCAATTGATGGGTTAAAGCAGGTATTCTAAGTCGATCTACCCGAGTATGTCATCATGTCAAACTTAAGTCCGCAAGTACACGCAGCCTTAGAAGCGCTTCTGCCGAATCGTATCAGCACGCAACGTGACCTGTTAGATCAACATGGTCAAGATGAGTCGTTCCATGCGCCTTGCTCGCCCGATGTGGTGGTGTATCCCGTAACCAATGAAGAAGTCAGTCAAATCGTTCAGCTGTGCGCGCAAACCCGCACGCCGCTGATACCTTTTGGTGCAGGCACATCCCTCGAAGGTCATATCGCAGCCACACAGGGTGGCATTTGTATGGACATGTCACAAATGGGCCAGATTCTCGAGATAAATTCAGACGATCTGGATTGCCGGGTCCAAGCTGGGGTGACGCGCAAACAGTTGAATGCCGCGCTACGCCATCAAGGTCAATTTTTCCCCGTTGACCCAGGCGCCGATGCAACCCTTGGCGGCATGGCATCCACTCGAGCGTCAGGTACTAACGCGGTACGTTACGGCACCATGAAAGATAATGTACTGGGCCTGACGGTGGTCACGCCGGATGGCAAAATTATTAGGACCGGTAGTCGCGCGCGGAAATCGGCGGCGGGCTACGACCTGACACGATTATTCTGCGGTGCGGAAGGTACCCTGGGTATTATCACTGAGGTGCAGTTGCGCTGCTACGGCTTACCTGAAGCGCATGCGGTGGGGGTCTGTTCCTTTGCCGCCATCGACGCTGCGGTCCAAACTGTAATCGAGGTCATTCAGTCGGGTATCTCAGTGGCGCGAGTCGAGCTGTTAGATGCGGCGCAGATGCAGGCCATCAATCAATATTCCCACCTCGATTACCCGGCCCAACCGACCTTGTTTTTCGAGTTTCACGGCACCAGTGCCAGTGTGGTTGAACAAAGCGAGCGAGTTGCCGAGCTGGTGCAAGAGAATCATGGCACCGAGTTTACCTGGGCCGTCGAACAGGAAGCGCAGAACAAATTATGGCAGGCTCGCCATGATGCTTACTATGCGGCCAGAGCCCTGCGACCGGGCGCCAGTGGTTGGCCCACTGACGTCTGCGTACCCATTTCTAGGCTGGCGGATTGCATTCAAGAGACTCAACGTGATCTGGTAGAGTTTGACTTGCTGGCGCCCATCGTTGGCCATGTAGGTGATGGCAATTTTCATCTGTTGCTGCTCGTTGATGTGGACAACCCGGCAGAGCTGGAGATCGCTAAAATCGTCAATGATCGGTTGATCAAGCGGGCGTTGAGCATGGGCGGTACCTGCACCGGCGAGCATGGGATCGGCTATGGCAAGCTGGCTTATATGGAACTAGAGCACGGTGCTGCGGTGGCAGTGATGGCCTCCATTAAGCGGGCTATTGACCCACTGAATATCATGAACCCTGGAAAAATGATCCCAGACAATTTTTTGAAAGATGACAGTTAATCGCGAAGAAATCTGCTTCAGGCTCGTTCTATAGACGGGCTAGACTGACGGAACTCCGCTTCGGGTTCTACGTTCTGTTATGAGTCAGCGTATTTTTGCCTCGGTCATTGTCGGCCTGCTGTTTGCCCTCGGTCTCTGGGGTCAGTATGTCATTGCGCCACAAAAACTCACCACGGAGCTCACTACCGCGGTCTATGAGATCCTCATGCTATTTTTCCTGAGTGGTGAGTGGACGCTAGAACTGGATCCGGTACCGCTGCAGATTGAGCTGGTACGTTTTCTGGCGCCATTAGCGGCTGTCACCTCAATTATCCTGGTGCTTGCGACTAACTCTCGGGTCTCCTTGGGCAACCGCCTGGTGCACTATTACTCGGGGCATATCATCGTCGTCGGTCTTGGCGACAAGAGTTGGCAGTTTTTACGGACTTGCGATCCAAGCCTAAAAATCGTCGTTGTTGAGCGAGAACCTGACAACCTGTTGATCCAACGTGCCAGAGATCTTGGCATACGTGTCTTGGTCGGCGATATCTTTGAAGATCTTATGCTCGAGCGCGTTAATGTCGCTCACGCGTCGCAACTTATTGCTCTGACAGGGGATGATGGCACCAATGTTGAATTGGCGATCAAGACTCGAACGCTGATTCGAGAACGCGGCAGTCGGGCGGCGCACCTCAAAATCCATATTCATTTGAATGAGATCGGTCTGGCCCACCAACTCGAGAGCTATCCCAAGTTCTTTGCGGACTACTCCATCGCCGAGATCTCGTTTTTCAGCGTCTATGACCTGAGTGCCAGGCTGCTACTTCGAGACTATCCCCCGGATGTGTTCGCGGATGTTGCTAACCAGGAACGAGTTCATCTGGCCATCTATGGATTTAAACGACTGGCAGAAAAACTCGTGATAGAAGCGGCGTTGATGTGCCAGTACGCTAATGGCTCACGTATCCGGTTTTCGATTTTCGATGCAGATGCGAACGAGAAAATGCTGCGGTTCAATGAGGAATATCCTGACCTGGCACAAATTTGCGATTATTCCTTTATTAAGCAGACGACCATCGGCCCCCATGTATTTTCCGGTGATGTTGCGGCTCTGTTACCATCTGTGACGCAACATATTATTTGTACTGATTCCGACGAAGAAAGCCTGAATGTAGCCCTGATGTTGCGCGCCGCGCTGCTCGGCAAACGTGCCAGTAACGCGCCGATCTTAGTCCGTATGCAACGTACCAGTGGGTTGGCGCAGTTGCTGGAATCCAACACAGGAGAGCAGGAGATTCCCGATGGGCTCTATCCATTCGGTATGTTTGATGAGGTGCTGCATGTCGATAATGTGTTGACCCGGCAACTGGACAAGCTGGCGCGTGGCATCCACCAAATGTATCTCGAGTCGCAGCCCAGCTTGCCCAGTGCGAGCGGGGAAGCCAGCCATCATAAGGCCTTGCAACTGTGGAGTGATTTACCCCAGTGGGAGCGGAAACAAAATTTGCTTAAAGCGGATCATTGGTCTATTCGCCTCAGAGCGATCCGTTGCGCGCCGGCAACGCAATCTTCGGTTGTACCCGTGTTCAATGCGGACGAGGTGGTCGCTCAAGCGAAAATGGAACATAACCGATACGTTAACACCAAGCTGTATGATGGCTGGCGATATGGCCCAAAACGCATTGAAGAGGCGAAAATCAACCCCTTCCTGGTGCCATGGGAACAGCTATCAGCAGCGCAACAGCAACGAGAAATTGAGGAAGCCACCCTACAACCCGAATACTTCGCGCAGCGCTCAGGTATCTTCACCGAGCGAAAACTTGTTATCGGCGTGACGGGGCATCGCTTGAATCCAGACAAGCTCGCTGATCCAAACTTGCGTCAAGCAATAAAGACTTGCTTACTCGGCTTGCAGGCTAAATATGCGAACCATCAGTTCACCATCCTCTCGCCTCTGGCAGAGGGTGCTGACCGCCTGGTGGCGCAGATGGCGATGGATATTTTAGGCGCTTGCCTACAAGTCCCTTTACCGTTGCCCTATGATCTTTATGTGCAAGATTTCGCCAGCAAGGCTTCACAGGATGAATTCAAAACACTGATTGGCAAAGCCGAGTTTTATTACGAACTACCGATGAAGTTTGGCAATATTCGTGAACTGGCGGTTGGTCAGGATATGCGTGATAACGAAGCCAGGAACAAACAATACGCGCTCGCCGGCGCTTATATTGTCCAGCGCGCCGATCAGTTAATTGCGGTGTATGACGGCAAACCGGCCGCCGGCACGGGTGGAACAGGACAAATTGTTGACTGGTACAGTAACGGCCAGATCGAGCCAGAATTCGTTTATGCCAACCATTTCTTCCTGCCGCCGCGGCAGAACCCGGTGATTGTGATCGACTCGGAGCGTTAACGGCCGGTTTTCAACTGAGCATTTGAATCCCCGGCGTTTACAGGGTAAAAAGGGCGCCTTAACCTCCCTACACATTTATCAGGACGGGCCTAGTGGGTCTGCTGTCCTGCAGGAATTCTATTGTGAGCCAAGCGGCTTTTTCAACACTCGCCTTATCTACTGAGATGGTGGCAAATCTCGATTCTTTGGGCTATACCGAAATGACGCCGATCCAGGCGCGCAGCCTGCCCTTGATCTTGGCGGGCCAGGATGTCATCGGTCAGGGCAAGACCGGATCAGGCAAGACCGCCGCTTTTGGGCTTGGCCTGCTCAGCAAGCTGGATTCCAGTCGATTCCGCGTTCAGTGTCTGGTGTTATGTCCCACCCGTGAATTGGCAGATCAAGTCACCAAAGAGATCCGGCGTCTGGCGCGGGCCATCAATAATATTAAGGTACTCACCCTGTGT
>DGOD01000078.1 GCA_002389265.1 Gammaproteobacteria bacterium UBA4475
AGAGGGCATAGGGTAATGTCGATAGCTTGCAGATCATTGCAAAGAAAGACAAGACTACTGAGTCGCGCGACATATCGCGCTAAATGCCCGGGGCTTCGCCACTGCCTGAAACTGATTACGACTACGTTTAAGACTTATTGATCTCTTCGGTGATAGGATTAAATTCAATTGATAAAGGAGATCAATGTGAGCACTGATATCGAATCACAAGAAAAGAGTATTTTAAAAGGGGCGGAAGGTTCACGTGCCCTTAATGACAACGTCATGATTTTGGCCGCGCAGGGCAATGGTTTGGCCGTGAAAACAGAAGACGGTCTGGTGCTGGTAGACGCAGGACCTGGTCGGGGCACGACAGCGAAGATGATCTCCGATTTACGTGCCTGGAGCGATTTGCCCGTCAAGGCGATCTGTTACTCTCACGGTCATGCCGGGTACAACGACGGCGTGCCTGTCTGGCTTGCGCACGCCGAGGAACGCGGTGACACAGCACCGCAGCTTATTGCTCACGAAAATGTCACGCATCGCTATGATAGGTATCGTGAAACTGCCGGACTGCAAAGGACACTAAATGCTATTCAATTTCCGAATCTGAAACTTAACAACCCAGAAAAGGCCTACACAAACCCGACGGTGACCTTTCGTGAGCGTATGACTTATGCGACCAGGGGACGGCGGATTGAACTGATCTGGGCGCCGTCTGAAACCGATGACGCATTGGTCATGTGGTTGCCAGACGATGGCATACTCTATGCTGGCGCGGCTTTGCCTGGCACGATGATGCCTAACATCGGGACACCGTTGCGGACCCAACGATTGACCATTCGTTGGGCGGAAACCCTTGAAATGCTGGCTGATCTAGGCGCTACATCTCTGGTCTCAGAGTTTGGCCAGGTGATTGAAGGCGCTGACCAAGCCAGGAAGGTTCTACTATCCACGGCCCGTGCCCTACGCTGGCTGCGCCAACAGGTTGTCGATAGGATGAACCAGGGTATGAGCGATGTTGAGATCATTCACGCAATCGATTATCCAAAAGAGCTGTTCGATTATGACTGGATGCGCGAGCGCTACGGTGCAGGAGAATATATCGTGCGCGACATCTACCGCGAGGAAAATGGTTGGTGGGACAGGAACGCAACGAACCTGCACCCTGGCCATCCTGACGCCGCCGCCACCGCAGTGTTGTCGGCGATTACCGACAAACAGGCGGTGATCGATCGGGCGAAAGCGTTGGTGGAAGCCGGTGATGTTCAGGCTGCCTTGCACGTCATTGATCTGCTGGCGCTGGCACCAGGCGATGACCCCGTGCTGATTGAAGCTCGACACCTTAAAGCAGGATTATGCCATCTGCGCGCCGAGGAGATCTCGCCCTACGTCTCAAAGGCATTATACAAATCCACCGCAAAACTTCTGGAAAGCGGACGGCGGCGTTGGTCAACCAACGATTAGGTTAGTGCCATGTGAGTTTCGCTTGGACATTTTCTGGCGCGTAGGCTGGGCACATCGACCGGCGCAAAATGCAGATGATGTGGGCTTTGCAAAAAAACAGCTGATGCTTGTGTTTCGTAGGCGTTAGCTATTGACCCGGGGTGTGAGCTGTATTGGTACACCGCTGGCGTCGGACGGGTGAACAATGATATGGGGAGGCTGATCTATCAGTTTGGCTCCCGATTCGGCAACTGCCGCCACCGTTGTCTCCAGGTCATTTGCGACAAGCGCAAGTGCAAATGGGCCTTCACCAAATCTGTCGAGCCGTGTCTTTAGCGGTGACGCTTGATCAGGCAATGGGGCAACCAGTTCAATCATGCGATTGCCAAGAAGGAATCGGGCGGCGACGACAGTACCCAGTGGGTGAATACCCTCATGTGCTGGCGGTCCTCCGACAATGATCGACCAACGATCTGACATTAGCTTAACGTCGGCGACAAGAATAGCCGCATGATCGAAAACCGAACCCGCGGCTCCTGCCTGTTTGTTAGATCTGATCGGCTGGGATCGTAGTTCGACCAGTACACCAGCCCATGCTTGATTGATCTCGATATGGTCACTGTAACGCTTGGCATCTGCGCCTGCGTCGTGGAGTTCGTTCGCGGTCGCGTCGAGATCAGGCACTTCAATGATGAGGCGCTCGATACCCCGTTCTACTGCCTGCTGGCCTTTGGTGCTTGCTGTCAATGTCAGGCAAGCATCGCCCATGAGAAATACCGCATCATTCATCAGAGCTGCGTTTTGGTTATCCATCAATATAGGATTTGTACCAGTGATTGCGCTAAACACATCACGATCGTGATTAAGGTCAGCACTGCAGATGATAACGCCTGCTAATCGCGCAGGGCTTCCTGCTTCAGTGCTCAAGGTACGGGACCTCGCCAATAGCTGTTGCACGGTAACCGTGGCGAACCTGCGGAAAGTAGTCCCAGGCGGCATGGTGTTGGACACAACGATTGTCCCAGAAGACAACCGTATTGGGCTCCCAACGGACTCGTATCTGAAAGCTAATCCCGTGGGCAATGTGTTGATAGAGCATGTCGAGCATTGCGCGACTTTCGTCCCTACTGAATTCCATAATTTTACCAGTGAAACCCGAATTTACGTAGAGCGCCTTTCGACCTGTGAGTGGATGTGTGCGAACCACGGGGTGAATCTGCGATGGCAGTTCTTTTAAGGTCTTTTCACCACTAAGGTAGAGGTAGTGGCCGACTGGGTCGTGCCTGGCAGTTAGACGCATGAGTATGAGCTGCATCTCGGGCGAGAGTGACGCGAAGGCCTGATACATGTCCGCAAACAGTGTATCGCCGCCGGAACCTGGCACAATTTCCATACGTAGCATTGATAGCGCGGGCGGCTTTTGCTCGCTTGAAATATCAGTATGCCACTTCTCACCGGGGACGTGACGAGACTTCTCATCAGCATGGATTTCCAACAGTTCTGGCAGGGAGCCTGCCTTCTTAACTGGGTAAGTGGTCAGTTCCCCCAAGCGATGGGCAAAAGCCGCCTGCTGATCCATTGTCATTATCTGGTTGCGAACCACAAGTACGCCGCGCTCAGCACCAAGTTGTTTAAGGGCCCCTACCTCGTCGTCAGTCATCTCAAGCAAAGTGACACCTTCGAGCTCGGAGCCGAAGCGTGGCGAAATGGGGCTGTGGGAAAAGCGGGATTTTTCGTCAATGGGCGGCGCTGATATTGCTTGATCTGTCATGTGATCTCCATATTATTCCACTAGATTTCAGGCTTTGACCTACTCGAACAGCCTTAGACTTGGTCCGAAAAGTTTCTTTAGGCTACATACACCCTGCCAGCTTAAGTTGATAAAATAAAGTAAATAGGACGGATCTGTTTATAAGGGACGAGTTCACCCCCTGATATCAATAGATTTGATCGCCTACTCAAATTGGAGCCTGAAATACGTCCACTTTGGCTCGTATGCTTATCTGACTTCGTGCTATTGCTGTGACGAAACTAGTGATACATATAAATCTGTCCCCTTTAATCCCGGAATGTCTGGACTGAGCAACTTGCGTTGGCAGAGAGCTTTGGTTGAAGATAAGGGAAATAAACCACATTTTCTGAAGAACGGTCAAGTGTGGTAATTGCTGATGTGCAGTCAAATTTATGCCCCCCTGACGTGGTAATCCTTTAGATGGTCAATGTCTGTCATGATGCTGATCTGCTGGCATACGCACAGGAGGGTTGATCACTGATCGGGGTTTTTGATCGGGCTGGGCACGCTTATCGCGTAATAGGAGATTGCTGGTTGAGGCTTAAAGAGCTGTCGGCTGTCGCAGGTTTAATCGGGGGTGGTTGTGCGGCAAGATGATCTAGAATCTTCCGAATTAGGTCTGGGTCAGTAATGTCGGAAATAATACGCATAGTCCCGCCACAAAGAGGGCATAGGGTAATGTCGATA
>DGOD01000326.1 GCA_002389265.1 Gammaproteobacteria bacterium UBA4475
TGTTTATTCTTATTAACCCTTACCGATACTAGTAGTCCCATCTGGTTAAGCGGGGGGTGCCCAGGGAGCGGGGTGCTGGTATGGCCGAAAGTGGGTGGAGGGTAGGGAGTCTCGCCTTCCGGAAGTTAAGCAACTTACTCCTAGTCAAATAAAAGGTGTTTCATAGCACTGAGGCTAGGTCCAACCCTGCTTGCTGAATTCAGTGACCAGATGGTCGACAAAGAGCCGGGTTTTTGCAGACAGATTACGCCGACTGAGATAAACGGCGTAGATACCGAAATCGAGATCGGAGACTGTCGTTTCATAATCGGACAAGACACGCTCCAGACTACCGGCTTTCAGATGATCCTTCACGGACCAGGCTGGTAGCATCGCGACGCCAAGGCCAGACAACGTCGCGACGCGCAAGGCTTCACCATTATTGGTCTGAAAGTTACCCGCGACTTGGATATTAATTGATTGTCCCGTGTCTATGCGGAACTGCCATAGGGCGGCAGCGGTACCGAACTCGAAACGGTAGGTCAGACAGTTGTGATCCATGAGGGCTTCCGGTGTCGCCGGCTTGCCATGCTCTGCCCAGTATTCGGGGCTGGCGCAGATAACTCGCGGACTGGATGCGAGACGCCTGCCTATGAGTGTCGAATCCGAAAGATTTCCTGTCCGAATCGCGAGATCGATACCGTGTTCAGTCAGGTCGAGGTCGTTGTCGGTCAGCCACAGATCGATTTTGAGATCCGGGTAAAGGGCTAGGAATGTTGGAATCAGCGGAGCCACGTGTTGTGTACCTAGGGATATGCGCGATTGAATACGGAGAGTCCCGCGGGGCTTTACTGCCATTTGACTGACAGCATCACGCAGCTCGTCGATGTCCTGGAGCAGGCGTTCGGCATGTTCCAGGTAGACCTGCCCGGCTTCGGTGAGAGAGAGCCTTCGGCTGGTCCGGTTCAATAGTCGTACGCCGAGATCGTCTTCCAATGCAGTGATCTGACGCGACACACTCGCAGGAGAGAGGCCAGACTGGCGACCAGCACCTGATAAGCTACCTGTCTGTACAACGGTCAGAAAGAGCCGCATCGCCTTAACATTGTCCATTATCTTCCCTGCCTCGTTTTTCCAAACCTATCTTTTCAAATTTCGTAAAGGTGGTGCCCGATTTTTAAGTATTATCACTACCAAAGGAACGTAATACCATCCTGTCGAAGTCTGGCCACGTTGTTTATGCAGGCTCCTGCGAAAGAGAGAAGGAAAAAAGATGTCAGAAACGACAGAGTTTCGGGATGAAACCCGTGCCTGGCTACAGGAAAACTGTCCTCCGGGTGCCCGCGGTCCCGGCGTCATTCCCTGGGGTAGCCGCAAGGTTGAGCTGCCTGCCGACAGTCGCATCTGGTTGGAAAATATGGCGGTTAAAGGATGGACTGTCCCCACCTGGCCTAAGGCATATGGCGGTGCCGAGCTCGATTCAGCCCAATATTTGATCCTCCTCGAAGAACTTCAGCGCATCAACGCTCGCTCGCCTTTGGTTGGCCGGGGTGTCAACTATATTGGTCCGACAATCCTGGAATTTGGCACGGATGAGCAGAAAGCACGATGGTTGCCTGGCATGGCCCGGGGCGACGGTGGGTGGTGCATGGGTTACTCCGAACCGGGTTCCGGTTCTGACCTCGCCAGTCTCAGTACAAAAGCCGAGCGCGAAGGCGACCATTACATTATCAACGGTCGCAAGATCTGGACATCCGAAGCCACTCATGGTGATTACATCTTTGCACTGGTGCGAACGGACAACACGGCCCCAAGACATAACGGCATTAGTCTCATCCTCATCGACATGGATCAGCCCGGCGTGCAGGTGCGACCTATTCGATTGATCAGCGGCAACAGTCCATTTTGCGAAACGCTCTTCGAAGATGCGAGAGCAAGTGTCTTGGATGTTATCGGTCCGGTTAATCAAGGATGGACTGTTGGCAAGCGACTCTTGCAGTACGAACGCTCCACCCACGCGGGCATAAACATCTCGGGCGCGCAGGGCCGAGTAGCCGAGACTCCGTTACCTGAGATATTTCGTGACCTGCTACCCACCGACGATACGACAGGTCGAATTCTGGACGACGCCAAGCGTTCGGCGCTGCTGAAATGGCAGATGCGACAGCGGACCTTTGAGTTGACCCAGCGGCGAGCGATTGAGGAAGCTCAAGCGCGTGCACCGGGTTTTACATCGTCAGTTGTCAAGTTGATCGGGACCCTGTCAAAGCAAGAGCGTGATGAATTACATCTCTCAGCTTTGGGTTCCAACGGCCTTGGATGGGAAGGCGATGAGTTTCCGAAAGAAGCGCTCAAGCACACTCGCACCTGGCTTCAACAGAAGTCTTTAACAATTGCCGGTGGTACTGCTGAGATTCAGCTCAATATTATCGCGAAGCGTGTTCTCGGTTTGCCCGATTAGCGCAACCGCAATTAAACCTTAGACCAACATAGCGAACCGCGCACATGACTGAACAGAAGATTGCGTCAATCAATGTAAACAATGACGAGCACCTCGATTACCAAGTGGTCATCATCGGAGCAGGTTTGTCCGGGATGTACCAGATCAAGCGCCTGGCAGATCTCGGTGTTCGTGCGACGGTGCTGGACACTAACGCCGATCTTGGTGGCACCTGGTACAACAATCGATATCCGGGTGCACGATTTGATTCAGAGAGCTACACCTACGGTTACTCGTTTTCCAGGGAAGTGCTGGACGAGTGGCATTGGGCCGAGAAGTTTTCGCCGCAGGCACATACGCTGTCCTATCTGAATTTCGTAGCAGACAAATTTGATTTGCGTCAACACATGCAGTTTGGCTGCAGGGTAGATGCGATGGTGTTTGATGAGGATGCAGACCACTGGGCGATTCGACTAGAAGACGGGCGTGAGATAACGACCCGTTTCGTCATCACTGCGATGGGAACGCTGTCGACCCCATCACTACCGAAGTTTGAGGGCATGGCAAGTTTCAAGGGTGCATCTTTTCATGCTGCAAACTGGCCTCATGAGCCTCCTGACCTGACAGGCAAACGTGTCGCCGTTATCGGTGCCGGTGCGACGGCGATTCAAATCATTCCAGAAGTGGCGAAAGTCGTGGACCAACTGACCGTTTTCCAGCGCCGCCCAAACTGGGCAGCGCCTTTGAACAACGAGCCCATCTCCGAATCTGAGATGGCAGCGATACGTGAACGCTACGATGAGATTTTTGCCACTTGCGCGCGCAGTCCGGGCGGGTTTGAACATGAATTCGACAGCCGTAGCTTTTACGACGTGAGTCCAGAGCAGCGGCGCGAGCTGTGGGACAGACTCTATGACGAGCCGGGCTTCGGTATCTGGCTTGAAAATTTCCCGGAGATATTCACCGACGAAAAAGCTAATGCGGAGATATCCGACTACATCGCCGACCGTATTCGTCGGCGTGTGAATGACCCTGAGCTTGCAGAGCGGCTGATTCCAAAGGATCACGGTTTTGGTGTGCAGCGATTACCTCTTGAGACTGGTTATTTCGAGACCTACAACCGCTCCAACGTCGAGCTTGTGAATGCCACTGAGACGCCAATTGCTCGTATCACGCCTACGGGGCTCCAAACCAGCGATAGATCGTTTGAGTTTGATGTCATGGTTTACGCCACCGGATTCGATTCGTTCACAGGGGCTTTCGATCAGATCAATATTCAGGGAGTGGGTGGCGAGCGGCTGCGCGAAAAGTGGGCGGACGGACCTATCACTTATCTTGGTGTAATGATCGGCGGCTTCCCAAACTTGCTGATGGTTATGGGGCCGCAAACCGCAGCAGCGAACTTCCCGCGCAGCGCAGAGCAGAGCGTCGATTGGGTCACGCCTTTCCTTGAGTACATGTGGACACACGGCTACCAACGGTTCGATGTCGAGGAGGCAGCTGAGGCAGCGTGGTTCGAGCACGTTAAACAAATGTACGAAGGCGCGTTATTACGCAAAGCCAAGAGTTTTTTCACCGGGTACAACTCGAACATCGAGGGCCACGAATACGGCAAGATACGTTACAACATCTATAACGGCGGTGTTCCGAGATATGCCATGATGTTGAGTGAAGTCGCGGACAACAACTACGAAGGCATTCAGTTCCGTTAAATTAAACCACCATGATCGGGCAAAGTGAGATGAGTTTGGAAAATAAAATAATATTGGTTACCGGCGGAGCGAGCGGTATTGGACGCGCAACCGTCAATCGACTGGCGCTGGATGGTGCGCATGTAATCGTGGCAGACACACAGGCTGAGCTAGCGGCTGAGGTTGTTACTGAGGCAAAGAGTGCAGGCGGTAGCGCGGAATTATTGGAATTTGATGTTGCAGAACCAGGCGCTGCGGCGAATGCCGTTAAAACAATAGTCACCACACATGGTCGGCTCGATGGCGCTTTCAACAATGCCGGAATTACAGGGCCGACCGTCAAGTTGCTCGACATTGATCCCATGGAATGGGCCCGCGTGCTGGCGGTCAATCTCACTGGTGTATTTAGTTGCGTGCAAGCTGAAATCGCTCAGATGATTCAGCAGGAATCCGGTGGCAGTATCGTCAATACCGCATCTATCTGCGGCTTGGTAGCGCTACCTCATGCAACCGCCTATAACTCAGCAAAACATGGCGTTGTGGGGCTGACGAAATCAGCCGCGCTTGAGTACGGGCCAAAGAACATCCGGGTTAATGCAGTCTGCCCGGGATTCATCGATACGCCAATGCTCGCTAAGGGCGCAGGTGCGAGTGAAACGGTGCTAAATGGTGTGATCAATTCGCTACCTATGCGCCGGATTGCCAGTCCGGAGGAGGTCGCGGAAGCGGTCGCCTGGTTGTTGTCACCGCAGTCGAGTTACCTCACAGGCGTTGCGATGCCGGTTGATGGCGGTTGGACTGTCCAGTAAACACAAGCAGATAAGTGCGGGAGTAATTTATGGCTGCGAATACGGGTCAGTCGGCGCCGGATGATCACTGGCTAGGGCTGTTGCAAGAAGACATCCTTGAACCGGATCTACCCATCATCGATCCGCATCACCACTTATGGCTACGCAACGGATATACCTACCTGATGCCGGAGCTCGCTGCTGATCTTGCCAGTGGACACAACATCGTGGCCACTGTCTTTGCAGAGTGCCATTCGATGTACCGTAGGGATGGCGTCAAAGCACTTCGCTCCTTGGGAGAAACTGAATTTGTTCGAGGCCAGGCGGCGATGAGCGCCAGTGGCGCGTTTGGTTCCACTCGTGCGTGCGAGGTCATGTTCGGTAATGTTGATCTCACGCTGGGCGGCGCTGTTGAGCCGCTACTTGAGCAACATCTTGAGGCCTCCGGCGGTCGCTTTCGTGGAGTCAGACTTTCCAGTGGTTGGCATCTGGATGACAAGGTAGGAAATGTCGCCGCACAGGCTCATTTGCTGATAGATCCTCGGGTTAAGGATGCTATTGCTGTTCTTAGCCGTCTGGGAATGTCGCTGGATTGCTGGCTTTATCACCCGCAACTCAGTGAAGTTGCGCAGATTGCAGATGCTTACCCGGATCTGATGATCATTCTCAATCATGTCGGCACTCCGATTCTGGGTGGCCCATATCGAGGTAAAGCGGACGAGGTTTTCAAGGAATGGAAGGCGTCTATTGGCGATGTCAGCAAGCGTGACAACGTTTTTATAAAACTCGGCGCATTGCCGATTCGCATGCCGGGCTATGTCGGGGACCGTAGTCTGCCACCGGGTTCAGAGGAGGTGGCTACGGCCTGGCGCCCATGGTTGGAAACCTGTATCGAGGCCTTTGGTCCTGCCCGATCCATGTATGAGTCAAATTTTCCGGTGCAAAAGCGGTGGTGTAGTTATCAAGTGTGCTGGAACGCATTCAAGCGGATCTCAGCCGGCGCATCTGCGACTGAAAAGACTGACTTGTTTGCTGGTGCGGCAGCGAGGGCCTATCGCATCGAGAACGTCCTATAGGTAACTAGCTCTTGGCTAATGAACGCTACCTAGTCTAGGCACACTGACTCTGCATCCCGGTACAAGTAACCTTATCGCTCCAAGAATCGGGAGACGCGTTTGGCAATTGTGTGGTTAGGAATGTTCTTAATTGTTCGAAGCGGGTCATTCGGCAACCGTGAGTAATTTCACCATAAGAGTATGCCATCGGTGTGGCATCACGAAAACTAACGGGACTGGTATCTGGAAATGAATCCCACCCGGGTTACCCGCCCACATTAGTAATACATACCAAT
>DGOD01000349.1 GCA_002389265.1 Gammaproteobacteria bacterium UBA4475
TGCTCAGGGCGTTCAGGGCAAGATCGGCCTAGCGGGCCCTGCTGGTGCTGATGGTGTGGATGGTGTGGACGGTGAAGATGGTGCCGAGGGACCTCAAGGCGTTCAGGGTAAAATTGGATTGACCGGACCTGCCGGCGAGCCCGGTGTGCCAGGAGAGTCTGATGCTGGTGACGCGCTGTTGTGCTTCTCGTCAACTACATCCATAGGTACTCAGGGTAAATTTGTTGGCCTGGGTACAAACTCGGGTAACCATGCAGACATCTCGATAGTGATTCCGTTTGGTGCGAGAGTCTCGGGGTTTGTCGCAAAGGCTTCCCAGGGGAACTCGCCTCGGTCAGGCACTGCGCAGCTTATGAGAGATGTGTCAGCGGAATGTGCAGACCTTATGGGGAGAGGTGATGGTAGCGGCGGTGATATACCCAGTGCAGTGTGCTCTTGGCCTGCTGAAGGTGCGCCCAATGCAACTTGCTCTGCTGTTCTCGATGTCAATGATGCATGTCGAGATCTACCGGCCCTGGACAGTTTGAGTGTGCATTTCAATACTGAAAACGGTTCCGTCGAGGGCGGCAGTGCTTGCGTCACTCTTGAGGCATACGAATAAACGGCGGTCGCACTAGAGTGCCGAATGCAAAGTGACAAGAGTGATACTGATAGTTGCATTCGGTACTCGAGATCTACAGCGCTGGTGTCAGGCAGTATTCTGCGTGGCATCAGCTTTTTTTATAGCGCGCGAAAAATGTCCGCACTAAATGCTCATTCGCGTTTTAACGCGATGACGAAATATTTGGAGGGGGTGATCGTGATAAAAGCAAAGGTTAATGTGTTAACTGCAGGTCTAAACTCTACCGAGCGTTCTGCATGGTGCCAGACACTGCGGCTGCTAACAATGTTGATATGTCTTACGGCTGGGGCTACGCCGGTTCTCGCTGCAAACCTTGATGTGCCTGCTGGGCTCGGAAAATTGACTGCGGCTAGTTCGCCGGTCCTTGAGCTAGTCGGTAGATGGGACGGTGGCCCTGTTTATTCAAGCGCCGTATCGGGAGAGTATGTCTATTTCGGTATGGGCGGAGGTATCCGCGTGCTGCATATCGAGCAGAGTGCTAATTCCAGCGCTGCTGCCTGGCGTGAAGTCGCATCTGTTGCGACATCTGGTGTGGTAAAGGATCTAACAATATCGGGTCATCACCTGTACGTTGCTGATGATGGTGGTGCCATGCGGATAATCGATATTGCTAAGCCGACACAACCGCTGGAAGTAGCACATATCGATCTTCAGCCAAATGTTCGAGCGGTTGCCGTGGAAGGTCATTATGCCTATTTGGCCGCAGGCTGGCTGGGACTGGTAATCATCGACATCTCTGACCCCCAAAAGCCGAAACAAGTGCGGAAATTTAAAACCGAGAATTATGCCGTCGATGTGCATGTGGCGGGCTCCTTGGCTTTTGTGGCGAACATTACCCGTGGCGTTAGAATTATTGATGTTGCTGATCCTTTGCAGCCCAAGGAAATTGGCTTCTATGAAATGCCGGGCTTTGCGCACGGCGTCCACGTTGATGGTGATTATGCGTACATCGTGGGCCTTGAAGAGCATGAAGACGACCTCGCCGGTCTGACAATTGTCAATATTGCGGACCCAACCACGCCTGTGAAGTCTGGCTTCTATAAACTAGAGTACGGTGCGGAACGAGTTTGGGTTGAGAACCAGGTGGCCTATCTGGCTGGCGTGGCCAATGATGCAGGTTTAATTGTCGTCAATGTGACCGACAAAAATAACCCCATAAAAATGGCGAGTTATACGAGTAAGACGTGCTCGGAGTCGGTAACGATCGCAGGTTCACATGCGTATCTAGCACATGGTGATCTAGGGCTTGAGATTATTGACTTATCTAATCCAAAGGTGTCTCCTGTAGTAGAACACTATGATGCCGCGGGTAAGTCGCGTGGTGTAGATGTGGTAGGTAACTATGCCTATCTGGCTAATGGCTACACGGGTTTACGAATTCTGGATATCTCTCATCCAGACGCCGTGCGTGAGGTTGCCAATTTGCCCACTTACCGAGCGGTCGATGTCGACGTCGCTGGTCCCTATGCTTATATCGCTGACGATTGGTCAGGGGTGCAAGTTGCAGATATTTCAGATCCTTCTAGCCCGCATATCGTCGGCCATGTCAACACGCCGGGAAATGCTGAACGTATCGTTGTCATCGGCAGTCTTGCCTATGTTGCAGATGGCCCCTCTGGGCTGCGAGTATTGGATGTTTCTCGCCCTGAAACACCGGCGGAAATTGCTGCTTTTGATACGCCAGGTTACGCGTACGAAGTACGTGTTGTGAATGGTTTTGCTTATGTCGCTGATGGTGATCAGGGGCTCAGAATTATTGACGTCTCCAAACCATCGGCAGCCATGGAAATTAGTCATTTCATACCTCGCGGGAAAAGGGTCGATGTGCGCGATGTAGAGATCGTCGGCTCCCACGCCTATCTAGCCTCAGGTAGTTCCGGCCTGACTGTCATTGATATTTCAGATCCGAAGAATCTACGGGAAGTAGCGCAGGGCGCGGTAAAACGCACGGCGCGAAATGTTCGTGTCTCTGGTGCCAATGCCTATGTGGCTGATCTAGATTGGTTGCGTGTGTTCGATATCTCAAATCCTATTTTAATCAAAGAGATGGCCTCTTATAAAATACCAGCCACTTTGGCTGACATTTGGGTGGATGAGTCGGGTGTCTATGCTGCAGCGAATGAAGCAGGCCTGATGATACTTGGACTGAAAAATGCCAGCGTTGTGAATTAGTCACTGAGCTCGCTCAATGATGCGTGCCAATGATGCGTGTCGATGTTGTGCCTAATGATATTTATTATCCTGACGCCTGAGTCTGCAATGGAGATATTAACAGCAACCGCTGTGGATTTGGGCGAGCCCGGATGGGACCCCATGTATGGTTATGGCAGAATCGATGCCGCGGCCGCCGTTGCGTTGGTTACGCTGATGGAACTGTTCAAATCGGAACCATTGTATTCTCGGCGAATGCGACGGGTATGATCGATCTTGCGGTATTGAGACTTTATTATGACGACGTCTTGATCTGTTTTGGTCCTGAAAGCGCAACTTGTAGCATTGATGTACGTAAGAGGGACGTTGGCGAGTATCAATTAAAGGCAATCGCGATTGATTCTGCCGAACAATCAACCAGTACTATCGTCAGTTTCACCGTCGAATGTTGCAAAAGCGGTGATATTGGCAGCAAGGGTAAGGGGCGGGGTTGACCCTCCTTGAGCTGTAGGGCCCTTGGCCTTAAGGTCCGTATGCCGGACCATGGAGTCCGGTGATGATATCGAAATGCATGGTCTCGGTGAAGTCGTAGCTCTTGATGTTGCCGGCACGGTCATAGATGGTCATGTTGGCCAGGGACCAAGTGCCGGGAGCAGAGCCTGCAGGGAGCACAATTGTTCGGTAGTAACGCTGCTCTTCATTCGCAACTTCCTTGGCGTATATAAGGCTGGGTTCATTGCTCATATAGAACTGATGGCTAATGCCCTGTGGATCTTTCAGCTTGAGGGACGCTGTTTTAAAACCCGAGATGTCATCTGCGATTGAAAATAGGATTGAGACTGTGGTTTCACCATCAGGTTTATTTGGGTGAGTGGGCTGGGTCTCGATGGCTAACGTGTTGAGGTTCAGCTTAGGCGGTTGCGTATCCGGATTACTGGTGATCAAAACAATAGATTGAGCGGCCTCATCTATTCGATTTTTTTGGCTGCTGGGATGTTGAGTTTTCGCGTCATTTGATTTGGTAAAGTAAACCGAGCTCTTATTTTTTGCTGCGTCATGCATACTGATATAGCGCAAGTTATAGACCGAAGTTGGTTTGTAGTTCGGCATCAAAAAGTCAACATGACACTGCCCTTGCTTGGCATCAAACTGCCCCCACTGCTCGTGTCGATAGGTGCTGGCAACCTCGTCGTTGAGAGATGCGTAGCAGGCATTGCGTGTCGACATAGCGGATTCTTCGTTAACGCGCCAACGCGCCTGAATGATCTGTAGCTGGGCCCCCTCTACCTGCTGGGTTGAGAGTGAGAGAGATGCAGATTTTGCTATATAAAGCGGTGCGCTGGTGTCTTCCTTTGGACTGTCGATGTGGAGTTGCCAGCCAAAATTCTGCGCTTTCTGCATACGACTGTTACCGCCGGTATCAGTCAGGACGATCTGAGAAGTCTGCCACGAACCACTTTTTACGTATTGACTGAGTTTTACTGTGCCGCGTAAAACGCTGCTATTACCCCCCGATTGAGCGTCGACCGGATATTTTTGCGGATACAACGCGACATCAACAAAAGTACCAATTTCACTGGTCAACCTGAAATTAGCTAAGCTTGCGCCGCCTTGGGAAATGCCTTTATCAGTATGTAGTTCGATTTCCACGGTCACCAGTTTGTCGGCATCCGGATCACCGCTGACTTCAATGTCGATTCGCTTGATCTCGGTGGGAAACATATAGTCGGGCTGCAGGTCTTCTAGTTTGAATGTCAGATCCTCTCTGGCCTGTGACAAATAAACGCTGCCACCCATGATGCGGTCACGTATGAAATTGTACTTGGCAGGCGCGCGTGAGCGCAGCTTGTCGGGGTTGATGATGTAATGAGCTAACGACTCGGCCATATCTTCGCTCGGCGTTAAGGCGTGCGCGTAGGCCGATACGAATTCAGTTTGTTGGCTCGTATACCAATTGCTCGTGCTGCTGGTTGGGCGTGACCAGTCGCCAATAAGTGCCCAATCTACCTTGAGGGCCTCGTCGAAATGGTTGTCCCACAAAAAATGGGTCTTTTCATGCAGGATTAGGCGTTTCGTATAGTCAACATTTTGATAGTAAAATGCCGATTCCATAAATTCTATATACCCCCTTGCTGTCCATGAGACAGCCGGTGCGTGCTCGTAGAGTGGATGATTAGTGGCATCCAATCGGCGTACCAAGTAACGCAGGTCTGGCAGCCGGTGCCTGTCTTTTGGCATCTCTTCGAACATACTAATAATGTTCAATAGTTCTTCGCTGTGAAAGGCCTGAAACCGCTCGGCAGTCTCGTTGGTCGTGTTGGCTGTTAATGCCTGATAGTTCGGTACGATAGTGGTTACCCCATAGCGTTGTTGCAAAAGGTATTCGATGGCGTCCCTATCATCGCCATTGTTAGTTACAAATCGAACCAGTGCCTGTCGCAGGCGCTGAGAGTAATAGGTGCCTGCAATACCGTCGACGGTGGTGGGCTGTGGTTGTGCATGGGTAAAAGCCCTGGTTGATATCAAGACATCGAACGATGGATTGTGGGCGGGGCTAAGAAAAATATCATCCTCTATGTAATTCGTCGTTAGGCGCCATCGACTCAAACCTGTAGGTGGGCCGAGTGTTTCGGGCTGGCGTGGTATTGCTTGCATATGGTTGCGAATCTCCTCGGCTTGTCTTTGAGTCCATGCGGCCGCTGGGGAGTCGATGAGTAGGATATTGAAGTCGTCGACCAGTTGGCCGATTGTCGTATCGTCAACCAGCGGTGATGAAGTCTGCTTGAGTTTGGGTAGTCGTGGCTGATTAACAAAAGCAGTTTGAACATTGCTTGGGACCGATCGCGTATCTTCCCAATGATAGCTGTACGACAGGTGTTCGGTGGGTAGAGGGGGTTCAGCGCTGGCGACCAGGCCGACCAGTATCAGGCCACTCGCGGCTCTGCTGGCTCGAAATGCAATTGCTGCGATTTGCATGGCTACTGATCCCAGTTCGGCTTGAACGGCTAAAATTAGGGTCTGTAAAATATACTATCAGTTTAATATTAATAATAAAGAAACGAATACGCCAAATCGATGAATGTACGCCTATTGCGGCTCATTTTAGCTCCGTTAACCGCGTGATAATGGCAGTCGCTATCGTTGGGCCGTAGCCGCCCATGTGATGTGTGTAGCCGGCTGCAGCGGTGAGTTCTGTTCGTGTCATCGGTGCGTCCGCCGTCGCTCGGTAGCTGATATAGCGATCAAGTAGTATTTCATCTCGTGCCGAGGTGCCCTTGATCAATGGATCATACTGTTCCAGTAGAAAAGAGTTGTCGTGCTGGAAAAAGCTTCTTGGCGCCATGTACTCCAACTGCTGGTGCTCAACGGTATTGACCGGGCCTGAACCGCGTAGAGCGGCAAATTGTGACTGTGATAGTCGATGATGACTAAGAAAGCCCGTAAGGTTCGGTATGCCCAGGCGTGCCAGATCTTGCTTGACGCCGGGCGTCTGATAGCGACGTTCCATCTTGGCGAAGTTCGGTTCAATAGGTGACATGGAGGTAACGGCTATCAGGTTGCCAAGATCATTGTCTGCGAACAGCATGACATGGGGGAATACGGCAGCCACAGTGCGAAGGATGAGGCCTACTGATTCGTCACTCTGCTCATAAGTGTGGAACCAGAAAGTAAACAGACCATGGGCAGTGAGTCGGTCGCGGGCGCTCTGAAAATAGTCGACAGTAAACAACCCGCCAACGCCCGCGATCCAGGGATTCGGTGGCTGGGAAATGATGACGTCATAGCGTTCGGGTGCTGTGTGTAGGAATGATTGACCATCTTCGATATAGATGTGTGCTCTGGCATCTTGGGACACTTGGTAGTTGTCGCGCTCAAACAGGCGGCCCGCGCGAAGTACCGCCGGAGAGATTTCGACAATATCGGCCTGATCAATGGGATGACGTAGGGCTGAGCCCGCGGTGATACCTGAACCATAGCCGATGATGAGTACCTTGCTCGCTTCAGTGGCGAGGAACAGCGGTGCATGGGCCATGAGTAACTGGGTATCGAGGTCGTTGGTGTTCGAGGCATCTGGCTTGGTATTGACATAGAGATGTCGATTGTCGGCGTTGCCGGTGACGAGTACGGTTGCATGGGCATCTTCTGTAAAGAAAAATTCCTCATGCTCTCGCTGACGTGCAATATACGTCTGCTGCCAGGCCTCGAAACTAGAAGCGGGATGGGCTTTCGGTGGGCTAACCGAGACACTAGCCTCAGTTAATGGCGGCGGGGCTGTGCGCAGTCGCAAATGATTTCTTGCCAGATTGATGGCGTCAGACCAGTCACTACCCTGCTGACTATAAATCAAAATCACGAGGCTTATTGTAGCGCCGGCGGCGATCCGACGCCCATATCCTGATTCGCCGGCAACGGCCAGCAAAGCAATGCCACCCACCAAATTAAGCGCGAGGCTAAAATGAAATGCACCCAGCAAGCCGAGGACGGGTATCAGTACCAGGCCCGTGATTGCGACACCCATCACGTTGCCCAGCGTGTTCCAGGCATAGGTGGAGCCAACTCGGGCGCCAATCTCCTGTGGGTTGCGCACTTGTATGCTTGTCACCAGCGGAAAGCTAAAGCCGAGGAAAATGGTGGGCACCAGTAACACGCCGAGGCAGAGCAGGCCCTTGCCAACTTGGTACATTTCGAATCCATAAGTAGTGTTCTGCAGCGCTATTCGCAGCAGGTCGATCAAGTAGGGCATGCGTGATATTAATGGGGTTGCCGCCAACAATGCAGCCACTACCCCGAGCTGGCTTAATCCTAATAGCCACAAGGGCCGTGTGATATTAAGCCGCGCCACGATGGCACTGCCGATGCTGATGCCGGTGATGAAGGACATTAGCATGATGGAAAACGAGTAAGTTGAGGCGCCGAAGGCAAGAGCGATGATACGGTTAAATAGCACTTCGTAACTCATGGCAGCAAAGCCGGTGCAAAAAAGGGCAAGCAAGGCCACAACGTACTGTTCTGTGCGATAGCTGGCTTTCGGTAAGGGACTGGCTGATATATTTTTTGGCGGGCGTGCGCGAGTCTCATAAAGGGCGGCTCGTATGACCACGGCCGCGGCTACAAAGTTGAGCAGGCTCGCAACACCCAAGGCCGCGTGGATGCCGAACAAAGGCAGCATGACAAAACCAGCTAGGGCCGTCCCCACTACAGCGCCGAAACTATTAAGTGCATAGAGGTTGGCCACCCGTTTTTTGGTGTCTTTTAGTCGGTGCACCAGGTGGCGTGACATGACGGGCAGGGTTGCGCCCATCAGTACTGATGGTCCAAGAATCAGCAGAGTCACCAGGCTGACACGTAGCAATAACGTCAAGGCGCCTTGATCGAAAAAGCTTCGTGCTATTCCAACATAGCCCACCCCAGCGAGATACAACAACCAGGGTACTAATAGGCAATAGCCGCCAATGAACAACTCAAGGATGATGTAGAGTCTTAAGGGATAGCGGTGTTGGTCTGCCAACTTGCCGAACCAGGTCGCGCCGATTGCCAGGCCGCCCATGAAAACAGCAAGCACTATCATCTGTGCATGGGCTGTGGAGCCGATCAGTTGGACCAGCAGTCGAGCCCATATGACCTGATGCATTAAACCGGCAAGGCCGCTCAGGAAGAAAGCTGTATAGATTGCGAAGCTCAATTGTTTTCGAGTGCTGCTCTTCATCAGCGCGGCCTTAATAAATTTGTTGGTCAGTTCGGTGCTTAGCTGACGATGAGTCGGCGGCTATAAAATGATAAATTGAGGCTAGACTTGCTGGGAACTGGCTCTACTATCTCCGCCGGCTTGACCCGTATCGCAGGTGACCTATAGTGGAATTAACTGCGAGGAACAGCAGATCGTTCATTGCTGTATCAGTAGGGCGGGTCTGCGGATCATAGATCAATTTACACTGCGGTGTATTAGACCCGCTGTTCGATAGACTTGCTTTGATCATGGTCAGGTTGTGTGACCCTTAGCCGGATTGTGTCATTCAGATGCATTTAATTGTTTGGCTATAGATCCCCAATCTCAACTCATTCAGCGCGCATCTTCAGGAATTTGGAGCGACCATCGATGATGCGGTGACGAATGCCCACTAGTCATGGAGTGTGAAATAAGCAATGATTTAGTGTTGCTTTGAAACCTGATAAAGCGCGGCAGGTGAGTTTTGGGTGATCTGCTAGCTAGCGACTACCCTGGCGTAAGCCCGTTAGGTTTTGCCTGTGCCACCAGGTTGCTGTTGCTGGTGTTGGCTGATCAAAAGTGTCGCTGTGGGGGTGTCTCGGGGCTGATATGAGCAAACGTGTTGTCCGGTAATTGCTGCCATTTGTATAGAGCGCGGCCCTGCCGATGGGGCGGGCCGTCAACCTATATTCTAGCGAAATTTCTAGCGAAATTGTTCGGCGAGTTTCGCCAATTCGTCGAGGCGAGTCAGGACCTCGGCCGGCGTTCCCTGAGGCAGACCAAAGATCAGCTCGGTAAATCCTTGGTCGAGTCTGCCGGCCAACTGTTCCGGGTTAGTGGGCGCGCCAAACAACGCAAGGGTGACTGAGTCGACGGGCCTGCCGCGCTTTTCGCAGGCTGCCTGTAGATTTTCCATGCCACCATGACCGGCGCCGCCAATGGGCATCCAGCCGTCACAATAATCAGCGACCCGATCGAACACCCATTTTGAATTAGCGCCCATCCATACTGGCGGACCACCGACTTGAAGGGGTTTGGGCCAGGACCAGATAGGGTCGAAGTCAACAAAATCACCGTGATATTCCGCTTCGTCCTGGGTCCAGATGGCTTTCATCGCGAGAATTTTCTCGCGAACAATTTTCCAGCGATGCTGGTAGCTAGCGCCGTGGTTCGCCATTTCTTCGACATTCCATCCAGCGCCAATGCCGAGGACAAACCGGCCGCCGGATATAACGTCAAGAGATGCACATTCTTTGGCAAGAATAATAGGGTCTCGCTCTATCACCAGACAAATACCAGTGCCGAGTTTGATTCGGGTCGTGACCGCCGCCGCTGCAGCTAGCGCCGTGAAGGGGTCATGAGTGCGCCAGTACCATTCAGGTAAAGGCGTGCCGCCTGGGAAGGGTGTAGTGCGTGCCACCGGTATGTGGGTGTGCTCGGGAAAGAACAGCGAATCGAGCCCCCGTTCTTCTACAGCGCGTGCAAGCTCAATGGGCTGGAGGGTTTGATCGGTCGGAAAAATCTGTACGCCAAAATTCGCCATGTTGATGATCCTTCGAAAGATTATGAATCATAGTACTCTGGTTTTTCTGGCAGGCCAATGGCGCTAAGCATGCTTGAACCTCTGGCACTTTCGGGGTCGAAGGCTAGCATAGAGCGAGGGCGGCACAGGCGTTTGAGATGGGTTTCTCTAGTCCAAGTTGCCTTTCAGGGCGGTGATAAAATCAGGGTCCTGCAATTCCAGCCTGTGTTTCAGTCGCTCGCGCGCGCGAAAGATGATTCGATCGAAATGAGATGTGGTCAGGGCCAATGCTTCACACGTGGCCAACTTGGTTTCATCGTGGATATAGGCTCGGCGCAATATTTCTCGGTCGCGCTCGACCCGCAATGTGCCAATTAGGACAAGGAGCAAGCGCCGTTGCTCTGCTCTGAGGAATTGCTGCTCGGTATCCATAGGATTTTGATGTTCTGCTAGAGGCTCAAATAAACCGGGCTGGTTTGCTGGCCGTCGCAGCCAGCTATAGTAAGAGAACTTTGCGGTCTGATACACGAATCGATCAAGAAATTGAGGTTGCTCGATGCTTTTGTTGCGCAGTCGCAGTAACACCGTCAGGAGCGCGTCGTGAGCGATATCCTCAGCGTGGCTGGTATTGTGGATATAGCGCGCCAAGTGGCGTTTCACGCCCGCATAATAGCGCTGGAAAAACACGGCCTCCATGGGTCGGTCGCCGCGCCGGATGTTGGCGACGATGGCTAATGGTGAAATAGCGGAGTCGAGATCTGTTTGGCTAGAAAATTCCGGTCGCGCTTGAGTGACCGGATCAACAGCGGGTTTGACGATTTTGGTAGACGCAAGCTTGGCCATTAAACCTTTGAAACGGACTGACGGAGTTGACGGTTATTTAGGCAGGGCTGACCGTGAACAACAATGGGCTAAAGGTTTAGATTTCGGCTTGCTCGCCTAAACCTTTGGCTATTTTTTGCCAATGTTAGCGTTGCCCCGTGTTTTTCATTGATCTGTTGCAGTCTGCCGGCTTGAAATTCCGGCTAAGCTGGCTATTTTCATAGCGTCTTCTGCGGCTGTCTGTGAGCAAATTGAGAAGCAGTTGGGGCATCATTGAGCTAGGTCACGGACACCGAAATTTATGCCAAGTTTGACGTTTTATGGTGCAGCACAAGAAGTGACAGGATCTTGTCATTTGTTGGAATCAGCGGGAGAGTATCGATTCTTGCTTGAGTGCGGTATGCACCAGGGCGGTGACGATATTCGGCGCATCAAATCGGAAAAGTTCAAGTTCAATCCCCGTACAATTGACGCTGTTATTCTTTCCCATGCTCACTTGGATCATTCGGGTTTGTTGCCGAGGCTAGTGCGGCAGGGCTTTTCCGGGCCGATTTTCTGTACGGCTGCCACTGCCGATCTGTTAGCCATTCTGTTGCGGGATTCTTATGGGCTGTATCGGCGAGATCTGGAACATGAAAATCTGCGGCGGGTTCGGCGGGGTAAGAAGCCCATCGAAGAAGTTTATGATGAACATGATGTCGATCAGGTGCTGGCCCTGTGTGAGCAGGCTGAATATGGCCAAGGCCTGCGACTCAACAGCTCTGCGTTTCTGACTTTTCATGATGCGGGACACATTCTGGGTTCGTCTATCGTTGAGCTCAAGCTCGAGGACTATGGAAAGACCAAGACGCTGGTTTTTTCTGGTGACCTTGGTAATAGTGATTCGGTGCTAATGCGACCACCGGCGAATTTGGCCGAAGCCGATGTGGTCTTGATGGAAGGTACCTACGGTAATCGTAATCACCGTTCCATGGACGCTACCATCGAGCAACTTAGTCAAGTCTTGGCTGATACCTGGGCGCGGCATGGCAATGTCATGATTCCGTCATTTGCCGTCGGCCGAACTCAGGAGATTCTGTTTTATTTGGGCCGCCTGCATCGCGAGGGTAAACTGGACAATTGGCGAGTCTATCTCGACAGTCCCATGGCGATTGAGGTGACGGGCGTCTACAATGAATGGCTGGCGTTGCTGGATGAGGCGGACGTCAGGGAGCTCAGAGAGACGGACCGAGAATCATTCCAACGTTTTCTGCCAAGCCTGACCCTAAGCCAGTCCAGCGAAGATTCTATGGCCATCAATAAAGTCTCTTCTGGCGCGATCATTATCGCCGGTAGTGGCATGTGTACTGGCGGTAGGATTCGCCATCACATCAAGCATCGCATCTGGCAAGAGCGCAACACCATGATCTTCATTGGCTACCAGGCGCAGGGAACCCTCGGGCGAATTATCGTAGATGGCGCACCGCACATCAAACTCTACAAAGATGAATACGCTGTGAAGGCGCGAATTGAAACGCTGGGAGGGTTTTCCGCCCATGCGGGTCAGAGCCAATTAATGACGTGGTACAAAAGCTTTGGCAATAGCCCGCGGTTGGTGCTGGTACATGGTGAGCTTGAAGCGCTGCAAGCCCTGGCCGGAAAGTTTGATGCTGAATGTGGGGTCAGCGCGTTGATTCCTGAGCTTGGCGAATCTGTTGCGTTTTAATATTAGCGGCTTGTTATCGGCGCATTAACGCAACCTGTAAGGTATCCGCTTCAGCGCCCTTGCTTGTGCGACTACTGATTGCCGGGCCGGCGCGCGTCGGCAGCCGAGTAACGTTCGCTGTTTTTCTGAATATAGTCTCTGACAATACTCCATGCCTCATCTGCGGAGTCGACAAATTGGATTAAATCCCGATCAGCGGGGCTGATCATGCCTTCGTCCACTAACAGGTCAAAATTCAACAAGGATTCCCAGTAATCACGATCGAAGGCAATGATCGGCAGGGCTTTAATTTTATGTGTCTGAATCAAGGTTAGTGTTTCAAACAGCTCGTCAAGGGTGCCAAAGCCGCCGGGAAAGATGATCAATGCTTGAGCACGCAGTAAAAAATGCATCTTACGGATCGCAAAATAATGAAATTGGAAACACAGTGCTGGCGTAATATAGTCGTTGGGTTTTTGTTCCTGGGGTAGGGTGATATTCAATCCGATGGATTCTCCGCCGGCGTCGGCGGCACCTCGGTTCGCGGCCTCCATGATGCCTGGACCGCCGCCAGTAATAATATGCAGACGGGGTAGATTGCGCGCGCAGGATTCCCGCGTAATTTTTTCAGCGAGCAAGCGCGCCTCATTGTAATAACGCACTCTTTTGGCAGTTCGCAAAGCTTGACGTTGCTCGGTCAGTAGCTGTTCATCCGCAGGGTTGGCTTGCAATCGTTCGGCAATGCCGCGGAGCATTTCCGCGGCAACTTCCGGTGACAAGATTCGGGCACTACCGAAGATCACAATAGTATGATTAATGTCATGTTCGTTGAGGGTGAGTTCGGGCTTAGATAACTCTAGTAATAGTCGCACCGGGCGCATTTCATCGGTAAGAATGAAGTCATCGTCGGCATAGGCGAGGCGATAGGATGGTGAGCTGGACTGGGGTGTCGCCAATTGGGTTTCGCGAGTGTGCTTAACATCCTCTGCGGCACTGGGGAATGGTTTTTTGGGCTTATTGATCGAGTTCAACTTGATGACCTTTCTGGTTGCTGTGAGCGAATGTTTGATTTTTTGCTTCAGGTTTCATCGGTTTCCGGTTGTTTGGATATCTGCGCCAGCTCAGCCTCCAGTTGTGCTACTAAAGCCTCAATGCCAGCCTTTGCGTCAGGTTCCAGGCCCGCCGTCTATTTTAGGTGATTCGTGAGCTTTTCAATTTCGCGGTTAAAATTCTGTTGATGCAACTCGTTAGCTTGGGCGCGATCAGCTTTGTCGAAGGCGATATCCTCGGCGGCCAATTGTGCCGGTGCAGCTGTCAGTCTGGTGTCTGCAGGTATCTGCTTCATATGCAGGGGCTGGTTAATATGCCGGGTCACCGTGGGCGTCATAATCTCTATCTGACTCCGGTGCAGGCTGTCGAGCACGCACTGATTGAGCTTTGAGCGGCTAGAGAGCAGCGTTTTGACATCAAGCAGCATACCGCTGACGCGATAGCAGACAGAGATATCGTCCAAGCCTAGAATCTGTACATAAGGATCGTCGAGTTCAGCCGCGCGGGCGGCGAGGAGCAGCAGCGGTTCAATCTTGGCGTGATGAGTGTCATAGCCCAGAGACAAGGTGCTGGAAATAATCACGCCCGAGCGACGGGTGACTTTGACAGGGGTCAGAACAAACAGGCTGTTCGGCATGGATACGAGCTCGCGGTTCTCGGTCTGGATTTCGGTATCGAACAGTCCACGTTCCGAGACCTTACCGAAGGAGTCGCGGACGGTGACGAAATCCCCGATATTAAAAGGCTTGGTTACGCGCAAGGTAATGGCTGCCATAAAGTTGGTGACAAAGGAGGTGGATGAAAAGGCAATCACGGCGAATATTCCGAGACCGATGATGCTGAGAGTTTGATTTCGAGTGCCTTCTGTCAGCGGTGCGACTATCACGACCAGAATGATCACGGCCACCGTACCCAACAGCATGATAATTTGACGTGGCAAGCGTGTTTCGCTGCCAAGATTCGGTTCGCGCGCGATCAGCCAATAATGCGCCAGCCTGAGGCTCCGGACTGGCAGGACGAGGCTGGCGAGCAGTGGCATAAAGGCGTCAAAAAAACTCCCTGTTATGGTCATTTAAGGCTCCTTTAACCAGTGCTTATTGCCTGCGAATGCGCATCCTGATCCTTCGAGTATTGTATTGAATCGCGACCGGTATAAACAGCCGTCAGCGACCAGCTGGCGATCCTCGACACTCGATGGCATCCCTAAACAGCTTGTCTTTGGCCTTCCAAAAATGTTTCACTTCGTCTTTCGCAATCTAGGAGGAACAAGCCCGTGGCGACATCCAATCACCAAGCCAGCACGCGACAGACGAATCGTGAAATTCACCTGGCGTCTCGCCCGGAAGGACTACCCGCTGAGGCGAACTTTCGATTGGTGGAGAATCCTCTGCCAGCAACAGGCCCGGGCCAGGTCCTGATAAAAAATCTGTATATGTCAGTCGATCCTGCCATGCGGCCGCCACTGACAAATGGGCAGACTAAACTCGATGAGGTCATGACCGCCGGTGCGCTCGGAAAAATCGTCGAGAGTCAGCTTGATGGTTACCCCGTGGGAACCTATGTGATGCACCGCGGCGGATTTCGTGAATGGTGCCTGTCAAATGGCCAGGGGCTGGAGGTTATTCAGCCAGAAAATGAACCCTTAACCGCCCACCTACATGTGCTGGGAACGACCGGATTGACGGCCTATGGCGGTTTGCTGGTCACCGGTGAGCTTAAGGCTGGTGAGAATGTATTTGTTTCAGCAGCGGCCGGGGCTGTAGGTAGTGTCGTCGGCCAAATTGCTAAGATCAAAGGCTGCCGGGTCGTGGGTAGCTGTGGATCCGATGAGAAAGCCAATTATCTGACCCAGGAGTTGGGCTTTGATTACGCCTTCAATTACAAGACCAGTAATATTCGTAAAGAACTGCACGTGGCACTGCCGGAAGGTATTGATGTGTATTTTGAAAATGTTGGTGGTGCGCACTTGGATGCAGCTGTGGGTCAGATGCGCCCCTTAGGGCGTATTCCAGTCTGTGGCATGATCTCTGCGTACAACAATAAAGGCGCGCGCTCTGAAGGTGTGACGACACTGTCGAATATGATCTACAACCGGGTCACCATGAAGGGTTTTGTGGTGTACGAGTTCGATGGCATCCGCGCGCAATTTCTGGCGGACATGCGGGCCTGGATGGCTGCCGGTCTGATGAAGTACCAGGAAACGATTTTTGATGGTATTGAAAATGCGCCGGCGGCGTTCATCGGCCTGTTGCAAGGTGAAAACACTGGCAAAATGCTGGTCAAGTTGGGTGACGATGACGTGTAGTCTGAACTCGGCCTTAGCCCTGCCATGGCGGGCGAAGGCTTAACCAAAATCATTCCCGCCAGCGACAAGCGCTGGAGCGATGCAACCTGTTGATGGAATAGACCACTTATGAGTCCTACCTGTTTTGATGTCAGTATTGACAATAATATTGCCCATATCCGCATGAACCGACCGGAAAAGCGTAATAGCATGAATGCCGAATTTTGGGATGAGTTGCCTGAGATCGTCAACGATATTGATGACAACAGCAAAGCACGAGTCATTGTGATCTCATCCATAGGGCCCCATTTCAGCTCGGGTTTGGATATTGGCAGTTTCGTTGCCGGCGATAGTCAGGCGCCCAAAACGGATCCGAAGCAGAGTCGAAGTCATGGTGAGAGTTTCTATCGAATGGTGAAGCGTATGCAGAATACCTTCAGCTGCTTGGAAGAGTGCAGAATTCCCGTGCTTGTGGCCATCCAGGGGGGG
>DGOD01000290.1:0-11092 GCA_002389265.1 Gammaproteobacteria bacterium UBA4475
CCTACATACTAGTCTTGACAGACTGGGCAATGGCTATAATGACTGGACCAAGCGCCTGAGGCCGGATACATGCCGTCGACTGACATCCAGCTTATCTTCAACGCCGCGCATTCGAACTTGATAATGCCCTTGAGGGTTTCGATCCAGCCCCTCCAGATGATCTGTCATGACCAGCGCATTACGGTGGATTCTAACGACGCGATCACCGAATTCATCTTCCAAATCACGCAAACTATCGTCTATCAACACCTCGCCGGATTCATGGCGCACCGTGACATATTTATGGTCTGCTTGGAAAAATCGGATTTCAGATAATGGGATTAACTCAATACCGCGCCGGGTTCTCGCGCTGATATGGGTTCGAACTCGCTGCTTCATGGATTCGTCTTCACCAGAAACTGTCCGTTCCTGAACTTTATTGACTCGCCCAATTTTCTTCAGCGCCTCTACCAGCGCCTCTCGACGAACCGGTTTCAGCAAATAACCCGCGGCATTTGCCTCGATCGCCTCGATTGCATGTTCGCCGAAGGCGGTACAAAAGACCACTGCCGGGGGCGTGGGCATCGCGGCGATCTTATGGGCTGCGGCCATCCCATCGGTGCCGGGCATACGGATATCCATCAGGACTATGTCAGGCTCAAATTCCAGCGTTCGCTTGATGGCCTCGTCACCGGATGCGGCCTCTCCCACAACCTCGTATTGGTCCAGTGTATTGATCATTCTGATCAATCGTTCTCGTGCTAATTTTTCATCGTCAACTATTAGTACCTTCATGGTGGAGAAACCTCGCATTCAGATTGTAATTTTGGGGCCTCCCGCTTTTTAGACAAGGGACTCCTACCTACCGCAAGTTACTCACTTAAATCAACAATACTGCGACGTGATCCGCAAACTGGGACAGTAACAGTCCCCTTATGCCCATTAATGTGAAGCCGTTCACATTAATGCCAGCATGCGCTTATCGCCACTTGACACTAGTCTAACATCATAAAGGCATTCTCACCTACGTCGATTTCCACGAGCGCTCTCATCATCCAGAGGATAGCTGATGGTGGTATTAAAGATCGCCTCGTCCTTGCGACTGACAATCGACGCGCTGGCGCCGTAGATCGCTTCCAATCGCCGGCGAATATTGTCTAGTGCCATTCGATTACCCTGCAAAGGTGCTTCAATCGCATCCGGTAAGGGATTAGAGATGCTCGCCACCAACTTGTTGTCATATCGGTCGATCACAACCTCGACGACCCCGCCTTCGGGCAGTGGTTGAATACCATGATAGATCGCGTTCTCAAGCAAGGGTTGGAGCGTCAGTAGCGGTATTTTGACGGTCTGCGGATCAACATTAATGTGCCAGTTTACCTGTAAGCGCTCATCCAACCGCAGAGACTCGATATGCACGTATTTTTGACACAGCGCTAATTCTTCCGCCAGCAGCACTGGTTGATCGCTGCTCTGATTCAGGCTGGCTCGAAACAGCACTGACAGGTCCTCTACCACCTCCTCAGCAGTATCCGGATCTACACTAATCAGGCTGGCAATGATATTCATGCTGTTGAACAAAAAATGGGGCCTAATTCTGGATTGAAGTGCCTGAATACGGGAATTCAGCTCAGCCTGCTCTTGACGCCGAAGTTGGTGTTGCAGGAAAAAATATCGAAATGCGATACCGGTCATGACCGCGGCGACGATCAAGTTGCGGCTCACATTTCCGGTCTGCTCCAGATTCCAGGGCATATCTGGCAACATGGTGATCCACTCACCCAGAATGCTAAAAATCAGTGTCAGCGACAAGATGATGCCGTAGCCCGTCAATGTCGCATAGAAGATCGACATGCGCATCAGCAGGGGTCTGAAGTTACATAACACGGTGGCTGAAGTCAGCACCACCCATTGCACAAAGAGAGAAACCAGTCCCATTTTCGACCAACTGAAGCTGAGCAATGAAGAACTTGCCAGCACGAGGACTAACACCAGCAGTTCGGCTATCAGAACAAGAAATAAAATACTCTGTGCCTGACAGAGGTCGGGTAGAAAAAAGTCTTCCTCTACTTCATTTCGAGCGTTCAAATAAAACGTCCCCCATTTAATTCTAGTCAATTAGTATAGCCCGTAAAGCTTGCTGCTATAATCAAACTCAGAGATCGCGAATTCATACAAAAATAGGTTGGCAGATGACAAACGATAATCCAACAGGCAAAAAACTCTGGGACGGTCGATTTTCCGAGGCAACAGATGCCTTCGTCGAGCAATTTACGGCGTCAGTTGGATTTGATCAGGTCATGGCCGACCAGGATATACGAGGCTCCATTGCCCACGCCACAATGTTATGTCAGGTTGGTGTCCTTAGCGAGGTGGAACTGACCGCTATTATTGGCGGCCT
The DNA here is from genome assembly GCA_002389265.1 of Gammaproteobacteria bacterium UBA4475. Taxonomy (GTDB): domain Bacteria; phylum Pseudomonadota; class Gammaproteobacteria; order Pseudomonadales; family Azotimanducaceae; genus UBA4582. The sequence goes on from DGOD01000290.1 coordinate 2,381, forward strand.
AGAAGCCATACAGGCGGAGATTCATCAGGGGATATTCAGCTGGTCCGTGGCCCTTGAAGACGTCCACATGAATATCGAAAGTGCGTTGACCGACCGAATTGGTAGTGTCGGTAAAAAACTGCATACCGGCCGCTCCAGAAACGACCAGGTTGCCACAGATATCAGACTCTACCTGCGCGACCAAATCGACATCATCAGTCGCCTGGTAATTCGCCTGCAGCGGGGTATTCTAGCGCTGGCCAGTCAGGAAACAGCCACAATCTTACCCGGCTTGACGCATTTGCAAGTCGCCCAGCCAATCACCTTCGGCCATCACTTAATGGCCTGGTACGCAATGACTGAGCGAGATTATGCTCGCTTTCAGGATTGTCGAGCGAGGCTTAATGTGCTGCCCCTGGGCGCTGCCGCACTTGCCGGCACCAGCTATCCCATTGATCGTCTGCTGACCGCGAAATTGTTGGGTTTTGATGGCGTCGCAGAAAATTCATTAGATGCCGTCAGCGATCGCGACTTTGCTATCGAGTTTAGCGCTTGCGCCAGTATCATGATGATGCACCTGTCGCGATGGTCAGAAGAGATAGTACTGTGGGCATCTCCTCAATTTGATTTCGTTGACTTGCCCGATCGGTTTTGCACCGGTTCTTCTATCATGCCCCAAAAGAAAAACCCCGATGTCCCCGAGTTAGTTCGCGGTAAAACCGGGCGAGTCTATGGCAGCCTCATGACGCTACTGACCTTAATGAAGGGCCAGCCCCTGGCTTACAACAAAGACAACCAAGAAGATAAGGAGCCTCTGTTTGATACCGTCAATACGCTTCGAGACTGTCTGACCGCCTTCGCCGATATGATTCCTGCCATGGTGCCAAAGCGGGAGAATATGCGCGCTGCGGCTATGCGCGGGTACGCGACAGCAACAGATCTTGCGGATTACCTGGTGAAAAAAGGCCTGCCCTTTCGAGACGCCCATGACGTCGTCGGCAAGTTAGTCGGTGTGGCAATAAACCAAGCGGTCGACTTGGCTGAACTTTCACTGGCAACAATGCAAGCTGAGTCCAGTCTCATTAGCGATGATATTTATGCTGTCTTAACCCTTGAAGGGTCGCTCAGGGCGCGCAATCATATCGGCGGCACTGCACCGAACCAGGTCGACTCGGCTATCCAGCGAGCGTCTGTAAGGCTCGATGCTTTAGACCAGCAAGTTAACTGATTCACCGAGTTGCTCGGTGAATGTCCGGCTTAATAGCGTTGGCAAGTTTTCCCCTGTTGTGCGGCAAACCCATTGGCCTTCGGTAAGATGGAGATGAAACCCACCGGACTTGGCGGCCACCCATATTTCATGGGTGGCTACCTGGCGACTCAAGATCACCTGAGAGCTATTGGGAAACGTGATGGTTAACACCGAGCCTGAAGAATCCACATCCAGATCCTGGGTCAATTCGTCAACCTGATCCTCAATACGATTATAGATGTCGTCAATCAGGTCGTTGTATTCACTCTCCAACAAAGTCATCACCGTCGTTCATTTAGTTAAGGGACTCGACCTTGATAGCTTGGGCCGTATTTTGTGGCAGTATTATTCACTGGGTTCACTGCCCACTGCGGACAGTATAAGCCCTGGGAGCAAACCAAGCGATCCTCTTTGCTGGACCAGGTCACTCACGTATACTGCGAAGACTTTATTCTCGCTGACCTCGGTCAGCCCAATCCGGGGCCTACCGATGATACGACTCGCACTGCTGACACTACTACTCTCGGGTCTATTGTCAGCCTGTGGCCAAAAAGGGCCACTGTTTCTGCCCCAATCCAGCGCCCCAGACGGACAGTCAATCGAATCGGTCGAGACTCACCAGAGCAGCAAAGATAACTCATGACACTAATCCACTACCAAGATAACGAATTGTTCATTGAGAAGGTTCCGGCCAAATCTCTCGCAGAGCAGTTCGACACCCCCCTGTATGTCTATTCCCAGGGCACTATCACGGCGGCGTATGAGGCTTTTTCTCAGGCCTTTGAGAAGCATCCCGTCATGATCTGTTATGCCGTCAAAGCTAACGCCAACCTGGGTGTGCTCAGCCTGCTGGCACAACTGGGCGCGGGCTTTGATATCGTCTCTGGCGGGGAGCTGGAGCGCGTCCTGAGAGCCGGTGGCGACCCTGCGAAAATCGTCTTCTCTGGTGTCGGCAAACAAGACTGGGAAATCCAAAATGCCCTTGCTGCAGGCATTGCCTGTTTCAATATCGAGTCTTCAATGGAGTTGGATCAGATCCAAAGGCTAGCGTGTAGCATGGACCTGATCGCGCCAATCTCGATTCGGGTCAACCCGGATGTCGATGCTGGAACACATCCCTATATCTCCACCGGTCTTCGTGAAAATAAATTTGGCGTCTCGATGGAGGATGCACCGGGTCTTTATCAACGTGCCCGCGACCTGAGTCATATCGAGACTAAAGGCATTGATTGTCATATCGGCTCGCAGATTACTGAGCTTGCACCTTTTATAGACGCCATGAGCCGAGTCCTTTCATTAGTCGATGATCTGGCAATCGCTGGCATCAACTTGGCACATATCGATTTGGGCGGCGGCCTGGGCGTCTGTTATGACGATGAGACCCCCGTGGACATACTCGAATATGCCGGCGCGATTCTGCAAGGCATGGGACACCGACCCCAGACCCTAGTGTTCGAGCCGGGCCGCTACCTGACTGCCAATGCTGGCGTTCTACTGACGCGCGTGGTAAACATCAAAGCCAATGAAGATAGGCATTTCGCTATCGTCGATGCGGGTATGAACGATCTGATTCGGCCCGCCTTGTATCAATCATGGCAACGCATCACTGAAGTGGAAATCCGCAATAGTGATAAAGAATTGTTCGAAGTAGTGGGCCCGATTTGCGAGAGCGGTGACTTTCTCGGCAAAAACCGATCCCTTGCTATCGAGGCCGGAGACCTGCTCGCCATTCATTCCGTCGGCGCCTATGGTTTCGCCATGAGCTCTAATTACAATAGTCGGAATCGTGTCGCTGAAGTCATGGTCAGCGGCGCGACCACACAATGTGTACGCCAACGAGAAACTATTGACGATCAACTCAGGCTGGAACGTTGTTTGGTCTTTTGATGAGGACAACTTGATTAAGCATTTTTTATCATCCACCGCAAAGAGTGTTGCTTGCCATCATGTTACTTAGATTTACCAAAATGCACGGCCTCGGCAATGATTTCGTGCTGCTGGACCTCATTACCCAGAATTTCCAAATCCGTGATGACCAGATTCGAGCTATGGCAGACCGACGTACCGGCATCGGCTTCGACCAGTTACTGATTGTCGAGCCGCCAGATAATCCCGCGATGGATTTCAAGTATCGAATCTTTAACGCTGACGGCTCAGAAGCAGAGCAATGTGGCAACGGCGCACGATGTTTCTTGCGCTTTGTTCGAGACCGCGGCTTGACCACCAAATCCAGCATCAAGCTCGAAACCAACACGGGCAACATTGAATGCCGACTCGAACCGGACGGCGACATCAGCGTAAACATGGGTCCTCCGATCCTGCAGCCAGAAAAGATACCGTTCCTGACTGAAAAACCTGGGATCGTTTATGACCTTTGCACCACGCCCACAATCGGGTGCCCGGCAACTAACGTGCAGTTAACCGCTGTCAGCATGGGCAATCCCCATGCCGTGCTGCTGGTTGATGATATTGAGACTGCCGCCGTTGCCCAGTTAGGTCCGCTGATCGAGCATCACGAACGGTTTCCGGCCAGGGTCAACGTTGGTTTTATGCAGGTTATCAATCGTGGCCAGATCAGGTTGCGAGTGTTTGAGCGGGGCGTCGGTGAAACCCGGGCTTGCGGAACAGGCGCTTGCGCAGCAATGGTTGCTGGCAGACTTCAAGGTTTACTCGATGCACAAGTAGAGGTCATACTGCTTGGCGGCAGCTTGAGGATCAGTTGGGCCGGTGACGACCATCCCGTGATCATGACCGGGCCCGTTGCCCGCGTCTTTGAGGGTCGCTTACAAATATAACTAACATCAGAAGTGAAGACTATGCCAACACCCAAGTCATTGTTTAAACAGGCGGCGGACTTAGATCCAAGCCATGTCGAGGAATATTTGGCATCACACCCAGACTTCTTTAGCGACCGTGATGAACTCCTGCGGAATCTGCAATTGCCCCATATTCATGGCGGCGATGTGTCCTTGGTGGAGCGCCAGGTTAGTCTTCTGCGTGAACGCAATCGAGACATTCGCAAGCAGCTCGATGCGCTCATCGACGCAGGAACAATCAACAATGATATTTTCGCGAAGTGTCAGCGCCTTGTGCTGGCGTTAATGGAAGCTAAAGATAGTTCCGAATTTTATGCAGCCCTGGAGCTCAGCTTCAAACGCGACTTCAAGTGCCAAGCCTACAGTTTGATCGTTTTCAACGATAGGGCCATGCAAATCAATCACTTTGCCTACTCAGTTCCCGAGTCAGCTGCACGAGAACACGTCGGCGCACTGATGAAGAGCAAAAAACCTATGTTGGGCATTCTGCGGCCGGCAGAGCAGGATTTCCTGTTTCCTCACAGCACCGAAAAAGTTAAATCAGCAGCCGTTCTATCCGTCAAGGCCCCATCCAAGACTACCGGGGTTGGCGAACAGATTGCCTTGCTAGCCATCGGCAGCATGGATCCCAATTTTTTTCAGCCCGGCATGGGGACCTTATTCATCGGCTTTATTGCCGATGTTCTGGCCCGCCAGCTACCGGCTCATTTGGCACCCTACTAAACCTTTCAGAACCGGGCAGGGGTCAGCTTGAAAGAACAGGTCGATCAATTTATCCAACACTTGGTCAACGAGCGGGGACTCTCGCACCATACAGTGTCCGGTTATCAACGCGATCTGTTGCAGCTTAGCGCCTATTGCCTCGAGAACGACATTAAGGCCTGGGGCGAGCTGCAAACCCATCATATTCGTCAGTTTATTGCGCACAACCATCGACGTGGACTCTCTGGCAAGAGCCTGCAACGCCGCCTCTCAAGCGCAAGGACGTTTTTTCATTATCTGGTGCGCGAGGCGTTGAGCAAACACAACCCTGCACTCGGCGTCAGCGCACCCAAAACCGCTCGAAAATTACCAGACACCCTTGATACTGACCAGATTGCGCAGCTGCTGAATGTGGTACCTGAAGACTGGTACGCTCGCCGAGATCGGGCGATGCTTGAACTATTTTACTCTTCAGGTTTACGTCTGGCCGAATTGGTGAACACCAATGTTAACGATGTCAACTGGGACGAAGGTTCCATCAAGGTGACCGGTAAAGGCAACAAACAGCGTGTTCTGCCGGTGGGCTCTATCGCACTTAGCGCGCTGCAAACATGGCAGGCGGGACGCCAGCCATTACCAATGAAACAGACTAGCGAAGATACCTTCGCGTTGTTCATCAGCGAACGCGGCAACCGAATCAGTGCACGGAATGTGCAGGCCCGGATCCGTCACTGGACGCGCCAACAGCTGCTGCCCGGTAACGTTCATCCCCATATGCTCAGGCACTCATTTGCCAGCCACATACTCGAGTCAAGCGGTGACTTACGTGCCGTTCAAGAATTATTGGGCCATGCAGATATTTCTACGACTCAAATTTACACCCACCTCAATTTTCAGCATCTTGCGGAGGTCTACGATAAGGCTCATCCAAGAGCACACAGAAAGAACCCCATCCCAGGATCCGACAAATCATGATAAAGGTTATCGCGTTTGATTTAGATGATACGCTTTGGGCGGTCAAGCCAGTCATTATTCGCGCTGAAAAACGCCTGGATGAGTGGCTGAGCCTTACGGTGCCAGACTTGAAATATGACGTCACCGGCATGCGTGAGTTACGCCATGAACTCGTCAACCGGGAGCCTGAACTCGGTAAGAAAATTACCGAGCTGCGACGCAGAATGATCGAGCAGGCATTAAGGCTAAGCCAGATTGATCCCGGCCGGGCATTTGAGTTATCGAATGATGCCATCGAAATATTTTTAGCCGCCAGAAATGACATCGAAATGTTCGACGGGGCTCAGGATGCCATTCAGGATCTAGCGAGCCGTTATATCCTGGGCGCCTTGACTAACGGCAACGCAGATATCAATCGGCTAGGTTTAAGTCACGTGTTTGACTTTGCATTTTCTGCCGAGCAAGTGGGTGCACCCAAACCTGCGCCCCAGCTATTCAATGCGGCACTCGAACATACCCGCACAGCACCACATGAAATGATTTATGTGGGCGATGATCCGCAGCTCGACATCGATGCTGCCAAACGCATTGGCCTGCACACCATCTGGGTCAAGAATGCAGAGCGCCCAGGACCCGGGGAATCCAGACCTGATGAAACTATCGAGCAGATCGGTGACTTGCCTGCCGCCGTCGCACGCTTGCACGAACGTAGCTAGTTGGGAACGCCGAGTTGGGGACGCCGAGTCTCAGACGCCGCGCACAATAAACGCCTTGATGCTGTCTTCTGCCAGATCCAGAATCGTCTTGCGAGTAGGTAATTCCCGTAACGCCTCAAGCGTCGGGTGCACCGCGTGAACTTCTGGCAACGCCTCGCGTATGACGTCTTCAAATTTCGCAGGATGCGCAGTCGCCAGCAGGACGAGTGGGACCCCATCCTCACGAAATACTTGCATCACCGACAAGCCGACCGCCGTATGCGGATCTAGCAAATAGCCTTCGGTTCGATAAACTTGCTCAATTGTCGCCAAGGTTACTGCATTGCTCGCCGAGCCAGCTTTGATGACAGCATCAATCGGCTGAGTTTTTTCCGGCAACTCAGCCGACCCTGTGGCCGCAAAACTCGCCATAAACTCTTTAACCTGCTCGGTGTCTCCACCCAACTTATAGAATAGATAACGTTCAAAGTTGCTGGATATTTGGATATCCATGGCTGGACTATGGGTGAAGTTGACTTCGCGGCGCTCGTAACGACCTGTGTTGAAAAACCGACACAGGATATCGTTGGCATTCGTTGCAAGAATAAGATGGCGGATCGGCAGGCCCATTTCACGGGCGATATAACCCGCAAAAATATTCCCAAAGTTGCCTGTTGGTACGCAAACATCAAATCGTGCAGGACAGCCTAATTGATACCAGGCAGAAAAATAGTAGACCACTTGGGCGAGTACGCGGGTCCAATTGACAGAGTTCACTGCGGCCAGATTATGTTCCGTTTTGAAATCCAGGTCAGAGAAAATACCCTTCATCAGTGCCTGGCAATCATCGAAGCTGCCGTGAATACCAATATTATGGACATTGTCATCCAAAATTGACGTCATCTGCAGTTCCTGCAATGGGCTGGTCTTGCCCTCCGGAAACATAATATAAATATTGATATTACTCTTGCCACGGACGCCGGCAATCGCGGCACTACCCGTATCACCACTGGTCGCACCCAAGATATTCACGCTATGACCACGCTCATCGAGAATGTACTCGAACACGTTGCCCAAAAATTGCAGAGCGATATCCTTAAAGGCCAGGGTCGGACCATGGAAAAGCTCGAGCACATAATCTTGACCCAGAGGCACGATGGGGGTCACTGCCGGCACAGAGAAGGTCCCATAGCTGCGGTCAATAATCTGTTGTAATGCGGGCCGGGGTATATCGTCGATAAATCGACTCATAACCTCTAGCGCTAACTGCGAATAGCTGTAACCCTGCCACGCGTCCAGCTCCGCACTCACATCTGGGATAAACTCGGGAACCAACAGGCCGCCATCATCGGCCAGCCCCATAAGTACAGCGTCCTTAAAACTGATGCCCGAAACGCCGCCCCTAGTACTTTGATACTTCATGATAGATTCACTATCCAGAAACTAAAGAGGAATTATAGAGGAGGATTGTACTGGAGATACAATGATCATTCAGAATAGCACGCATAACCTTCAACGCTGAGGCCAACGCGTCTGCTAGGCACTGCTATCTGGGAAACCCCATTTACATTGCAGAAGACGAGTTGAGCTCAGGCTAGGGGATATATCTGCGGTGTCAGACCGCTTCAACACCGGTTTCGCCGGTTCTGATGCGGATGACGTCGTCTAGTGTACTGACGAAAATCTTACCGTCGCCCACTTTGCCCGTGTTGGCCGCGCTCGTAATCGCTTCAATAACCGCATCCAGGCTTTCATCTGCGATCGCCACTTCGATCTTTACCTTCGGCAGAAAATCAACGACATACTCAGCACCTCGATAGAGCTCCGTATGGCCTTTCTGTCGTCCAAAACCTTTGACCTCTGTAACCGTCATGCCCTGTACAGACATCTCGGATAGCGCTTCTCTCACGTCGTCTAACTTAAACGGTTTGATGATTGCGGTGACTAACTTCATATAGGTTCTCCTTGAACAGAGTTGCCTCTGTTTTTGATGTGGGGCAAATGTATCGAAATTATAATCTCTTGGCTACGCCTAATCGCAGCGTTACACCAGCGAGGTGCCTGACTAGCAAGATCAGCTGTTCGTCCAAATCTCATCTTTAGCTCTTTTCGTCCCAGTGATATGCCGGTAAAAACGCACCTTAACGGTAACAGCTCTTGCAACACTTGAGCAGGTCCCAATCTTTACGCCCTGATTATAGACTTCTATGATTCACTACAGCATCGACCGTGCCAAGTTATTAAAATCCATATATTTCAGATAGATACAGGCTTCGACGAGTGTCAGACCGAACTGCAATCGCACCATAGCAGTGCG
>DGOD01000290.1:11134-11754 GCA_002389265.1 Gammaproteobacteria bacterium UBA4475
GAAGTACTCACAAACCTCGCACGCCGATTCACTGTCCTGTCGCACAAACAGTCACCAACGACCCCGTACACTCATATCAATCCCACCTTCTTTCGGCCAACACAATCCATGACCTTTGCAATTACTTATTCTCGCGCCCAAATTGGCATAGAAGCGCCGCTGATTACCGTCGAAGCCGATATTTCTCAGGGGCTTCCACAAATTCAAATTGTTGGTATGCCCGCCACGACGGTCAAGGAGGCGAAGGACCGGGTCAAGTCCGCTATCACCAATGCCGGGCTAAAAACACCGAGTCGACGGGTCACTATCAATCTCGCACCTGCTGATTTACCGAAGCAGGGCGGGCGCTATGATCTGGCGATCGCCGTGTCGATTCTCGCCGCCAATGGTGATTTGCCCCAAGCCGCGCTGCAACAGTGCGAATGGCTTGGCGAGCTGGCACTGGATGGGCAATTGCGAGCCGTCAATGGGGTTCTACCCGCGGCCATACAATGCTCTGCGGCGGATCGTTTGTTAATTGTACCCACTTTAAATGGTGCCGAAGCAAACCTGGCTGGCCCTACTAACGTCAGGGTTGCTAACAATCTTCTGGAGGTTATTGCTCATCTCAAGGGCGTCAC
>DGOD01000290.1:11770-11902 GCA_002389265.1 Gammaproteobacteria bacterium UBA4475
ACTTTGCCTCGCCCTAATTCAATGGCCACTCCCAACCGTCCGCTGAAATATGGCGGCATCGCCGATGTTCGCGGCCAACTTGTCGCCAAACGCGGACTCGTGATTGCCGCCGCTGGTGGCCATAATCTGATG
>DGOD01000344.1 GCA_002389265.1 Gammaproteobacteria bacterium UBA4475
ATCGACGACGCTGTTCGGAAAGCTCTGGTGGGTCAGTATCCAGTGGCTCAGTTCAGGGTCTAGGCGCCGGGCAAAATCCAGTACCACGGTTTTAAGGGTGTTGCCATTGCCAGGCAGGTTGTCGCAGCTGAGTAACGTGATGCCGCCATGGGCTGCCAGCATCCGGCGGCGTAAGCCTGCCACTATAAAACCAATGGCCGTTCTGGGTCGTGGAGTTAGTGGCTCATCGGTCAGTTGCTGTATGTCAAAGACAATGTCTGGATGATTTTCTGCCAGGCTATGATTAGCCTGGTCGTAGCAATAACCTTTTTCCGTAATGGTCAAGCTGACGATATGGGTGTCGGCGGCCGCGATAGCCTCGATAATACGGTCGTTGTCAGCTGTTGCCGATAGCACGTCTTGAATGGCGCCAACCACCTGCCGGGTGACGGTTGCACCATGGCGTTGTACCAAAGTGTAGAGACCTGATTGGGGACGCAGTTGTTGTTGCACTTGTTCGCTGCGCAAGCTGACGCCCAAGATGCCCCAAGCGCCACCTTTGACGTTGAGTGCAGCTTCCGTGTACCAGGCTTGGTGGCCTCGATGGAACGCGCCAACACCGAGATGGACGATGCCCGTCTTGAGTCGCGCACGGTCATAGGTCGGCTGGGCGACTGCTGTGGGTAGTGTCGATAGCAAACTGGGACGCAGGCGGTTTACCGGATGGGTTTGGCTCACAATTTGTAAGCCTTTTTAGCCAGACCATAGGCGAGGTCATGGGCGAGTTCCACGGCCTCGTTTTCGAGCAATCGATGTTCGGCCACCAGACGCGCCAGAAATGCGCTATCTGCTCGGCGGGCGACGTCGTGGCGCGCGGGAATCGACAGGAAAGCGCGGGTATCATCGTTGAACCCAACGGTATTATAAAACCCGGCAGTTTCCGTGGTCTGCTCACGATAGCGGCGCATGCCTTCCGGGCTGTCATGAAACCACCAAGGTGGTCCGAGTTTGAGTGCCGGGTAATGGCCTGCCAGCGGTGCAAGCTCTCGGCTGTAACTGGTTTCATCCAGGGTGAAGAGAATGAGAGTTAATGCCGGGTCATTACCATACTTATCTAACAGTGGTTTCAGGGCCCTGACATATTCCGTCGGCAGTGGAATATCAGCCCCCTTGTCGCGGCCGAAACGCTGCAACAGTTGCGGATTATGGTTGCGATAAACCCCCGGGTGAATTTGCATCACCAGGCCATCCTCAAGGCTCATGCCCGCCATTTCCGTGAGCATTTGGGCGCGGAATAATTCAGCGTCGGCAGGGCTGAAGCCGCCGCTGAGAATGTTGTCGAACAAGGCGGCTTTATCACGGTCGCTCAGGTCTGCGGTGCGGGCGCTGGGATGCCCGTGATCGGTGGAGGTAGCACCGTGGCGTTTGAAATAATCACGCCGCTGACGTAATGCGGCCAGGTAACCGCTGAAGGACTGGGTGTCTTCGCCAGTGAGCGCGGCTAAGGTCACAAGGTTCCCATGGAAGCCTTCATATTCGGGGTCGAGGACTGGATCGGGCCGAAAGGCGGTGATGACTTTGCCCGTCCAGCCACTGTTGACAATGCGTTGGTGATGGCGCAGGTCGTCCAGGGGAGACTCAGTGGTGGCCAGCACCTCGATATTGAAACGCTCAAACAGGTTTCGAGGCAGGAACGCCGCGCTCTGAAGTTTGCCTTGCATGTGCTGATAATAATCAGCTGCGGTGTCGCTATTGAGTACCACGTCGATACCAAAAACATCTGCGAACACATGATCCAGCCACAGCCTGCTCGGTGTGCCTCTGAACCCGTGATAATGATCACCAAAGGTCTGCCAGATCACTTCCGGATCAAGCTCTCGATCCGCCGCCTGGCCCAAGCCCAATTGCTCCATGGATAGGCCAAGGCTGTAGAGCATTCGTAACACATAGTGGTCTGGCTGCAGGAGCAGACTAACGGGATTTTCAAAGGCCAGGTTGTCAGCGAACCACCTGGGATCGGTGTGTCCGTGGGGGCTGATAATGGGCAGATGTCTGATTTCTTGATAGAGCCGGCGAGCAATGTCACGGGTGGTTTTATCGGCCGGAAATAGTCGGTCAGCATGTAGCGATAATGGAATCTTCATCATAAATTTCTGTATATCGTCAGATAGGTCGGTACTGCCAAATGGCAATGGGCCTTATGGCAGTAACTCCGGGCACTCAAGTCGTGTACGCCAAGGACCACCGTAGATTGACAGTGCGTGCCTGTCAACCAGTGGCGCTTGGCTCCACAGCCCAGTACGGGTGGCCAGTGAAGCGGTTATCGGACACCTCCCGCCGGGAATGACGTGCGGGCTCAGTGTTGCTCGTCTTGTGGCCGCTCGCTGAGTATTTTGTGACCAGTGAACATGGCGGAAATGATATTGCTACCTGACCTGATCTCGGTGACAACAACCGCAACGATGTGCATGACAATCACGACCGCTAAGGTATAAAAGCCGTACACATGTATCGTGCCAAAAATTTTGCGGTACTCACGCATGCTCTCGTAGGCCGCGCTATCGTACATTTGCGGGGCATTGGCGACCAACAACCCTGGGTCAATACCGGGTGCGGCGACCCACTGGGCAATCCAGTGGCCGAGGGGCGGAAAAAACAAGTCAGTGCCGGCGAGCACCAGACCTGTGACCATTTGCGTGGCGAGCAAGGCAAATAGCAGAACAACGCTCAAACGCCCCAAGGGATTGTGACCCAGATATTGCTCCGGGCGGCCGGCCCTGATCGAAGCTAGGTACTGACGGACGGTGCCGATGAATCCTCGTTTGATCTTGATGGATTGCCATCTGGCGTGCTGGTTGCCCAAAAAGCCCCAGATAAATCGCCAGATTAGGTTCAGCGCAAAGACATAACCGATCAGTGTATGCACGGTCTTCAGAAGAACCTTGCCGTCACCAGAGATGCCCAGATCACGACCAAACAGAATGACCAGCCCCACGGCCATCAGGCCGATTACGCAGAGCACGTTGAGCCAATGAAACCAACGGGTACCAGCGTCCCATACGGCGTAAGCTTTTAGTTCAGACATAGTGACGTTCCTGATTCTAGTTGGTCTTTGCGGACGATCTCGGCTGACAATCATCGGCGACAAATTATCGATCTCACTGCCATCCTGGCATGGTTGGGCGGGTGTGCTAGTCGTTCATCATAGCGGTGGCTTCGACCTCAATCAGCAGTTCTCTCATCACCAACGCACTAACACCAATCATGGTCGAGGCTGGCTGGTCATTTTGGCTGAAATACCGATCCTTAGCTTGCCGATTGGCTTTGCTTTTGTCTCGGTCCAAATCGACCACATAGGTATTGAGTTTAACCACGTCATTGACGCTGGCGCCTGCTGACTCAAGCTCTCTGACGAGGTTAGCGTAGGCTATCTGCGCTTGCTCTTCGAAGGATTCGCCGACTCGCCCATCGGCATAGCCCACCTGGCCAGAGACGAAGATGGTTTTCGTGCCGTTGTTGCTACAAACGACGGTGTTGGTGAAGCCCATGGGGTGCGGATTAAGAAATTCTTTTTTTAACATATCAAGCTACCTCTTGATGGTGCCAACAGTGAGTGAGTA
>DGOD01000358.1 GCA_002389265.1 Gammaproteobacteria bacterium UBA4475
GAAATACCCCAGGCAGATATCCCGTCAGCTTATGACATACCCCTAGAAGACATTATGCCGATCAACGCCAGGCTCTGGAGCGAACATAAATGGATTGAATATTTTGAGCGCTTGCGGGCCGAGGACCCAGTCCATTTCAATTATTCTGATATCGCCGGGCGCTTCTGGTCGTTGACAAAATACGAAGATATCAAAAAAGTCGATTCGGATTGGCAAAATTTCAGCTCAGCTAATGGGATTACCCTGGGCTTGCCCGTTGACGCAGACCTGCCAGAGGGGGCCTTGGGTATTACCACCTTTATCGCCCAAGACCCACCGGTGCATGATGTACAGCGTAAAACCGTGTCGCGGTCGGTCGCGCCGAACAACCTGGTCGCCATGGAAGCCCTTATCCGTGAGCGCACTTCCCGAGTGTTAGATGCATTACCCGAGGGTGAAACCTTTGACTGGGTTGATACCGTTTCTATCGAACTGACCACCATGATGCTGGCAACCCTGTTCGACTTTCCCTTTGAAGACCGTCGCAAGCTGACCCGCTGGTCCGATGTCACCTTTGCCATCCCTCAGCCTGGTGGCATTATCGAGTCTGAAGAAGAGCGGCGCGCAGAGTTGTTGGAATGTCTGGCGTATTTCACCCAGTTGCGAGAAGAGCGACTCAAGAACCCGGGGACAGATCTCGTTTCCATGTTGGCACATGGTGAGGATACCAAGGATATGTCGCCGATGAATTATCTGGGTAACCTGTTGCTTTTGATCGTCGGCGGTAACGACACCACCAGAAACAGTATGACGGGCAGCATCTACGCCTTGAATAAGTTCCCTCAGCAGTATGACAAGCTGATCGCGAAGCCTGAGCTCATTCCGAAAATGGTGGCAGAGCTGATTCGGTGGCAGACACCGCTGGCCTACATGCGTAGAACCGCCAACAACGATTGCGAAATTGGTGGCAAGCAGATCAAACAAGGCGATCAAATTTTAATGTGGTACGCCTCTGGTAACCGCGATGCGGCGGTCTTTGATAACGCCAATGAGTTGGATATTGAGCGGCCCAATGCTCGCCAGCACCTGTCCTTTGGTTTCGGCATCCACCGCTGTATGGGTAACCGCTTAGCTGAAATGCAGTTACGTATTCTGTGGGAAGAAATATTGACTCGGTTTGAAAAAATCGAAATACAGGCTGAGCCGCAAAGAACCTTTTCCTCTTTCGTCAATGGCTATACTTACTTGCCGGTGAAGGTGACGCGCAAGCAATAAGTTCGCAGTGGGTTACAGGTGGCTTGTCCAATAGTGAAGCAAGACACCCACGAATATCCCCAGCCCGCACCAATGGTTGTTGAGAAACGCTGCGAAGCAGCCGTCTCTGTCTCTGTCGCGGATCAGATACTGTTGGTAAATAAACAGGCCCGCGGCACAGCCGAGTCCGAGCATATACCAGGTGCCCAAGCCCACGGGTTCGGCCGCAGCGTACATGATAATCAGAAACAGTACCTGGAGTGTCGCGATGGCCGCTTTATCCAGCTCTGCAAACAAAATGGCGGAGGATTTCAAGCCCAGTAGCAGGTCATCATTTCTGTCTACCATGGCATATTCCGTATCATAGGCCACCGTCCAGATAATGTTGGCGATCATCAATAGCCCGGCAACCTGAGGCACCTCGCCGGTGGTGGCCGAGAATGCCATGAGGGTGCCAAAAGAAAAGGCCAGACCAAGGATAGCCTGGGGCATATAGGTGTAGCGTTTCATAAATGGATAGATCAAGGCAGTAATCGCACCGCCACAAGCCAGCAGGACGGTGAGCCAGTTGGTTGTCAGGACCAATATCAGAGCTGCAAAGAGTAGTATCGCCATGAAGCACAGAGCTGCCATCACAGTGACTTGGCCAAGCACCAGGGGCCGGTTGCGGGTTCGTTCGACACTGCCATCGATTCCCCGGTCAACCACATCATTGACGATACAGCCCGCTGATCTTGTGAACAGAGTGCCGAGGGTAAATACGATGAGTAAATGCCAACCTGGAAAGCCTTCTGCCGCGATCCACAGAGCCCACAGGGTGGGCCACAGTAAAAGAAATGTGCCGATCGGCCGATCGAGCCGGGCCAAGCGCAACAATGGCGATAGCATTGGCCAGCGCTGGTTAAGATGAATTCTAAGTCGCGAAACTGAATCGGTCAGGCGGGCTCGTAATCTTTTTAAAGCAATAATCGATGGCATGTTATGAGGCACTGGATTCGCCGATTTGTGTCACGTGAACAGGAATTACGCTAGTATACGTCGCTTGGCCCAGGCATTAAATCATCGATTTTCCATGCTGGGCCGAGATAACCGATAGCTAGGCCCGTCAGGGTGACTATCGATGTAATCATGAAAACAGCTTAATAGAACGAGGCGTAAAGACAGATGAGAAAGTGGCAGTGTATTGTTTGTGGTTTCATTTATGACGAAGCCGAGGGCCTTGAGTCTGAGGGCATTGCGCCCGGTACGCGCTGGGAGGATATACCCGAAGACTGGTGTTGCCCTGAATGTGGCGTGAGTAAAGAAGATTTTGAGATGTTGGAAGTCGACTAAAGCCAACCGCGAGTAGTGCTATGGATCATCAAAAGTTAACCAGAAATATCGTTCTCGGTATGACCCTTGGCATACTCTTAGGGTCCATTATATTCAGCTTCGGGTTCAACGATGACCATCCGCTGATGGTCTATGTGGTTGACGGTTTACTGGATATTGGCGGCAAGGTGTTTGTTATCAGCTTGAAATTGCTGGTCGTGCCACTGGTCTTTGTATCTCTGGCCTGTGGCGCCAGTAATCTCGGTGATAGTGCGAGCATGGGGCGCATCGGGATCAAGACCATCGGACTGTATCTAATGACCACTGCAGTGGCGATTACGCTGGCGCTTTTGGCGGCGACTTTGATCAACCCCGGGCAGGGAATCAATTTAACTTCCGACGCTCAATTTTTGGCCAACGAGAGTCCGTCGTTGAAACAGGTCATCATCAATATTTTTCCCTCCAATCCAATCAAGGCCATGAGTGATGGCAATATGCTGCAGGTTATTGTCTTTGCAATACTGGTTGGTGTCGCTATCAGCCGGTGTGGTGATGCGGGCCAGCGGGTGCGAGCGACCCTGAATGATTGGAACGACATCATCATGCGCATGGTGATGATGTTGATGCAGGTCGCACCGATTGGGGTGTTTTGTCTGCTGATTGTGCTGTTCTCCCATATGGGTTTTTCTGCGATCTCGGATCTTATCGCCTATTTTCTTACGGTGGCTGGCGTGCTGGTGCTGCATTTTTGCCTGACCTATGGCGTGATGATTCGCACCATGGCCAATCTCAATCCGATCACCTTCTTCCGCCATATGGCGCCAGTGATGGCCTACGCTTTCAGTACGTCTTCGAGTAACGCGACGCTGCCGATTACCTTAGAAACCGTCGAGCATCGAGTCGGGGTTAAAAATGAGATTGCAGCCTTCACCGTACCGTTAGGGGCAACCATTAATATGGATGGCACCGCCATCATGCAAGGGGTGGCCACCGTGTTTATCGCTGGCGCCTTTGGGGTTGAGCTGGGTCTGAGTGACTATCTACTGGTGATTTTAACCGCAACCTTGGCGTCAATTGGGACCGCGGGTGTGCCCGGCGTGGGTTTGATCATGCTGGCACTGGTGTTACAGCAGGTGGGATTACCTGTTGAGGGGATTGCCCTGATTATCGGCGTTGATCGTCTGCTGGATATGATGCGCACCGCGGTGAATGTCACGGGCGATGCCACGGTCTCGGCGATTGTCGCCAGAAGTGAAGGCAAGTTTGATCGGGACGTCTTCGAAGGTCGAGAGGCGAAAGGTTACCAAATCTAGAGCTCCGGCGACTGTTGCGCTAAGCCTTAAACCTGACTGAAGGCTTCTGGCATGGCCAGCCAGCGTTGCATGATAGCCAATGCGGCAGGCCGGTCGGTTGCCAGCATCGCTCTGGAAGTGTTACTGACAGCATCAAGCATATGCTGGTCACGCACCAGATCAGCGATTCTGAACTGCAGCGCCCCCGATTGCCGGCGACCAAACATTTCTCCAGGCCCACGAATCATCAAATCTTGTTCGGCAATATAGAAACCGTCACTGCTCTCTCGCAGCACATTCAGTCGCTGCTTGCTGACTCGCCCCAGCGGCGGGTGGTAGAGCAATACGCAGTGGCTCTTACGGGTTCCTCGACCGATCCTGCCACGTAACTGGTGAAGCTGAGCAAGTCCCAGGCGCTCAGGGTTTTCGATGATCATCAAGCTGGCGTTGGGCACGTCGACGCCCACCTCGATGACCGTGGTTGCCACCAGTAAATCAGTCTTACCGGCCTTGAATTCCGCCATAATACTGGCTTTTTCTTCTCCAGACATGCGGCCGTGGATCAGACGCACGCGAAGTGAGGGCAATTGCTGGGTGAGCGCCTCGGCCGTGACTTCGGCTGCCTGGCACTCCAGTGCTTCCGACTCTTCGATCAAGGTACAGACCCAATAGGCCTGCGCCCCTTGCTGGCAGGCAGACTGGACTCGCGCTATCACTTCCTCGCGACGTGAATCCGGCAGGACGCTGGTGGTCACTGGGGTTCTTCCCGGCGGTAGCTCATCAATCACGGAGCAATCCATGTCGGCATACAAGCTCATCGTCAAGGTCCGTGGGATGGGCGTCGCGGTCATGACCAGCTGATGTGGCATGCGTCCCTGGCGCTCGCCTTTTTCTCGTAGTGCCAGGCGTTGCAGAACCCCAAAACGGTGCTGTTCATCAATAATCACCAGCCCCAAGTCAGCAAAGATAACCTCCTTTTGAAACAGCGCGTGGGTACCTACAACAACCCCTGCCCGGCCGCTGGCAATGGCGGCAAGCTCTGCCTGTCGCTGTTTGCCCTTAACTTTGCCTGACAGCCAGGCCACTTGAATACCCAGTGGCGCAAGCCATTGACTGAAGTTCAGAAAATGTTGTTCGGCCAGTAGCTCGGTGGGTGCCATGATCGCAGTCTGTAATTGATTCTCGATGGACTGGGCCGCGGCGAGGGCGGCCACCACCGTTTTGCCCGAACCAACATCACCCTGGACCAAGCGTAGCATCGGTTGGCTCCTGCCAAGATCAAAAGCGACTTCTGCCAGAACGCGCTGCTGGGCGGCTGTTAATGTAAATGCCAAAGAGGCCTTCAAGGCCTCGCAGGTTGCTGCGGGTGGGCCAAACTCATAAGCCTGCAGGCTTGCCATTTCCTCGCGCATGAGCCGCATGCTGGTTTGATGTGCGAGTAGCTCTTCAAAGGCCAGACGTTGTTGGGCGGGATGGGTACCTTCCAGAAGATCTTCAAGGGCGATGTTTGCGGTAGGTCGGTGGATCAGGTGCAAGGCGGCATTGATATTGGTTTGCAAGAAGCCTTGATCGCCTAAAGGGATGTTCTGTAATAGCTTGCCAGCGTCCATAAGGGCCAGAACCTGAGTCACAATGGCGCGTATTCTCGATTGGCCAAGGCCCTCGGTGACGGGATAGACCGGGGTTAAATGTTGTTCCAGGGGTGTCTGAGTATCGGCAGTATATTCTGGATGATATATTTCCAGGCCGGCTGAGCCACGCCGGACTTCTCCGTAACAACGCAGATTGGCGGTGTTCTTGAGGCCGGCTTGTTGTTGCTTGGAGAAGTGGAAGAAACGCAGGGCGATGGTGCCGGAGGCGTCTTGCAAGTGAACGAGCAAGCTTCTGCGCTTACCAAAGCTGATTTCGCAAGCTATCACCTGACCCTCCAGAACGACCTGCTGGCCCGGTTGGACTGCGGCTATGGCGGTCAAGCGCGTCCGATCTTCGTAGCGCAAGGGTAGATGAAACAGGACATCTCTCAGGCTGAAAATCCCGACTCGAGCCAGCTTCTCGGTCAATGCCGGGCCGACCCCTTTCAGCGAGCTGACGCTGGCATTCTCGAGGCTCTCAGCGTCATTCATCGGCGCTGCCTGCAGTGATGGCATGCAAGGGTGTGTGGTAACCGGTCACTAGGTGAGATCGATGATGGCATCTATCTCGATCTGCACGTTCTTTGGCAAGGCACTGACCTCCACCACAGCTCGAGCTGGATAAGGTGCGGTTAACAAACCTTCCATATAAGTGTTGACCTTGGCGAAATGTGCCAAGTCTGTAAGGTAGATATTGAACTTGATCGCCTGGTTCAGGGTGGTGCCCGCCGCCTGACAAATTCCGTCGAGATTCTGAAACACCTGGTGAATCTGGTCGCTGATGTCTTCCGAGACCAGCGTCATGGTCTCCGGCACCAAAGGTATTTGGCCACTGATATACAAAGTGCCATTGGCGGCGACTGCTTGGGAATAGATGCCGATAGCCGCGGGTGCTGCAGAAGTGCTGATAAATGCCTTGGCCATGATTCAACTTCTCATTCGAGTAATTTTGGTGACGCCTTTGATGATCCGTAGGCGTTTGATGACTCTCGCCAGGTGCACGCGGTCGCGAACGGCTAGCACCAGATTGACGGTGGACAGATGCGCGTCGCGCTCCATCATGCTAATTCGATCGACATTGGCATCAGCATTAGTGATCGTGGAGGCGAGTACCGCAATAATGCCCTTCTCATGCTCGAGCTCGACCCGCAGTTCCACAGAAAATTCCTGGCCGACATGAGAGTCCCAACGGACGCTCATGGTTTCTTCAGGCTTGTTGCGTAACTCTGACATATTCCGGCACACGTCCATGTGGATCACAATGCCCTTGCCAGCGCTGATATGGCCGATAATGGGGTCGCCAGGAATGGGCTTGCAGCACTTTGCATAGGTGACCACCAGCCCTTCTGTCCCCATGATGGGCAAGGGTGTATGACGAATTGGGCCGTCAGCGTCGGTCGCTGCTGTTGCAGTGATCAAGCGGCTGGCGACAACGGACGCCATCTGGTTACCGAGACCGATGGCTTCTAGTAACTGGTCCAGGTAGATCATATTGCGTTCTTTGAGAACCGCGAGCAGGCGCTCTGGATCTATCGCTTCGATACTCGTGTTGTAAGCCTTTAAGGTTCGCTCGAGCAACCGTCGGCCAAGGGCCATGGACTCATTGCTCTGTTGATTCTTGAGGGAATGGCGAATACCGGCACGGGCTTTGCCGGTGATGACAAAGCTTAGCCAGGCTGGATTGGGGTGCGCACCCGAGGCGGTGATGATCTCCACAGTCTGACCACTCTCCAGAGTAGAGCTCAGAGGTGCCAGGCGTCGGTCGATGCGGCAGGCCACACACGTGTTGCCAATGTCGGTGTGCACCGCGTAGGCGAAGTCAATGGGGGTTGAGCCCTGCGCAAGCTCATAGATCTGACCTCGAGGGGTGAAGACATAGACCTCGTCGGGAAACAGGTCAGTTTTGACATTCTCGATAAATTCCAAAGAGTTGCCGGCGCTTTGCTGGATCTCGAGCAGCCCCTTCATCCATTCCCTGGCGCGTTTGTGGCTGCCAGCGTTACTTTCGTCATTGGCTTTATAGAGCCAGTGTCCGGCGATGCCGTTGTTGGCCACCATCTCCATATCAACGGTTCTGATTTGGATTTCGATAGGTAGGCCATGCATACCGAATAATGTTGTGTGCAGCGACTGATAACCATTGGCTTTGGGGATCGCGATATAGTCTTTGAATCGACCCGCCACCGGTTTATAGAGGTTGTGGACTGAGCCGAGGACACGATAACAAGTATCCACAGAGTCGACGACAATACGAAACGCGTAGACATCCATAATCTCGGTAAAGGAACGGCGCTTGCTACGCATCTTGTCGTAGATGCTGTAAAGGTGCTTCTCGCGGCCGATAACTTCGGCTGCAATGCCATCTCGGGCCAGACTGGCTTTGATGGACTCAAGGATATTACTGACATATTCCTTGCGATTACCGCGAGCCGTGCGCACCGCCTTCTCGATCATCGATGAACGCAGTGGGTAAAGGGCTTTGAAACCCAGCTCTTCAAACTCAATGCGCGTGTTATTCATGCCCAGCCGGTTAGCGATTGGCGCATAAATTTCCAGTGTTTCGCGGGCAATACGGCGCTGTTTCTCGCTATTGAGACTTCCGATCGTACGCATATTATGTAGGCGATCAGCGAGCTTCACCATGATGACACGAATATCCTTGGCCATGGCCAGGGTCATTTTCTGGAAGTTTTCGGCTTGAGCTTCGGCCCGTGAATGAAACATACTTTTGAGTTTGCTGACACCGTCTACGAGGTTGGCAACTTCTTCATCAAATTCCTTGCTAATAATATCTTTTGGAATGCCAGTGTCTTCGATCACATCATGCAGCAGTGCGGCAATCAGGCACTGATGATCCATATGCATATCGGCGAGAATGGCGGCAACGGCCAGTGGGTGGGTAATATAAGCCTCACCTGAGCGCCTGGCCTGACCTTCATGGGCGGCCTCGGCGAAGTGATAGGCTTTGCGAACCTGCTGGATCTGCGTGGCGCCGAGATAAGCCTCAAGTTCCAGGGCGAAGGAGTCGATGGTTAGCAAGGGTACGACTCCCTGTTAGTAGGGATAGCCAGGAAACGTGATATCAACAGCGCTCTGGCAGACCCGAGCGCCATAGATAACGGAAAAAAAGAGACAGCGCGCTTGGCAGAGACGTCTGCCAAGAGGCTAGTCCTGTGCCGGAGTATTGGCTCCGGCAGTGTTAGCCTAGATATCTGTTTCGAGGGGGGTTTCGAATTCATGGTGTGCGGCGGCTATATCCAATGTCTTGGGTTCGTCCTGCGTGCCCTCTCTGAGTATGCTTGCATCGATAAAGCCGCCCGCAATTTCGCGCAGTGCCAGTACCGTGGGTTTATCATTTTCAATGGGTACCAGGGGATCTTTGCCGCCGGTAGCGATTTGTCGAGCACGCTTGCTGGATACCATTACCAGTTCAAAGCGGTTATCGACATGTTCCAGACAATCTTCAACGGTCACTCGTGCCATCAGTTTACTCCGAATTCAACAAAGGCCTTGGGGCCGGTTTACAACGACCGCGCAGTCTACCGAATCCATCATAGCTGCACAATGAGTAATTGTCGCCATTTCCTGACGCGTATCAGGCGAGAAGTGCGGCAATCAAGTCTTGGAAGCGCTTTTGTTGCGCGCCAAGCAACAGGTCAGCAGCCTTACCGTCGACAATGCGACCTAGGTCTCGCAAAGCAATATTGAAATCATCGTTGATGATCAAATAGTCAAATTCCTGATAGTGAGAGATTTCATTGATCGCTTCATCCATACGGGTATGGATGATGTGCGGGTCATCCTGACCTCGGCCCTGCAGTCTGGCGCGCAGGGCCTCAAGAGACGGTGGCAATATGAATATATGGGTAGAATCTGGCAATCGCTGTCTGATTTGTTGGGCACCCTGCCAGTCGATCTCGAGGATGATATTGTGACCGCGACTGGCGATGCTTTCCACCGCTTCGCGACTGGTGCCATAAAGATTGCCGAACACCTGAGCAGATTCAATAAAGGCGTCTTGGTTTTGCATCTCGCGAAAGATTTCCGGAGTCACGAAATGATAGTCGACGCAATCGACCTCATCGGGTCGCTTAGGTCGCGTTGTGTGAGAAACAGCGACTTCGATACTCGGCGTGGATTCAATCAGCGCCTTAACCAGGCTGGTTTTGCCAGCGCCGGATGGCGCGGCGACTATAAATAAGTGGCCTCTGGCGGATGTCTTACTCGTCACGGGTGAACTGCCTCTGATCTGAAGGGCTCAGTGTAATGCAATTTTTTGGCGAAGCACTGTAATTTGTTTGCCGGCAGTCTCATAAGGCCGCCGATATCTGTCGCGCAAGGTCGTTGCCCCTATTATTGGCCTACTGGGCCTCGTTTACTTTTGATCAGTGCCAAGGTGATGGCTTCATGTCGCGCCTGGTCGATGCGATAACCCATATAAAAGAACATGCCAAAAAAGGTAAACACCGAAGTCGCGGGTCCGGCTAGAAAGCCAAGCTGCCAGATAATATCGGCATCCACCTGGCCCATCATGGCGCCCCTTGGGAAGGCAATAAAATCTAGCAGTATGCCGCCGAGTATCAATCCCAGTGAGGCTGTTGCTTTCACCGCGAAAGCGCGGGCAGCAAAAATAACCCCTTCTCGCCTCTCTCCGACCTCGAGTTCATGTTCGTCGGTGATATCGGCAAACATGGAGTTCAAGGTCGCATATAAGGTGACGCCCAGGGCGGACGTGACCACTGCGCTGAGGATAAGCAGATACAACAACGAACTTGAGCCTGGCGCGGGGAACCAGCTGACACCCGCCAGAGACAAAATAATCGGCAGGTTGATATTGAGAATGACAAGCAAAGCTGAGCCGATCAAGGTGTGTTTTTTGTCAAATTTGCGAGTCGCTGCAGGAATAATGACCATGGAAGCCAACAGCCCGACCAGGCTGCCCAAGGGGATGAATTTCAGCTGCTCAGTGGTCATTCCCCAGAAGTGAAATCCCATAAACGGATTTAACACACCTTCGACGGCGAGAATAAAGGTGCTGAGCATCATGCCGAAGAATATCGCGCGGAAAGAGGCATTGCCGAGCGCCTGACGGACCTCTGTGAGGAGCTGTCGCAAGCTGAACCGATGGATGGAAGGGGCTGTAGCTAAGGCGCGCAGGCGTGGAATTTGTCTGGCCGTACCCAGGCAGCAGACGACGATGGCAAAGATCATGAGACCGCCAGAAAACAAGGCCCAGGGCGTGTAAGCAGCCTTATTGAGGAGCGCTGGGTTAAATTCTGCGGTGGTTGGAAAAAACAACAGATAGGAAAGTGGCAGAAATATAGCGCCCCCGGTGGCGCCAAATAAGGTGTTAAAGGAATACAGCGTTGATCGCTGGTGGTAGTCAGTGGCGAGCTCGGCGCCTAGGGCCAGGTGCGGGATATGATAAAAGGTCATCGCGGCGCGTACCAGGACCGCGAAAGTCACTAACCACAGGACATTGCCGAGTTCACTGAGCCCCTGGGGCGGGTTGAAAAGCAGAAAGAAGGTGATAGCCAGGGGGACAGCGGCAAACAAGATAAAGGGATGGCGGCGCCCCCAGCGGGAGCGAAATTTATCGGACAGGCTGCCGGCGATCGGGTCCGTAAAGGCATCGAAGACCAGGGCAATGGCGAGCGCGATACCGGTGCCTGTCGCAGAGACATGCAGTACCTGATTATAGTAAAACAATAAGAAGGTGTTGAAGCCCTGGTTCTTAACCGCTTCCGAGATCTGCCCAAAGCCATAGGCGATCATAGCCGGCAACGACAATTTTTTGTCGGACAAAAGACGCTCCTGAGAATCGGGGCCCATTGAAGGGCGCTAAGGTCAAATAAGACCACATCCTGACCCTGAGTCGCAAATCATTTGGTCGAG
>DGOD01000379.1 GCA_002389265.1 Gammaproteobacteria bacterium UBA4475
TTCAATAGTCTCCGTGAGTGCCGCGATAAATGCCAGTGTCGTCAGAGGCTCATGGAAGGCAATATCCTTATCATAAACACCGCGCCAGCCACCCTGTCGATTCGGATCAGCACCCAAAACGTGATCATAAATTAACAATTGCCGAGCACCCAGCGCTTCTGCACCCTGAACATAGGCTTTTAATGCACCCGGATCATTTCCGATCTCGTTATGAGGCAGGACCACTCCAAATTCCATCGACTACTCCCTAGATTGCTAATGCCACAACAGGTGACGGTAAAACCGCTAAGCAAAAAGTGCGGCAAGACGCCAATCCAAGACCTTGACCCGATCTTGACGACAGGCAAAGGTTTCAACGTGCAAGACCGCAAGTCCGGCACCTTGTTTATTATCAACCGGTAGCAGTGACTCGATCGTCACCTGCGATTCCAAAACGTCCTCTTCGAATACGGGCGCCACGTGATCACAACGGAACCAGCCTAGAATCGTTAACATTCCGGGCAATGCCCTGGTCAGCTGCGCCGCAGCCATCGCGATAGTGTGCCCACCATAGACTAACCGTTGACCGTAAACGCTGCGGGTGGCGTCCGTATGGGTCATGGCCATATTCAAGGTCATACGCACAAGCTCTGGCGCCAGAGTCACTGTATCCCGGGCCTCGATCTGAATGATGCTGCCTGCTTTGAGCGCACTGAAGTGCGGCGCCTTGACTCGAGTTCGAAAGGATTCAAACTGCCAATCCGGGACTAATGCCAGGAGAGTCTCCGGTTCGATGATGTCTGGCATATTGGTAAAGTCATCTTCGTGGCCCGTATTGGCATTCGGGTTCCGGCAAGGAATCATCGGACAACGCCAGAACAACATAACTGTTTCGTCATGCTGGTTCTGAACATGAATTTCAAGTGCAACCATACCGGATGCTGGCCGACCCTCTCGGCGCTTGTTCTGGCGCAAACCGACAACACGGGTGGTCGTCGTCAGAGTGTCACCAATGAAAGCTGGTCGCTGGAGCTTCATGCCACGATAGAACAGATTACCCATGACCCGCTGCGAAGGAATAGTGCTCTGACCGATAGCCAAGTTACAGACCAAAGACGGGTTCACTAGTGCTCGAGAATGTCCGGTGACACATTGCGAGAGCACATGATCCAGCGGCAAACGCAGTCGATCACCAAACATCGCCTGGTGAATAGCGGCATGTCCCTCAGTAATAGTAACTGCGGGGACGTCGCTATAATCGTCCCCGATTTTAAAATCTTCAAACCAGGGTACTGCAACTGTCATTGTGACTTACCTCGTGCTGAGATCGGCCAAATTTCTTCCACCAGGCCATTGCGGTAAGGAAAATAGAAATCATATAGATTGACAGTCGGATCACAGTGCGGTGTCAGCATCGTCAGTCTATCACCCAGCTGAATGTCACGGGACGGGTTATTCAAACGAACAATACCGTGCTCGTCTCCACCCCAATGATAGACAACACCTTCAATATCACGAAACTGCGGGGCTACGGAATCAGAGGCAAAGGATTTATAACCGGCATCAACCGTGATCAAACGTGTTTGAGGTTGACTGATCGCCGTCACTAAAACAAACAATGATGGCTCAAAAGCGTCAAACAACTCACCCACCTGACCGCCAATGTCACGATACTCGACATCCATGAAAGCGTAGGACCCAGCCTGCAACTCCGTTAAGGCACCGATCCCAGGTTCGATATCAAAGGTCCCGGTACCACCGCCGCTGAATACGTCGACGACTATTCCGTTAGCCTGGAACAATGCACGAGTTTCAATACCCGGAGCCAGCAATTCCACATACTTGGCCCGCCGCTTCTCAAAGCCTTTAATATGCATGCAATTGCCGATATACATCTGTAGGCCAGAAAACCTCAGGCATGGACATTCATCAACGATATATTGGCCCAGTGCCAAAGCTGGATCACCACAGGCGATACCCGTTCTCCCCATACCAGGATCTAGATCAATCAGGACTTTCAGGTGCACACCAGCCTGCTCCGCTGCTGCATTAAATTGCTCCGCCCCCTTGATATGATCAACAACGATACGTAGCTCTGCTGAATGGGCAGCCATAGCAATGACTCGGGCGATTTTATCCGCCGTGACGACCGGTGAAGTAATCAGAATATTATCGACACCGCCGGCCAGCATGACCTCGGCCTCACTCACTGTCGCCGCGCAAACGCCTAACGCCCCATTCTCGATTTGTTTGCGAGCGATGATCGGTGATTTGTGCATCTTGGTGTGGCCCCGCAACCCCAAACCGTGTTTCTGCACATGTTGCTGCATCTTTTCCAGATTACTTTCGAATATATCGAGATCTAGCACCAGGGCTGGCGTGGGCAGACTGGCAATAGGTACCGGTGGATCCAGCCGAATCGGTTCGATGGGCACCTTGCGCAAGGTGTCTTCCATAAATTGCTCTAGTGTCGTCATCGCCGCTTCTCACCGGTTAAAGCTTGTAAAGTCATCTCAGTGTACATGAATTACCTCGACGATTAATCGCAGTGGATATTTGCGCACATTAAGTCTTTTTCGACTTGGAGTGTTACATGATGGATATTAAAGCGCGCATGCAGATCGGCGCTGATTCGGGCGTAGTTTTCCGAATCTTCCCACAGTGTGTTTTCAGGCATCACTAGATGCGCGGTCAAACTGTTTTCCTGGGTACTCATGGCCCAGATATGCAGATCATGGACCTCGTTCACGCCGTCTATGCTGCCAAGAAACTGCCGCACCGCATCGATATCGATACCCTGTGGCACAGCATCCAGTATCAGGTTGACCGAATCCCGTAACAAACCCCAGGTGCCCGCTAGAATCACCGCGACGATCAGCAGACCAGTCAACGGATCAACCCACTGCCAGCCGGTATAAAGCACGATAATGGCGGCGATGACCACGCCCGCAGAGATGAGTGCATCGTAGGCCAGGTGCAGAAAAGCCCCCCGAGTATTCAGGTCGCTTCGGCTGCCCCGCATAAACAACATCGCAGTGCCGGCGTTGACGAAAATACCAATTGCTGCAACCACCATGACGGTGATTTCATGCATCGGCGTAGGGGAGAGAAATTTCTGGATGGATTCGTAAGCAATAAAACCTGCAACAAATACCAGCACAACCGCATTGATGATCGCCGCGAGAATCGTCGTTCGGCGAAACCCATAACTATATAGCTGGCTGGATTTTTGGGTGGTTAGATAGGCAGCACCCCATGCCAATAACAACCCTAATACGTCTGATAAGTTATGTCCGGCATCACCTAAAAGACTCACCGAACTGGTCATCAGGCCATAGAAAGCTTCGAGCACGGTAAAGACGAGATTGGCAGATATCGCAATCACAAAACTGACATTGAGATTGCTGAAGTCAACCTCATGACTGTGATGATGATCATGTTCATGGACATGATCATGAACCTGCCCGCCTTCCAACCCGCTCATCTCAGACATGCCTCAATGTGCATGTCCATGATCCAACTCTTCTTCCGTCGCGGCCCTGATCGCTTCAATGGTCACATCGAAGTGAAGGATTTCACCCGCTAACGGATGGTTTGCATCAACCGTCACCACATCTTCCGAGACAGAGACGACTTTAACCGGTTGCTCTTGGCCATCCGCACCACCCGCTTGGAATTGCATCCCTGGCTCAACCTTTTCAACCCCTTCAAAGGCACTCAGCGGTACTGCCTGAATCAAGTCAGCATTCACCGGCCCGTAGGCTTCATCTGGCTGAATATCGACTGACAGCTTATCGCCAACGCCATGCCCGTCGAGGGCCTTCTCAAGCCCTGGAATCAGGCCGCCAGTGCCATGTAAATAGGTCAGTGGGTCCATCTCGAGTGACGAGTCCAGCACCTCACCACTGACATTGCTCAGTTCGTAATGAATACTGACGACCGCATTCGCGACTATTTTCATGGTATCTCCCAGATCGAATTAATTTGTTTGAGGGGCGGCGGCAATATTGGCTCTCAAAACTTCATTTCATCCCTGTTATCACCTGCCCAACAGGCTTCAGCAGTATTGTCCTGCGATCCCAGCTTAGCCGATCCAAGATTAAATCTCGACTCTAGGACTCACGTCGACCCACAGCATAAGTCAGCTGCGAAGCAGATTTCACGGTGAAAGACGCTCTATGATCCAGGTATCCTTAGTGCCTTGTGAATATCTGAAACGATCATGCAAGCGATTCTCTCCACCCTGCCAGAATTCCCAGGCTATGGGCGTAATATAGAAGCCACCCCAAAACTCGGGCATAGGAATCTCTTGCCCGCTGAAGCGCGCACTGGTTGCTTCAAACTCAGCATCAAGGACCGCACGAGACGCGATTGGCTGACTCTGTGCTGAAGTCCAGGCAGCCAATTGGCTGTCTCTGGGACGACTGCTAAAATAGGCTTGCGCATCGGCAACCGGCACTGAAGTCACGGAACCCATAACACTGACCTGGCGATCCAACGCCAGCCAAGGAAACAGCACGCTGACCCGAGCATTCGTTGCCATCTCGCGGGCCTTGGTGCTTTCCAGATTCGTAAAAAAAGTCAGGCCGTGTTGACTAATCTCCTTTAACAAAACCGTCCGCTGTCTGGGCTGACCAGCGGCGTCAACGGTGGCCAACACCATCGCGGTAACATCACTCAATCCTGCTGTCTGCGCCTGCTGCATCCATATATCAAACTGTGCGAAGGGAGACTCATGCAGCCCCGCTCGATCTAACTTGCCGTAGCGATACTCGCGACGTTCATCTTTGAGGCTCATAATTTGTGTATCCTAAAATATCAGTGTGTACATAGTCGGCTATCGCCAGTGCGGCTGTCAGGCCAGGCGATTCAATACCGAACAAGTTAACGAGCCCGGTCAGGCCATGCACACTCGGCCCCTGAATCACGAAATCTGCCGGGCTGCCACCCGGCGCCTGCAGCTTTGGCCGAATACCGGCGTAATCAGGCACCAACCTGGCTTTTTCGATTTGTGGATAATAACGTCGAATTGCCTGAAAGTAACCCTCGCGGCTGGCTTCCGGCACACTGTAGTCTGCCGTATCAACATACTCTACATTTGGTCCAAATTTAACCCGCCCACCCAGATCTAAGGTGGCATGAACGCCGAGCCCGGCGCCAGATGCCTCAGGTACCGGATAAATCAAATGTTTGAAATGATGCTTACCCGTCAGACTGAAGTAGAGCCCTTTGCAGAGATACAGCGGCGGGATGTGGGCGGGGTCAAGCCCCGTGCAACTAGCTGCCAAAACCTGTGCGCCCAAACCGGCCGCGTTAATCACTGATCGACAGCCAAACCGATAGTCAGCGCCGTTCACCTGGCAAAGCACAACAAAACCATCGTCCACTGCGTCAATGGCCTCGACTCGCGTCGAACCGACAAAGCTGCCACCCCGTTGTTCTAAATCAGACAGCAAGCTGTGCATCAAATCATGGGCGCTGACAATACCCGTAGTCGGCGAAAACAGTGCCATGCTGGCTCTAATATGCGCTTGGGCATCAGTAACCTGCGAGCCCGACCAGATGGACAGATCAACGCCATTCACCCAGGCCAACTGTTGGATATCCGACAGGGCAGCCTCCTCCGTGACATCGGTTGCGACGATCAGTTTACCGCAGCGCTGGTGAGCCACACCGTGCGACTGACAATACTCGTAAAGCTGGCGGCCGCCCTCGATGCACAGCCTTGCCTTCAGTGAATCCGATGGATAGTAAATACCGGCATGAATCACTTCGCTATTACGACTGCTGATACCCTGACCGATCGAAGTCGCCTGATCGACGACCAGCACTTCTGGCACAGCAGCCGCCAGCGCTCTGGCAATCGCCAGGCCAATAACACCACCGCCAATGACACAAGTATCTATAAAATCCATACCGCCAATTGCTCCCGCATAAAAATTTGATTCGATATCAGCCCCGTGCTTTGGTACCCTCCACCGAAGATTCTCAGCCGTTAAAACCCATGTCACCAGTAAGTGAAAACACCAAGTCCGACAGCACGTCACGGGAAGATAGTCAGATCGCGACACATCGCTTGCTGATGCTCAGCGGCGCGATCGACTTCGGCCTTGGTGCGCTCAAGGTGGGCGTCGGTATTGTAGCGAACTCTCACGCGTTAATCGCCGATGGCATCCACTCCTTCTCTGATCTGGCGACAGATATCATGGTCTGGTTTTTCAACCGTATTGGCGCCATGGCGCCAGATGACGACCACCCTTACGGACACGCACGGTTCGAGACCTTTGGCACCTTGATTCTTGGGGCGCTTTTGATCCTGGTCGCCGGCGTCATCATCTATGACAGTATCGTGCGCTTAATGAATATTACGACCGTCCAGTTACCCGCCTGGCCAGCCCTACTGGTTGCTTTGGCGTCGATCCTGGTGAAAGAGTGGCTTTATCGCGTCACAGCCAGACTGGGCACAAAAAACCGCTCGAAGCTGATGTTGGCGAATGCCTGGCATCACCGCAGCGATGCGCTCTCATCGGTCATTGTGTTGGTCGGGGTCGGCGGAGCCATGCTAGGCTTCTCTTGGTTAGAAATGCTCGCTGCCATCGGCGTGTCTTTGATGATTGCCCAAATCGGTTGGAAGCTGGTCCGGCAAAGCGTTGAGGAACTCGTGGATACGGCCGTCGCCGAGTCCTATGTGCAGGAAATTCAAAAAAGTATCGAGGGCGTTGAAGGGGTTCGAGGCGTGCATAGCCTTCGAACCCGCAGAATGGGACCTGACGTGCTCGCCGACATTCATTTGCAGGTCAACCCCGCCATCAGTGTCTCAGAAGGCCATCATATCGGCGAATGGGTCACTCGAACCTTGCTTGAGGAATTCTCAGAGCTAACGGACGTCATTGTCCATATCGACGCCGAAGATGACGAACTGCTTGAATCCCGCGACGCAGCAAGCATTCCACCTCTACGACGAGAAATCCGCGCCGCCCTCACGGAAGCCTGGCACGCCGAGGTTACCCCCGAGGAAGTCCAGAAGATGATCCTCCATTATCTGAATCACCAGGTTGATGTGGAGCTTCACTTGAACAAGGATAGGTTCACCGACAGTGATGCTGCTGGACAATTGCAAAGTCGCCTTGAAATGCGGGTCAACCACTTACCCTGGGTGAACCGCGTTACCGTCTGGTATGGCTAAAAACCGAGAGAATACTGCTGCGCCTGCGCCGAAACCCTAGGCCCATGGCGCTGAAAGCCTATGGCTCCAGCATTGTTGGTAGAATTAGTAGCAGAATTA
>DGOD01000048.1 GCA_002389265.1 Gammaproteobacteria bacterium UBA4475
ACTACTCCAGAAACTACTCCAGGAACTACTCCAGGAACTGCGCTCGGCAGCCGCCAGCCCAAACCTGAAAATCAGCAGGCGAATGATGGTTTAGATAGCGGCTTGGACAATGTCCTGAATGCATCAATCATGCATTTCGACCAGCTTATTTCCGCGTCCCGGCAGCAGGTGCTCGACGCCACGCCACCACCTTCGCCCGCCAGCACGACTCTCCAGGTAATGCCTATGCTGGCCGACAGTCCCAATCCAGATACGCAGCCTCGGCTGCGCAACAGTCCTGAACCAGTCGCCGCCGACATTCCCCCGCCTCAGGCCAATGACATCATCGCCCAACAACTCTGGGAAGCGGCGACGCTTGAAACCAACGCAGAGCGGCAGAGTAAACTCTGGGAAGCCTATAGACGCTACAGGTCTGGACTGTGACCACTGATTTTACCTCGGGCCAGGATTTCTCCGGATTCAAATTGCTCCAGGCACTCGACCTTGACGATCAGTTCGACAACTGGCTGGCCGTCGATACCCAACACAATGAGCGCGTCTGGTGCAAACGCTTGCCCGCGGCTCTCGGCGCTGCCGAGAAAAGGATTATGCGCACGGCTATCAGCCGCCACAAGGGCTTGATTCACCCCCATATCCTGCGCACTCTAGATCTGGTCCATTGGCGCGGAGCTGATATTCTGGTTTGCCAACACATCGATTCACTTCGCGTTTTCAGTCTTCACCAATCTTTTCATAACGCCTGGCCCATACTTCGGCAATTGCTTGAGGTACTTGACTATGTCCACAGCATCAACCTCGTGCATGGCGACATCCGACCTGGCAATTTACTGATCGACCGCCAACAACAGTTACACCTGGCAGGATTTGGCTTGCGAGTTAACACGTCTATCGGTCCTGACGAACTTGCCAGTCCGCAAGTCCTGGCCGGCCAAGCGGCTACTGTCAGTGATGATATTTACGCCCTGGGCGCGCTGCTATACAGACTCCTGAGCCAACGGACTGGGCAACCCGTTGTTCTGAATCACACTGACGAGACCCTGCCTGATGCCGTCAAGCCCCTGATCGAGAGCATGCTGGCGACTTCCGCCTCGGCACGACCTGAACAAATCTCGATCATTCGCAGCAGCCTGCAAGCCTATTACGACGCACAGATCATCCACCAGGCCCCGCAGCCATCAGCGCCAGACTCAAGCCAGCAAAACCCAGTACAACAGCCAGAATCGACTCAACACACGCTCGGCACCTTTGACCGAGAGGCGGAACTCGACACTCAGCTTCACCCCGGACCACCCCAGAAATCAGCGGTTAGTCTCGCCACGGCACTGGCGGCGTTATCAGCATTAATACTGATGGCTGGGGCTCTGTTTTTCGTGCTGCCCACATCCCTCGACGAATCTGCAGGCTCGATTTCTGAGTTGACGCTCAATGCAACAGTACGAGCCGACTTTCCGACACTCGACACTGACCTACCCGCCGCGGACGCACCTATCGAGCCAGTCACTCGAACCGGCCCCGAAAAATCCAGCGCTGAAGACCTCGCTGAAACCTTACTGCGGCAGCAAGTAGAACTCGAGGATCAGGGTGTCCAGATTTGGGCGGCGGCTGAGTACAGCCTGATCAGCTCCCAAGCTCGAATGGCGGAAGACCTGTTTCGAAAAGACCTTTACGCTGCCGCCCTGACCCAATATCAGCAAGCCGTCAGCGCCAGCCAGGCGCTAGCGGCTCGTATTCCCGACCTTATTAATTACAACCAGAAAATTGCTGCAGACGCACTCACTCAGGGGCATGCTGAACTGGCGACAAAGGCCCTGTCGACACTCATCGTTATGCGACCTGACAACGTCAAATATCGGTCAGACTTGATCAGGGCTGAAAACCTCGACCAGGTCATTGAATGGCTTCGCCAGGCTCAGTCTGCCGAACGCGACCAAGCTTGGTTGGTTGCGCTCGCCTTGTATCAGCAGGCACAGACTCTGGATACTGCATCCCTGGAGGCGCGGGCTGGCGTCATACGAATCACGGAGGTTTTAGCTCGACTGCGTTTTAACGAGGCCATGTCACTGGCTCTTATTCGCCTTGAGCAGGCCGACCTAACAGGTGCACGACAGGCATTCTCTGCAGCTCAAGCCATACGACCCATGGCCCCGGAACCAGAAGCTGGGCTACTGCAAGTTCGTCTACTTGAGCAAAGCCAGCGGATCAACGCCTTAAGCCTACAGGCAGAGCAAGCGATGGCCAATGAAGCCTGGTCGATGGCCATTGTGCACCTCGAGCAGGTGCTCGAACTGGAGCCCGGACTATTATTTGCCAGCGCTGACCTCGAGCGGGCCCGGCAACGCCTGGCGCTCGATCAAGCGCTTGAGGATTATATCAAGGCGCCCGAGCGCATGCGTCTCGACCCGGAGTTGACCATGGCCCGACAGGCGCTCATTCGCGCCGCGGGGTTGGCGAGTCAGGGACCACTGCTGCAACGACAAATCAGTGATCTTTCACTACTGATCGCACAAGCAAGAATTCCGTTGCCGGTCGTCGTACTGTCCGATAACAAAACCGATATCACGGTCTACCAGACCAGCCATTTGGGAGTCTTCATGAAACACGAATTAGCACTCGTGCCGGGCACCTATACCGTCGTCGGGCGGCGGCCAGGCTATCGTGATGTCAGGCAGGCGTTTACACTCAGTGGCGGGATGGCGCCTGTGACCATTCACCTGACTTGCGATGAGAGAATTTGATGCCCTCGAGCCCTGATCCAAACCAGATTATCGAAGCCACGCCATTTTCCCGCGCCGACGTTACTGCCAGCCGCCGCGGGCTTGGCTTGAAACCTATACCCATTACCATCCTGTCGCTATTGGTGGCACTGGCGCTGATCGCGCTCTTTGTCTTCAGCGCCCGTGCCGTCCGCTTCGATCTCAGCCCTATGGATGCGAGCCTCGAAGTCACAGACGGCCTCTTCACCTATCGCCTGGGTGAGCGCTATTTAATGTTAACCGGCGACTATACCTTAACAGTGACTGCTGACGGCTACATACCGCTCAACCCAAAGATTCAAGTAGGCGAACAGGCCGACCAGACGATCCGCCTTGAGCTGACTAAACTGCCCGGCACGCTGGTGGTATCAACCTTACCTGAGACTCAGTCGCCAGTATTTCTCGATCAAACACCGGTGGGCATAACACCTTTAGCGGTGAATGACGTTCAAGCGGGCAGCCATAACGTTAGCGTTCGCGCCGAACGCTTCCTGCCATTCTCCACCACGGTGGAGATCGAGGGCCGAGGCAGAAGCCAAAATCTGTTAGTGAAATTAGTGCCGGCCTGGGCACTAGTGAGTCTCAGTAGCCAACCCACGGCCGCCACCGTCA
This sequence comes from Gammaproteobacteria bacterium UBA4475, assembly GCA_002389265.1. GTDB lineage: Bacteria > Pseudomonadota > Gammaproteobacteria > Pseudomonadales > Azotimanducaceae > UBA4582. The sequence goes on from DGOD01000048.1 coordinate 3,366, forward strand.
GTATCGATGGCGTTGCGCTCGCAGCCACGCCGGCCCGCATTGAGGTCATGCAAGGTCAGCATCAGCTGGTTGTGACTAAGCCGGGTTTCAAGCCCTGGCAGACTGAGGTCAACATCACCGCTCAACAGGATCAGATACTCCCGGAAATCACCCTCATCGCACAGGATGGTCAGTTATCGATCCAGTCGACGCCCTCCGCGGCGAGCGTCACGATTGCCGATGAGTATCGTGGTCAGACTCCACTCGAGCTGGGTCTGGCGCCCGGAAAGACCCACCGTTTGCGCCTGACAAAACCTGGCTATGAAACTACTGAACGCTCTGTGGTCATCGAAGCCGCCAGCGACGCTCAGCTCAATCTCACGCTGCAACCCGTGCTGGGCATCGTCAACTTGCAGGTGACTCCGGCCGGCGCATCGTTGGTGGTAGACGGTCAAGCACAAGCAACAGCCTCCAGCCGCCTCGAACTCACCGCCGTGCCCCACATCATCAGCATTGAGCTGGCTGGCTATCAAAGCCAACAGATCAAAGTGACGCCGCAACTAGGCTTACCCCAGCAATTCGTCGTTGAACTTCTCACCGAGGCCGAAGCCAAACTCGCCTCTATCGCACCGACCACAACCACCGCCATCGGCCAGGTACTCACGCTCATTCAGCCCGGCGCCTTTGCCATGGGCGCGAACCGGCGCGAACCCGGCCGCCGAGCGAACGAAATTGAAAAGCAGGTTCAGCTCCGGCGATTTTACTATCTGGGTACCCATGAGGTTACCAATGCCCAGTATCAGCAATTCGACAACCTGCACGACTCAGGGATGCTTGGCCGAGCACTGCTCACCGGCAGTGACCGGCCTGTGGTAAACGTTGCCTGGGAAGATGCTGTCGCTTTCTGCAATTGGCTGAGCCAGCAACAAGGCCTGGCTTCGGCCTACGAACTCATCGATAATCACTGGCAGGCTGTGACGCCCATGAATACCGGCTATCGTTTACCTACCGAAGCTGAATGGATCTGGGCCAGTCGCTATGCCGCGGGACCCAAGCCAACACGCTTCCCCTGGGGCGACGCCATGCCACCGGTGGCTATTGAAGCTAACTACGCGGACGAGTCTGCAAAAACGATGGTAGCCGATGTTCTAACGGGTTATACCGATCATTTTCGTGGTACGGCGCCAGTGGGTAGTTTCCCTGCAAATCCCGCAGGCTTGTTTGATATGGCCGGCAACGTTTCGGAATGGATGCATGACTACTACGCCCAGAATGAGCCCACGGCGGTGCTGGTAGATCCCAGCGGACCTATAAGTGGTGAGCGCCACGTTATTAAAGGTTCAAATTATACCCATGGGCGCTTTAGCGAGTTACGCTGGACATTTCGTGACTTTGGCCAGTCACCAAGACCGGATGTGGGGTTTCGAATCTCGAGGTATGTTGAATGACGCCACGACGACTGCTGAGGACAGGATTACTATGCACAGGATTACTATGCACAGGACTACTGCTGAGACTGACCGCTGTAGCGGCTGAGTTACCCGGCGTGGACAACACCGCACCCGTTGAATCGGCCCTGACCTTTGAGCGACGAACACCGGACATCGTTGTACCTGGGGCAGGCCAACCTGGGGCAGACCAACCTGGGGCAGGCCAACCTGGGGCCCCGACTCCTTTCATTCGAGCACTGGACGCTTTTGTGCCGAGCCAGCAAGTCGATACCGATCAGGCCGTCGACTTCCCCACTAACATTTAGGTCAATATTGTGCGTAAACAATTACCCGTTGAATTTCTCTATCAATTATTCTCATTGATCATTGCCGCGATACTGATACATAGCCTCTATGTCTCTATTGTCAGACCGAATGCCAGCCAAGTTCTTCAACTTCAGGCGATTGAAATGAACTCAAATCCTAATTATGTACCCGAACGTTCAACTTATGTTGTGATTCGGGACTTTGAACAGGAGGCTTGCTTCATCTTGATGCTTTGGGCATTCGCTTTGATGGCCTACAAAGCCAATCTCGCCCGTCAGGAACGCCATGTTTTAAGTCTGAATTTAATTCCCGTTGCTCAGGGCACCAGTATTCTGCCAGAAGACAGTCGCGAATATGCCCGCCCTATCCAAGCATTGTCGATGCGCCAACAGGCCTTTCTTTTACCCCGCGCGCTGCTCACGGCACTTCATCGATTTCGGTCCACGCGCAACATTCAGGATGTCTCGACCGCTATTCGCACCATCTGCGAATCAGAATCTGATCGTCTCGATTCAGAGCTCTCTATGATTCGTTACATCGCCTGGGCAATACCTTCCATTGGCTTTCTTGGTACCGTGCGCGGCATCGGTCAAGCCCTGGGCCAAGCCCACCAGGCAGCCCAAGGGAATATTGCCGGTGTCACCCAGAGTCTTGGGGTCGCTTTCAACTCGACCTTCGTGGCATTGCTGATCAGTATTATCGTGATGTTTCTTTTACATCAATTGCAGTTAGCTCAGGAACGCTTAGTCCTGGATGCCGAAGCCTATTGCGACAATCAATTGATCGGCCACCTGCAAAGTTAATGGAGTCTTAACTTGAGTATCGGGCTCATAGAAATCAACGACAGCAGCATCGATGTCAGCATTGACGGTCAACCTGTGCTGCAGAGTCCCGGTTACGCAGTCATCGATGGTCAGCGGCTATTGCTGGGCGCCCAAGCCATGCAACAAGCTCGGCTGCTACCACAGTGGACTCACACACGATTCTGGCAACAGCTAGACACTCAACCTCTGGTGGCGGATCACCCCCAGGTTCGCCACAGTGCCGATCTGGCATTTGCTCACTTGACGTCAATCTGGGCGGCAATCAAGAAGGACACTGAGCAGGTGATCTTGGCAATACCAGGCGACTACACCAGCGCGCAACTCAGTCTGCTGCTAGGCATGGCTAAGGAGGTCGGATTACCCATACGCGGCCTGGTTGACACAGCCCTGATGGCCACTGCCGGACAGCATCCAACACACCAGCTACTGGTGCTCGACATTCACCTCCACAGAGTCACCTTGAGCCATTTACAAAACCGGGAAGGACGACGTTGGTCGAAGACAAAAACCCTAGCGGATACGGGTTTGTATCGACTCTGGGATCGTTGGGCCAACACTATCGCCACCCAGTTTATCAAGGACTCACGCTATGACCCCTTGCACCTGGCTGCCAGCGAACAGCTGTTGTATGACGCGGTTCCTAACTGGATCACAAGCCGTGAGCACCACGTCGAAACCACCTTCAGTTTGGCACTCGAGACTGGCGTCCTCCAGACACCGGTCGCCACCGAGCAACTGGTCGCCGCTTGTGTCAGTTTCTATCCCGCTATCATCCAGGCGGTCAATGCTCAGATCGAACCCGGGCATACCACGACCTTGCTGGTCTCACATCGATTCGCGGGTTTCCCCGGACTCATGGATGCCCTGGCGCTGTTGCGAGGCGTCACCGTGGAGAAACTCAGCGCCGAGGCTGTTAGACACGGCGTCGCCCAGCACCTCGACTGGATCATTGGTCCCGACGAACCTATCAGCCACATCACCAGTTTGGCTCAGGCGCACGCTGACGTCGTTGCCACCACTGAGTCGCCCTCCGGCATTCACCGAAGGGCCACCCATGTATTGGTTAACAACCACGCTGTTGCCATCGGTCAAACCTTGAAGCTCAAGGATATTCATCTGGCACCACCACTTGCAGCCGCAGTCAGGTCCCGCGGGATCCTTCACTGTCATGCCGACCAAGTCTTAATCGAAGCAGTCCGCGCTGACGAGGTGTATCTGAATCAGCAACTTGTCGATGGCCAGTTCCCGGTAAAACCCGGAGATCAGCTGGTCCTGGACTCACAATCTTTCACCTTGATATCCATCGACTAGGCGTCCTCGGCGAAACTATGACCAGAAGACGTGAATTCAATGTGTTCAGCCTGTCATTCCTTGACATCATGTCCTGTGGTTTCGGGGCGGTGATACTGATTTTTGTCATTATTAATCATGGCTCCGTGGCCGCCAATCAGGCAGCCAATCTTGATCTGATAACGACAGCCGCAGAGCTGCAAAGGCAATTGCAGGAAGAACAGCAGCTGCTGCTTGACCTGCAAAAAAACACCCATCAACTAGCAGACCAGACGACTTCTGCCGCGCAGCTCAGCGAGCTACTCGCCCAATCTATTATTGAACTCGAGACCCGCCTACAAGACGCTACAGGATCAGACGAGCGTCAGGTCATCCTGATCGAAAAACTTAAATCTGAGCTCGCAGCACTGGAACAGGCCACGACAAGTAAACAGCCAGAAATGACCGTTGACGATGACCCAGGCGCCAGCCTGCGCTCTATTAGCGGTGACGGGTATCGCCAATATCTCACCGGTCTGAATATTGGCGGCAAACGCATTCTGATCCTGATTGACGCGTCGGCGAGCATGCTGCACCAGAGTATCGTCAACGCGATACGCTTGAGCCTTGCACCTGAAGAACAAAAGAAACTCGCGCCGAAATGGCGAAGAGCCGTCAGCACGGTTGAATGGATTACCGCGAACCTGCCACCGGATGCCGAATTCTCCTTGGTCGCGTTCAATACTGCGCTCATACCTTTAGTTGAAGACAATGTCTGGATCGCAACCTCCGACAAACCTGCCGTGGACTCGGCCTTAGATAATCTGTCTGCATTGGTCCCCACCGGCGGCACTGCGATGTTCCCACCATTCGAACTCATCAATCAGCTTTCGCCCCGACCCGACAATATCTTTCTCATCGTCGACGGCTTGCCCACCCAGGGAGAAAATCCTTCTAACCGTACCGTTATCAGCAGCCCAGACCGCGCCAAACTATTTAACGCTGCGGTAATGCAGCTCCCTGCCACCATCCCCATCAACATTATTCTGTTTCCCATGGAAGGCGACCCGTTGGCGACACCTTCTTATTGGATTCTGGCTCAAAGAACCGGCGGGTCGTTTATCAGCCCTTCCAAGGATTGGCCCTGATGAGCAAGAAACGGCGCGAAATCGAGACCCTCAGCCTTTCTTTTCTAGACGTCATCAGCTGTGGGTTTGGCGCGTTAATACTATTGTTAGTTCTGACCAAGGTTTACGAGCCGTTGATATTCGCGCAATCCAGCAGCAATATTCAGCAACAGGTAACCGCCCTTGAGTTGCAATTAAACTCAGCACGGGACCAACGAGGAAAACTCGATCGAGATCGAATTCATCAAGAGAATGACAGCAAGTTACAGTTGCAAACACTTAGAAATCTTGAGGACAAATTGACCACACTGCAAGCCGAATACACAGCAGTGCAGCGCCGCTCAACTACCCACAACAGCACTATTGAAAGACTTAGCCAGGCCAGGCAATCGTTGTCGGCCGAGATGCAAATATTGCTGGCAGAGTACCAAAAATCAGCCGCCAGCGACCTGATTGGCGGCATCCCTGTTGATAGCGATTACGTTATCTTTATTATCGACACATCCGGCAGCATGCGCGAATTCGCTTGGCCGCTCGTCATGCAAAAAGTCGAGGAAACCCTAGCTGTCTACCCGAGCCTGAAGGGTGTGCAGATCATGAATGACCAGGGTCAATACATGTTCAGTCAATACGCCGATCAATGGATTCCCGATACGCCCGCAAGACGTCGCGCCATTTTAAAGCGGTTGGCCAACTGGAATGCATTCAGTCGGTCTAGTCCAGAAAAGGGAATTACCAAAGCGATTTCAACCTTCTATCAGCCTGGCCGAAAAATCAGCCTGTATGTCTTTGGCGACGATTTTAATGGTAGCTCGATCGCCGGCGTGATTAATCAGGTGGACCGTATTAACCTGCAAAATACAAGCGGCGAACGGTTGGTCCGGATACACGGCGTTGGCTTTCCCGTGATATTCTCCCAAGCCGCCCAATTCCAGGCTTCGGGTTTTCGCTTTGCGCATTTTATGCGCATTCTGTGCGAGCGCAACGGCGGCACTTTCGTAGGGCTTAACAGCTATCGAGCACAAGCTGCTTGGCGGGCTCCGGAATGAGCGTCCCTAGTAGTTGATTCTGGCGGTATAGACGACTGTGGCGCTACTACCCGCTGCAACTGCCAGTTGATAGGTCTGGATAACACCATCGGTTTTTTTGCCTTTGAGACTTTCCTGAGTAATTTCCCAGTCACCAAACAGTTTTTCGTTCAAAGTTACCGTCACCGCCTCAGGCTTACGGTTTTGCACTGTCATTTCTGTTGTCACCTCAATGATCCGCTCGCCCAAACGTCGAAACGCCAGTTGCTTGTGTTCTGCCCTCAAATCAAAGGCCTGACCAAGACTCATGTGCGCGATTTCGCCTTCGGCCAGTGCGGTTATTCGATCCTCACCAACAAGCTGCAACTCGCCATCGCTATCTTTCAAATAAACCCTGACTTTGCCCGCAGGCAAAGGCTGGCCCAGCTGATTCGATGACGTATTCGCAAACTGCATACGGATATCGACATTCGCATTTCTCGACTCAACCGCCTGATAATTCTGCAGCTGCGAGTCCAAAACATATGATTTCAGAAAGCTCACGCCAGTGGCAGCCATCAATCGCAACTGTTTGGTTTCGTTATGGGCAATCGAGGTCTTCAGGGGCAATGTGTAAAGATGATAATCGAAGAATGACTCTTGCCGAGGAACCTGGCTTTCCATCCTCATGGCGGTCAGAGGTCGCTCCATATCAGGCCGGCGATCATTAACCCGATTGATCTGACCCGCGACCAATTTGATTGAAGCATGCGAATACTGCGCACCACTTTGATTCTCCAGACTCACCCAGGTGGAGAGATCGAACATGGGTTTATCCCGGTCGAGCACCAGCACATAATCAGCCTGCCATTTAATATTAGTGGATATATAAGTGGTCTCAAGCAGGCGCGACCCGGCTCGGTTATTCTCCACGAGCCACACTAATGTTGGCACTGTCTTCAGGTCGGGGGGCACAGATCCTAGGGTAATGGTCCCTTCCGGCGCGATCGCTATCTCATCACCAAAATTGACGATCTCAGGGTTGATTGCAAGCAGATTTCCTTCTCGGTAAATCGTCTCGAATTTGTTATCAAAGCGCACACTGCGCGCATACTTTAATTTTCGGTTGAGAAACCTCGCCAGCAGCGACTCGCGGTTCAACAGATCATAGCGATAGCTTTGCTCAAGCACCTCGAACCCGCTGGCGTCGCCGCGAGACACAATGGCGACCGATGTCGGGTCAATATGGGCTGCCACATCGCGATACTCAAGTTCGATGAGCCCCTCGGGCAGTGTTACTCGCCTCACCTCCCGGACAACCGCGAAATTATCACTGTAAACTGTCAGGCTAGCCGCCACCTGGCTATCTTTACTCACGTGCAAGGCCATTGGTGCCGTCGGAGTAGCGACGCCCGACGTAGCGACGCCCGACTCTGCGATAGCCGAGACCGCCAGGAGGGATGTCAATATCGCCAGTGGCACTGTGCGCTTCAAAAATTGGATCATGATATCTTCTCGTCGAGGCTGTGTGAGACGGCTCAGGCTTGTTCCACAGCTCAATGTGAATGGCACCACTGCAGATGAACAGTGACTATACAACGCCTTTATTTAATACAAAAGGTTACCCATCGGCAAAGGAGTTTCGTCAGTCGTAGCCGACTGTTAGACTAGACGCTTTTAACGATCCCTGTAACCTCCCTATGACTATCCGCAATCAGCGAACCGCGTTCGGCTTAAAAATACTCAACTCGAACCACAAGGAAATCCGCCGTCTGAAGCGCGCGGGTTACATAGCCGACATTCACGGTAACAAATTCTGGAACTCCAGCTTCCTGATTATGGACTACCTGAAAAAGCACCCCCTGAAAAAAAACCTAAAGGTCCTGGAAATAGGTTGTGGCTGGGGTTTGTTGGGCATCTACTGTGCACGACAATTCGATGCGCAAGTGACGGGTATCGACGCTGACGAAAATGTTCTGCCCTATATGCAATTACACGCCGAACAAAACGGCGTCTGCATTGAAGGCAAAAAAATGACTTTCCAGCAGCTGACCACCGCGAAATTACAGGACTTTGATATCATCGTTGGTGCTGACATTTGTTTTTGGGAAGAAATGTCTGGCATGCTGCTCAACCTGATCAAGCGCGCAAAAAAGGCGGGCGTCTCCCAGGTGATCATCGCCGACCCCTGTCGTTCACCATTTACCGATCTTGCCCAGCGCTGCCAGAAAATTTATGGTGAGCAAGCACAGATTGAAGGCAAGTGGCTGAAGCGGCCGGTGAATGCCTCAGGCGAAATTTTGGTCGTTGACCTGACTGAATGACCTCAATGCCGAGCCTTTGCCTGGCCACCTCGACATTGACGGCCATGCAGCCTGCCCATAGGCAGACATTAACAGGGGGCGTACAGACCCACATGGCGTTGGCGCAGATTTAACTCGCGCAAACTAACTTCGACCTTGCCAAACCACCAGCGCGGCCTTACAGTGCCGACTCTTTCACAGGCGACCAACATGTTTGACCAGCGCACAATGCACGGCGCCTATTTTGCACTGGCAGCTTATGGCTTCTGGGGGGTGGCTCCGATCTACTTCAAGCTCCTAGGCCATGTCTCGCCAATAGAAATTCTTTGCCACCGGGTCATCTGGTCGGTGTTCCTGCTCCTCGGCATCTTGGCTTATACGGGCCAACTGGCGGCGTTACGGGTGACTCGACGCCAGCTCGGCTTGTGCCTGGTAACAGCGATACTCTTGTCGATTAATTGGCTGATTTTTATTGATGCCATCATCAGTAACAATATCGTTGAGGCCAGCCTAGGTTACTTTATCAATCCCTTAGTTAACGTCTTTCTTGGCATGCTCTTTTTGCGCGAATATCTCCGCCCGCTGCAGTGGATCGCGATCAGCATCGCCGCGCTGGGCATCGGCTTTCAGGTATTTACGCTCGGCGCACTGCCTTGGGTTTCACTGGCGCTGGCCTTCAGTTTCGGTTTTTACGGCCTGATTCGTAAATCGCTGCAACTTCACCCTGTGGGTGGGCTCGCCATCGAAACTCTGATGATGCTGCCCCCGGCGCTGGCTTGCCTCGCCTGGTTCTACAGTCAGGGGGCCGTGAGTTTTGCGCATATAGATCGTTCTACCGATGTCTTGCTGATGCTCGGTGGCGTCGTAACTTCTTTTCCCCTGCTGTGCTTTGCGGCTGCAGTGGGTCGTTTATCTCTGACCGCTGCAGGCATGTTTCAATATCTTGCCCCCAGCCTGACACTGGTGATCGCCATCGTTATTTTTAACGAAGCCTTCGGCATTGAGCGCCTGATCACTTTTGCCTGCATTTGGGTCGCACTGTTGATCTTCAGCATCGAGGCATTGCATCATCATCGACGCATCAGCTTGCGCCTGAAGACCAATCTGTTGTGAGCTGCCCGGCACTCGAACTCAGTTACATGGCCTAGCGGCGGGCATCCATCTCGTCCCGCATCTGTTGGTGAGTTGCCTCATCCAGCGTAAAACGGGAAAATAACGCAGCACCTATGCAGTAGCAAATCAACGGTAAAAGCCCGTAGAGAAATACCATGGACACTTGTACGTTCATGGTTTGCAACTGATTGGGCACAAATCCGGAGAATTGCAAAACGTAGCCTGTGATCAGGATCATCACACCGGTTGCACTCTTATGGACAAAATTAAAGGCCGCAAAGTAAGAACCCTCCTTGCGCTCGCCCGTCATATACTCATCGTAATCAATAATGTCGCTCTGCACCGAGGGAGCGATGGTTCCATCGCAACCTGCCGCGAGCCCGGCAAACACCGCGAGACCAAATATCACCACCAGACGAATGTCCGGTTCCAGCCAGGGCAGACTGAACATGCCGCCAAAGGAAACACCGGTCAGCATCATGGAGAACATCCATAATCGAATCTTGCCAAAGCGACGGGATAGCGGGATCCACAAGGGCACCGACAACGTTGAGGGAATCATGTAGCTGAGGATAATCAGCGCCGCGAGCTCCGGGCGCCCCACGACATATTGCGCAACGTATAGGGTCAGGATACCAATCACCGCGCTGCCAATGTTCTCAATAAACGAGACTGCCAGGACGAGTCGAGCGTGATGATTACGCCAGACATCTTTGAAGGCTCCAAAGGGACTAGCATTGACTCGACCCTGATAATCCGGGCGCTCACGAAGCTTAGCCACCGCATAGAGAATCAGGCCGGCGGTGACCAGCGCCGCCAGCGCGCTAAGTTCAAAGGCTGTCTGCCGCACAGCAGCCTCGCTGACCCGCTCGGCGTTGATCAACAATTGCATGCTCACCAGCGCCAGTATCGAGCCAATCGTAAACGCCGCGTGGCGCAACCCGTAAAGGCGGCTGCGTTCATGGTAATTTGGTGTTAACTCGGCGCCAAGAGACATATGCGGAACGATAAAAATCGTCGCTGCTGAATAAAACCCAATCACACCGACGGCCATCCAGGCAATCAACTCGGTGCCATGGAGGCTGGCAGGCGGCGAGAAGACCATGATAAAAGTTCCCGAGATGGGCACTATACTCAGCAACAACCATAATCGGCGACGACCCAAGGAATGCCGAGTGCGATCACTCATATAGCCGACCAATGGATCAGAAACGGCATCCCAGACCCGTGAGATACCAAAAATTGTGCCCATAACCGCCGGTGCAATCAGCAACACATCGGTGGAAAACTTCATAATATAGAGGCCGATCAAGAGATACATATAGCCAGCACCCACGCCTGGCGCCCCATAAGCGCTGATCACAGACCAGCGTAACCGGCTTGCGTCCCTATCAATCGTGGACTCGTTGCTGACTGCTTGCTTCATTCATGACACCCAAACACAAAAACCGAATATAACGGTTCCAAACCGGCAACACTAGCCATTACCCAATCTCGTTGACTCTGGCACCCCACGCAGCCCTGAAGCTCCGGCCTCAGCATCACAGTGAATACCGCGATGATTTATAATCCTCTCCGTTTCCGTTATCCTAGCGCCTTTTGTCGAGCATCTGCGGCGGAAGCAGCCATCTGCAGCCCGCTAAATGAATTCTAGGAGCACCATCATGACCATGCAAAATACGCCATTAATCCTGTCCAGGATTCTAGGCCGGGGCGCGAAGCTAGATCCCAATGAAGAAGTGGTCACGCTACAAGCCAACGGCACTCATCGACAGACACTCAAGACCACCTGGGATCATGCTAACCAGTTAGCAGGTGCACTGCAGGCTCACGGCATTCAGATTGGCGACCGGGTCGCGAGCTTTATGTGGAATAACTATCGCCACCTCGAGCTCTACCAGGGTGTACCGTCCATGGGCGCGGTGCTACATACCTTGAATATTCGACTTGCGCCGATGGATCTTGAATACATTATCAATCACGCCAACAGCCGCGTTATTTTCGCCGATGAAGATCTCCTGCCATTACTCGAACCCTTGGTCGGCAAGATACCCAGCGTGGAGCTACTAATCATTTGTCGGCACGGCGAGGGTGGCGAATCAAGCTTCCCAAATTGCATAGACTATGAAGACTTTATTCAGGGTCATTCGCCGGTCTATGACTGGCCTGAGATTGAAGAGACGGCCCCCATGGGCCTGTGCTACACCAGCGGCACCACCGGCAAGCCTAAGGGCGTCATGTACACCCATCGCTCCACCTACTTGCATACAATGACTCAGTCCATGACTGACTCCATGGGGCTCACAGCATTGGACTCACTCTGTGGGATCGTCCCCATGTTTCATGCCATGGGCTGGGGGCTGCCATTCTCCGCTTCCATGCTGGGCTGCAAACAGGTCTTGCCACATAAATACATGACTGCCGACAAACTCCTACAACTGATGGTTGATGAGGAGGTGACCATCTCCGCTGGCGTGCCAACTATCTGGCAAGGGATTCGTGCCCTGCTCGATGCCGACAAGAATGGCAAGTATGATCTGAGTCAGCTATCACGTTTAACCTGCGGCGGCTCAGCGCCTCCGGTCTCGATGATGCGTTGGTACTGGGAACAATATGGCGTAGAGATGGTCCAGGGCTGGGGCATGACTGAAACCAATCCTCTGGGCACTCTGTCACGCAAGGTTGCGAAACGTTCGCACCTGAAGCTGACTGAGGACCAGCAATTTGACAATATTGCCAAAGCGGGCCTGGCGATGCCGGGTCTTGAAATTGAGATCTTCGACGAGAATTGGAACCCTCTACCCCACGATGGCGACTCCGTCGGCGAGTTATTGATTCGCGGTCCCTGGATCGCGGCCGAGTACTTTAATGACCCGCAACCTGAAAAATTTCACAATGGCTGGCTGGTCACCGGCGATGTTGCCAAAATTGATGCCGAGGAATATCTGATTATCGCCGATCGATCCAAGGACCTGATCAAATCTGGCGGGGAGTGGATTTCTTCGGTAGACCTTGAAAACCATATTGTCGCCCTCGACGGCGTAGCCCAAGCAGCGGTCGTCGCCCAACCGCACCCAAAGTGGGACGAACGACCTGTCGCGCTCGTCATTTTGGTAGAGGGCTCGAATGTTACGCCAGAATTGATCCTCGAGCATTGCGCCGAGGTATTCGCAAAATGGCAGCTACCTGATGATGTTATCTTCGTCAAACAGATCCCGATGACCTCAACCGGAAAAATTGACAAGAAGACCATCAGAGCGCAGCTGGAAGCCGAGCATTACCAGCTGCCAGACCAGCGTACCGCTTAACCAATAGCTAGCAAGGAACGCGGGTCGACGGAATATCGAAGACCCGTTAACTGCATTTTAAAGAGTGATTCAAAATGGCAGAAGGATTCTACGTGGTCGCTGCGACCTCGGAATTGGTAGAGGGCGGTCAACT